>NZ_JBQSYH010000001.1:0-419042 GCF_052379125.1 Halomonas sp. AOP13-D3-9 | reverse complement strand
ACCAATCAGGGCAGTAATGTTAGTGTTGATTACAGACATGTGAGTGCTCCTCGAAATTTAACTGGCCTTGTGGCCTACTTAGCGGCACTTGCGTCGCCGTTATTATAGTTAACGGCAGCCCCACCGACTTCTTTAGAAAAAATGTTCTTTTTTTATGTAAATTACTGTAACTTTTCAACTACTGTCTCAACGACCATCTCAGCCGCGTTATTAATTACTTTTCTGCATATTACCCAGCATGTCGAACTGCTGTGATAGATAGCTGCTCATAGAGTTCATTTGGGCGATCAAGCCATCCAATTGACCAAACTGCTTACGGTAACGCTCTGTGCTTCGCTCGATACTAGCCTCCATACGAAGCTTACGCTCGTCCAGGCTATCAACCCGCTGCTCAGCACTAGTCACAGAGCTTTGAATGATGCCGTTTTCTGCCGTAATGCCTTCAAGCGTGGCGTTTAAGCGCCCAGCAAAGCCGCCTTCATCTGTTTCGCCCGCAAAGAACGCAGATAGCCCCTCTGGGTTGTTGGCAACTGCATCGTCCAACTTATCCTCATCGACTTTTAATCGCCCTTTCTCATCAATGGCAATACCCAGTTGAGAAAGCCGTGAAATATCACCAGTGCCGAGGTTGTCTGTGATATCCCTGCGTAGGCGGTCTTCAATGGTACGCACGGTGCGGTCGCCCACCAGCTCACCAGATATCTCACCTTCCCCATTGTATGCGGTCATTCGACCAACGGTGGATTTCATTTCATTATAGTTTTTAACGAACTCGTCAATGGCTTCTCTCAGCGACGCATCATCACGCTCAATCACCAGTGTAACGGGGTCTCCAGAGGCCTCTGTGAGGTCAAGCGTTACGCCTTGAATTGCCTCTTCAACACGGTTGGTTTTACTGGTGATAGCAATGCCATTAACGTTTAGCTCAGCGTCCTGACCTGAACGCTGGGTGGCTGCATCCATGGTCAGCGACGCTAAGCCTGAGAAGCCTTCCAGTGAAGCATCTTGGCCCGTCTCTTTTGAGCTCAGCGCTAAGCGGTACCCAGTGCCATCATTAACGATAGAAGCAGTGACACCAGACTCTTTATCTGCATTGATCTGGTCACGAACATCCGCCAGCGTACTGCCCGCTGAAATAGCAACGTCGTAGCTTGTTTGTGTTCCGCCAGCACCAAAGTTAAGCGTAAGCGTCGCATCGGCCGCTGTTAGCTCTTGGTCTAGCGCTACGCTGTTAGAAGCCGCGCTGCCTGAGCGGGCCAGTTGGGTAACGGTCACTTCATAGCGCCCGGCATTAGCGGTTTCGCCTGCGGTCGCCAATACGCCATCGCCCGTCACGGTGCTTTTTTGCTGCTTAAACGTAGAGGCCTCATTCAGCGCAGCAATAGAGGTTTGCACCCTATCCATTGCTGACTCAAGGCGCCCATAGGCAGAAATCTTGGTTTGCTGAGCACTTTTCTGCTCTAGAATAGGCACAAGCTTTTGCTGTTCGGCCGCTTTTAGCTGATCCACCAAACCTGCTAGATCCAGCCCAGAGCCCACACCAAGTGCAGTTATCGAAGCCATGACTCAGTTCCTTATAAGTGGTAGAAAAAGGTATCTAAGTTCTTTATCGGCTGCACAGGAACAAACTTTAGAGATGGCGCCTTTTTTAAGCTGTTTTTAAGCCTTTGCAGACAAAAAAATGCCCAACACATTGTGCTGAGCATCTTGTAAGCTATTAATTTAGCTAGCTTAACTTTGGCTTTGCTGTCCCAACACGGCAAACTGCTGGGTCAGATAAGCACTGGTTGAGTTCATTTGCGCTACCATGCTGTCCATCGCTTGAAACTGTGTGCGATAACGCTCAACGGTTTGCTCGATACGGCTTTCCGTTGTTGCATAACGGTCTTCTAACGAAGCAAAGCGCCTTTCAGACGAATCAACGGCACTTTCAAGGCGGCCACCTGTTCCCACCAAGCTTTCAAGCGATGAGGCAATTTGCCCTGCCATGCCACCCTCTTCGCTATCGCCTGCGAAAAAATTGGCTAGCTGATCCGGCTGAGTAGCAACAATGCTATCTAACTTATCTTCATCAATCTCCAGCTTGCCGTCTACTTGAAGCGAAATACCTATATCCGACAACACGCTAAAGCCATCGCCGCCGACAACACTGCTAATTGTTTGACGAAGCTCTCGTTCAACCGCACGGGTCGCAGCATCGGCGTTCAACCCCGCCGCCTGCCCAGTCTCTTCGTCAAACGCTGTCAAACTGGTGATGGTGTCCTTGAGCGCGTTGAAGTCATCGACAAAGGCCGTGATCTGCTCTCGAATAGCCTCATCATCTTGCTCAACACTGACTGTGCTTGTCGCACCCGCCTCAGATAAGTTCAGGGTAATACCTTGAATAGCGCCTTCCACTTGATTGGATGGGCTAACGATATCGATACCATTGACGTTAAACTCTGCATCCAGGCCCGTTTGAACTACCTGGGCATCAGTCGTTTGTACATCGCCCGCAAGAATGTCTGAAAAGTTTGTGCTTTCAATACTCGCGTCCGCACCCGTTTCCGTCGAATTTACTGCAAGACGATATCCTTCACCGTCGTTGATAATAGAGGCGCTTAAGCGGCCATCACTCTGTTGATTGATAGCATCTCGCATATCTTCAAGGGAACTGCCATCGGCAATGGTAATGGGATCCATAGCTCCGTCAGCAAGAGTAAAGGTTAATGACTGCTCCCCACTCACTATGCTTTCATCTGCTGTTTCCAAACGCTCTGTTACTAGACTACTGGCTGTAGCTAACTGGCCGACCTGTACTTCGTACTGACCTGGCTGGGCCTCATTGCTGCTAACAGCGCCAACAGCACTGCCTTCTACATTGGTTGTCAGGCTCTCGAATGACGACCCGTCATTGAGGGCTTCTGCAGAATCTTGAAACTGCTCAAGCGCGCTTTGCAACTTACCGTAGGCAGATATTTTCGTATCTTCAGATTGGAGCTGTTGCGCAATGGGCTCAAGCTTTGCTTGTTCTGCCGTTTTTAATTGTTCCAGCAAGCCATTCAGATCCAAGCCAGAACCGATGCCTAGTGATGTGATAGCAGCCATAAACCAATGCCTTTTTTGAATACATGTTGCTACGCTTGCTGCTTCCAATAGCCGTTTATCTGCGAAGCCCTGCGTAACACTATTTTTAATGCAGCTTTTTAAAAGTATCGACCAAGTGAATCAGAACTTGAATATTAGCCTCTTTTTTTCGTACTAATACGTATTTTCAAGTAACAAAAGGTAATTCACCCAGCAGTTAATCAGAAAATCATAATAACAGATTCATCCTTAATTGCTCTTTCGCCCTACCCCTATGTACCGCAAACCCGCCTCTTCAACTGCGCTTGGCGTGTACAAATTACGCCCATCAATAACGACTTTTTCTGCCAGTTGATCGGCCAACCAAGCGAAATCAACGCTGCGAAACTCTTTCCATTCGGTGCAGATGACCAGCGCATCGGCGCCTTTGACTGCCTGAATGCGGTCACCGGCGAGCATTAAGTCATCCCGTTCGCCATAGATACGGCGGCATTCCGCCATGGCTTCGGGATCAAAGGCTTGCACCTTAGCACCCGCTTGCCAAAGCGCTTCCATCAACGTGCGGCTTGGGGCTTCACGCATATCGTCGGTGTTGGGCTTGAAGGCCAGACCCCACACGGCAATGCTCTTGCCACTTAGATTGCCTAAGTTATCTTGCAGTTTTGTGAACAGCGTTTGCTTTTGGCGTAAATTAACCGCTTCAACAGCACTGAGCAGTTCTGGCGTATAGCCTAACTGGCGCGCGGCGCGCTCTAGTGCCTGAACGTCTTTGGGAAAGCAGGAGCCGCCGTAGCCACAGCCTGGGTAGATAAAGTGGTAGCCAATGCGTGGGTCGCTGCCAATACCCCGGCGTACGTCTTCAACATCCACTTCGAGCCGCTCGGCGAGATTGGAAATCTCGTTCATAAAGCTGATTTTGGTGGCGAGCATGGCATTGGCGGCGTACTTGGTCAGCTCGGCGGCCCGCACGCTCATAAACATCAGTTTTTCGTGATTGCGATTGTAAGGGGCGTAGCACTCTTGCATATGCGCTTTCACGCGTTCGCTTTCGGTGCCGACGATAATCCGCGCACCGCGGGTAAAGTCATCTATCGCGGCCCCTTCTTTCATAAACTCAGGGTTCGAGCAGACGTCAAACGCGAGTGATGTACCACGCTGTTCGAGAACATCGCTGATAACGGCACGGACTTTTTCGGCGGTGCCCACGGGCACGGTAGATTTATCAATCACCAGCTTGTAGCTATCCATATGCTGACCGATCGTACGCGCCACCTCTAGCACATAGCGTAGGTCGGCACTGCCATCTTCATCCGGCGGCGTTCCCACGGCGATAAACAGCAGCTCGCCATTGGCTACTGCTTGGGCAGCGTCAGTAGTAAAACGTAAACGGCCAGCTGCCACATTGTGGGCAACGATGGTGCTTAGCCCAGGCTCAAAAATCGGCACTTCTCCGCAATTAAGCTGATCAATCCGCTCAGCGTTAACATCCATACAAGTGACTTGATGGCCGACATCGGCTAAACAAGCGCCTGCAACAAGGCCGACATAACCGGTTCCGAATACACTGATATGCATGACTTATTAACTCGCTAAAATACGTGATAGCGAGCGTAGCACATTGGCTTACCGTTGATGAGATCAATGGTAGAAAAGCCGCTCTCATTTATAGACCTTGGTCTAACATAGACTTTGGTTTATAATGCGCTGCAACAAGCCCTATTTGGTGCTGACCGCAGGAGAACATGCTATGACTCCGGGAATTATGACTTCAGAACTCACGAAAGAGCCCTCATCACAAGCATCTAGTGGGCTATCAACGGCCGCGAATGTGCAACGCAGCCTTCGCCAGTGCTTATCGATTGCCGCTGAGCTGCTTTACGATAACGGCCATGTGCTTGAAACCATTACTTTGCCCCAGCGCGGCTTAGCCCGCCGTGAATTGCTCACGCTGAGTGCTGCAGCGCCCACCTGGGCAACCTGCCAGCAAGTAATGGAAGCCAGTGAAGCCGCCACCTTCAATGAGTATGGCCGCTTTGTATTGACTCGCCTTGGCCGCGACATAATGTTTGATATGTTTGGCCAGGGGGCTGCTGATTGCGCCTAACACCTGCTGTTGCCAAGCACTGCGGAACACAATAGCCGATCCAAAAAAGCCCATAAAAAGATGCTCATAAAAAACCGCCCGCAAGCAAACGCTTCGGGCGGTTTTTCTTGGCGTGTTTTATTGAAGCCAGCGCCTAGGTGTCAGCGCAGGCCGAGCATCGAAAGAATGAACAGTACAACCACGATAAGACCAATAATGTAGATAATATTACGCATAGGGCGCTCCTTGCTTATTGCGTTTTAGGGAAATCAAAGGCTTGCTTACCCATGAGTCAGCACTCCCATCCTAGCAGGCTTTTTCAGTTTTTGCGTAATGTCGCGGCACTTCTCAGTGAGAACGTGACAGTGCTTGTATTGTGGAACCTCTTCTACGTCTAAACCTCGAACCTTTGCCACTTATACGGAGGGTGTTGCGATGCGCGCCACTGCTTTACTTGTTTCGTTTGCTGTTACGTCGTTGCTCTCTACCTCTAATGCAGCTGCAAATGCCCCCTCTGCGAGTGCATTAAAGGCATTAGATCAGCAAACCCGCCAGCTAAACCGCGTGCACAGCGTGGTAGTGGCCTACGATGGCGAGATTATCCACGAACTGCACCAGGGTGGGCCGGGGGTGGCCTCACCTGCCAACATTAAATCGCTGTCCAAAACCGTGCTGGCGGCCATTACCGGCGCGGCAATTGAAGCGGGCATCATTGAATCCGCTGAGCAACCTATGGTGGCGCTATTTGGCGATCATCTTCCGAGCGGCACCGACCCGCGTGTTCATGAAATCACCGTCGCGCATCTACTCGCCCAGCAGGCAGGGCTAGAACGAACGTCAGGCGGCAATTACAGCGCCTGGGTCGCCAGCGCTAACTGGGTGAACGATGCCATTACCCGCCCTTTTGTGGATGAACCCGGTGGGCAGATGCTCTACTCCACCGGCACCAGCCACTTGCTTTCCGCTGCGCTCACTCACGCCAGCGGCGAGTCGACCCATGCCCTTGCCCAGCGCCTATTGGGAGACCCGCTTAATATCACCATTCGCCCCTGGCTACGCGACCCACAAGGGATCTACTTCGGCGGTAATGATATGCAGCTCTCGCCGCGAGCAATGATAGAGGTGGGCGAGCTGTATCGGAATGATGGCATCGTGTTTAATGAGGCAGGAGACGAACAGCGCATTCTGCCGGAGGGCTGGGTAGAAGAATCATGGCAGCCGCGCGGCACATCACGCTGGACTGGCGATGGATACGGCTATGGTTGGTTTATTACTCAACTGGCAGGGGAGAATGTTTACTACGGGCGCGGCTACGGTGGCCAGGCGCTGTACGTTATTCCCGAGCGTGAGATGACCGTGGTGATCACTTCAGACCCGACCCCACCCTCGCCCGGTGGGCAGTTTCAGCAGCAGTTAAATAGCTTGGTGGCCGGTTTATTAGCAGAGAATGGTGACTAGTTCCGCGCCTTTACGTGCCTTACTCGCCTTTGTGACCAAGGCTCATCAAGTAGAGGGCCGCCGCCAGCGCCAAGACAGAAAGCGCTAAATAGATGGCTTCCAGGGGCGTGGCAAAGCGAATATCCACCACGGCGCGGAAAAACTCAATAATCACCGCCAAAATCACCACCCGGGCGATTTTATCTTTCAGTTGGTCTAATGAGGCGACGTTAAAAGGGTGGCGCAGATTACTCGCTTCGGCTTGGTCAATGCGGGAAACAAACAGTCGGTAGACACCTAAACCAAAAATCAGCAATACAATAGCAATCAGATAGATATCCACCGCAATAATGATATCGGGCACTAGGCTGTCGTGGATATTCTGGGTGCCGCCCAGTAGGTAGTAACTCATCACGTCGGCGACCACCTTGAAGATATCGACGGTGCCAACGATAAACAGCATTAACGATCCCAGCAGGCTGGGCACGACCGCCAGCATCACCAAAAAGCGCGAGTTCCACAGCGCCGTTTCTATGCGCCGCTCCCAGCTTCCCTGTTGTTCCGGTGGCGTGGGTGGCGAAGTGTCTGTCATGGCGACTTTCCTTTTGTTATATCAAGCTCATCGTGATGAAAGCACAGGTGGCGCCGAACAGCGCAAACCCCAGCAATAGTGCGACCCCATCACGGGCGACCAAGCCTAACCCTAGCAGCGTAAGCGCCAGCCCTGCACCGTTGGCCGAAAAGGGGATAAACTCCATAGGCGGCATGGCTAAGGCAATCATCAGGCAAACGATAGCCGTCACACGGATACCGACATAGCCCGTTAGCCACGGTAAGCGTACCCGCAACAGTCCATCAATCCAGCGGGCTGGCTTTTTCATCAACTGAATGCCTTTATCGAACTTTTGCCGGGAAAGCGAACGCTTAAGCATCCAACGGGGCAACCAGAACGCTTCTCTCCCCGCCAGCAACTGTACAGAAACCAGCAGCACCAGTGCAGCCATTAACGTCGGCATGCCGGGTATATCGCCAATAATGGGGGCAAGCGTAATTAACCCAGCCACCAGCAGCAGCGGCCCAAAAGAGCGGCGCCCCACGGCATGAACGACATCGTCAACGCTAACTCGAGAAGCATCCTGCTCCATGTGCTCTATCGAGCTAATTAGGTCCATTAAATTCGAGTCTTCGTTGCGGTTATGCATCGTGGTTATTGCGCTCCTCTACTTGCAGTTTGGTACGGATAAAATCGCTGTGGCTAACGTAAAGCAAGTCCGCCAAGCGGCGAATTCGATGCTCCTCCAGGGGGTCGACATTGCCATCGGCCCAGGCCAGTTGCCACATCTGCGCGACCAATTCACAGCGCTGGTTGTAATCGTAGTGCTCTTTTATCAGGCTCACGAACTGGTAGTGATCGACGGCTTCATCTACTTCGGCTTGCGCCAGCGTCATCAACTCTTCCACATCGCTCGCACTTAGCCGGTAGCGCTCGGTGAGCATAGTACGCAGGGCGGCAAGCTCTTCTTCGCTGGTGTCGTAGTCGGCGCGGATGATTTCACATAACAATGCGGCGGTGGCTAGCTCCAGGGTCAACGTTTGGTTTTCGCGCTGTTCGGGTTGTGCCAGCATGCGCTGAAAAAAATCACTAATGGCGTTTAGCATGGGTACACTCCATTGATAGTTACCGACTTCTGACCGTACCTAATCCTTGAAGTGCATTTATGAGCACTTTGTAACTATTCAGTACAAGGTGCAGAGGCGTTTGGGCATATCCAAATGAGTATCCCTGAGCGAAGAACCATCATCAGACGAATACACATAGGGCAGCCTATGGGGCTGCCCTATGTGTATTCGGGGAGTGTGGGTGATCAGTTGGTTAGTGTTTATCAAGCAGGGTTTCCAAGCTATCTGCCGTCAGAATCTGTACTACCCACTCGTCTAGCAGTGCATCTGAAGCCGATGTCAGGCGCTGATCTGCCCAATCGGGCATCTCACCAAACTTCAAGGCGATTTGCTTACGCAACGTACCTTCTACTCCTTCATGGCGCCCTTCTTGACGCCCTTCTTGACGCTCTTTCTCTCGTTCAAAGCGCTCAACGGTGTTGACATAAGGCATGTGTTTTTCCTCCTGTATGGCGTAGACCGCCTGGACAAACTCAGACTCCAGAGCTCTCGGCAGTTGGAGCATCCAGTCGATAATATTAAACAACCGCACAATCTGTTCGCGGCTGTAGCCCCGTTCATACAGCAGCCGAATGAGGGCAATTTTGACATCCTTGCGCGTTGCACCGTCCTTCAATCGCTTGGCGTGGATCTGGGCCATCACCACCAGCGCAAAGACGTTTTCGCTGGTTTCAAGATCCGCCCAGCGTGCTTCCCAATCAATTAGTTTAGCGATTGGGAAGGTAAAGGTCAGCTCGCAACCCCAGCGCTGATAGCGGAATGCGATGGGTCGGAAGCTATCCCGGGTATCGGCTAGCACTGCCAGGCTCACCACATCTACCCCGTAGCGGTCACGTAGCCGATACTGATAGGTATACATTCGCTCAGCAAAGGCTTCCTCCGGCTCACCTTGCACCTCAACGTGGATCAGCACCCACGTCTCGCTGCCGTCCCGTGCATAGACCTTGATCAGCTTATCGGCGTAACGCCTGCCACTGTTGGCATCCGCTGTGATCTGCTGTAACTCCTTATCGAGAAAGCTAAAGCCTTTCGACCAATCCACTTTTTCATGAATGGCTGGGAACAACAGATCTAAAAATTCCTGGAAGTACCCTTCCAGCGCCATCTTCCAAGGGCTGTCGTGGTCGGCAGGTCGGGGCGTATCCGCTTCGCTCATGCAAGCTCCTCTTTCACTACCTAAATGCTAGCACAGTGGCGTCTAGCAAGCGCCATTCCCCTTTATACGATCGGCTACGTCAACAGACCCTAGGGGCCCTTACCTCAATCCTTCTTGGTAAGCTGCTCTCTTAACTGCTTGGGCACTTGCTTGATAATCAGGCGATCCTGGGCGGCATCGTACTCAATGCTTGAGCCCAGCAGGTGGGAGTCAAAACTGATGGAGACGCCACCGGCGCGCCCGGTAAAGCGGCGGAACTGGCTTAAAGTGCGTTTATCTGGAGGAATCTCCGGCGAGAGCCCGTAATCGGCGTTGCGAATATGCTCGTAAAACGCTTTCGGCTGCTGCTCGTTAACCAACCCAGAAAGCTCTTCCAGGGTCATCGGCTCGCCACGGCGCAGTTGCTCGTTGGCGTAATCCACCAGCGTATCGGTTTTTTCACGACTCACCTCGTCGTCATAATCCTCTTTCTCGACGTAGTCGCTAAACGCTTTCAGCAGCGTGCGGGTTTCAGCCGGGGCATCGACCCCCTCTTCCATCCCCAGCAGCGCGACCAAGCCCTCAGCGAGTTTTTTACCGCCGCGATCTTTGAGAAACGAAACGTACTGCGCATTCGGGGCATCGCTTTGCCACTGGGTGAGGTTAATCCGCGCCGCCAGGGTAAGCTGGCTGGTATTAAGCTGGGCAGCGGGCACCGCGTGGTGATCATCGTTAATACCGATCCCTTCCCGCTGGTGCACCAAAGCCATCAACAGCGTTTCGGTATCGCCCTGGCGCTGGTGGCTGATCACTAAGTAACCACTTACTGACAGCTGCTCTTGAAGTTGTTTGGCGAGCCGTTCGGCCAAGTCGACTGAAAACTCAGCAAAGCTTTTATTGTCCGCCAGGTAATCACGCAGCCACATCGCCAGCGGCCCGGCCTGCTCGCCCTCTTCGGCAAAGCGCCCCCAGCCTTTGGGCTTTGTATTGTAGGTGTCGTTGAGCGCACCCACCAAGCTCGCCATTACCGAGTCGTCGCTGGTAGTCGCCTGTTCTGACTGGGGGGCGGCGGTTAGGGTCAGGCGCTCACCGTCAATGGTCGGGTCAAGGCGGTGCACAATACTTTGCAGTAGCGGCATAAGGGTTTACTAGCGCTCCATGGTGAAGAGTGAAGGGTGAGGGATGAATAGCGAGCCGGATGGCAATCAGGGTTTAAGGCGATAGCCGGTGCGGAAAATCCAGCCAATCGTGGCCAGGCAAGCGACGAGAAATAGCGCAATCATGCCCACGCTTGCGGCCAGGCTAACGTCGCTGATGCCGTAAAAGCTCCAGCGAAAGCCGCTCACCAGATACACCACGGGGTTTGCCAGGGTAATGGTTTGCCAAAACGGCGGCAGCATATCAATGGAGTAGAAGCTGCCACCCAAAAAGGTCAGCGGGGTGATCACTAACAGCGGCACCAGCTGCAGGCGGTCAAAGCCATCGGCCCAAATCCCGATAATAAAGCCGAGTAAGCTAAAGGTGACGGCCGTTAACACCAAGAAAAACAGCATCCAGAACGGGTGGGCGATCTCCAGTGGTACAAACAAGCCCGAGGTCGCCAAAATAATCAGCCCGAGCAGAATCGATTTCGAGGCTGCCGCGCCTACGTAGCCAATGACAATCTCTAAATGCGAGATAGGCGCCGACAGCAGCTCGTAAATGCTGCCGGAAAACTTGGGAAAGAAGATGCCGAAAGAGGCGTTTGAGACGCTCTGAGTCAACAGCATCAACATAATCAGCCCCGGAACAATAAAGGCGCCGTAGCTGACGCCGTTGACCTCGCTGATGCGTGAGCCGATCGCGGCACCAAACACCACAAAGTAGAGCGATGTAGAGATCACCGGCGAGACAATGCTTTGCAACAACGTGCGGCGCGTGCGGGCCATTTCCGCCATGTAGATAGCGCGAACAGGGTGAAGGTTCATGCACGCTCCTTTGGGTTAACCAGGTCGACAAAAATATCTTCAAGCGAACTCTGCCGGGTATTCAGGTCTTTAAAAGTGATGCCTTCCCGCTCCAAGGCAGTTAACAGTTCTGAAATCGCGTGGCCGTCCTCTTCCTGGCTGCCGTCGTAGGTATAAATCAACTCATACCCCTCCGCCGCAAGACTAAGCTCGAAGCGCTGCAGTGTGGCGGGCATCTCGGTTAACGGGCTGTGCAAATTAAGCGTCAGCTGTTTGCTGCCCAGCTTACTCATCAGGGCGGCCTTCTCTTCCACCAGCACCAGCTCACCACGATTGATAACGCCGATGCGATCAGCCATCTCTTCGGCTTCTTCGATGTAGTGGGTGGTCAAGATAATGGTGACGCCGTTATCGCGCAGTTGACGCACTACCTCCCACATCTCGCGGCGCAGTTCTACATCAACCCCAGCGGTGGGCTCATCAAGAAACAGAATGCGCGGTTCGTGGGAGAGCGCTTTGGCGATCAGCACGCGCCGCTTCATACCGCCCGAGAGCGTCATTAAGCGGTTGTTGCGCTTATCCCAAAGCGTTAACGACTTGAGCACTTTTTCGATATGCGCTGGGTTAGGGGCTTTGCCAAACAAGCCACGGCTGAAACTAACGGTGTTCCAGACAGTTTCAAACGCTTCGTTGGTGAGTTCCTGGGGTACTAAACCAATAAGCTCCCGGGCCTGGCGGTAATGGGTAATATTATCGAACCCGTCTACCAGCACATGGCCAGCGGTGGGGTTGACCAAACCGCATACCACACTAATGAGCGTGGTTTTGCCCGCCCCGTTGGGGCCAAGCAGGGCAAAGATCTCGCCGCGCTGAATCGTTAAATCAACATGGGTTAACGCCTGAAAGCCACCTTCGTAGGTTTTATTCAGGCCGTTAATGGTAATAATCGGGTCGTTCAAGGCGTACTCCTCACGCCGCAGTCTAACAACCGCGACGCTTGACGGCCTTCTTAGGCAGAATTAAGAGCGTTTTATTAGGAAAAGTTAAGAGCGTTCGGTCACTTCCAGCAGGTGGTAACCAAACTGGGTTTTTACCGGGCCGTGGACCTGGCCTACTTCGTCATTGAAGACGACTTTGTCGAACTCGGGCACCATTTGACCGGGGCCAAAGCTGCCTAGGTCGCCACCCTGACGGCTGGAGGGGCAGCTTGAATGCTCTTTAGCGACGTCGGCAAAGTCGCGGCCATTTTGAATTTCTTCTTTCAGTGCTAAGCACTGCTCTTCACTGCTGACCAAAATGTGGCGGGCGCTGGCGCGTGTCATAATTTTCTCCTGACGAGTGTGATGTTCTTTCTGGGGTGTCACTTTTAAAAGGGCGGTAGTTTATCACGGCTTGCCGAGAGCACCGCTATAGCGCAACGCTTCACCCACGCTAGCCAAGGCTCGCTCGTGGGTACTTACCGCCAAAGGCCCGCGAGTACAGCTGACAATTACCCACGGCCCTTGTGTTGCAGTATTAACGTTGTCGCTATCGGCAATGCCCGCATCGCAACTGCGGCGCTGCTGGGTGCCGGTTTTATGGGCGAAGCTTATGTCGCTTCCCAGACCCGCTTTAAGACGCTGTTTGCCGGAACTGGTTCGCTGCATAATTTCCAAAAGTGCCTGCCGCTGCTCGGCGTCTAACTCCTCCATGGCACGTCCTCGTTGGAGAGAGCGCAAGCTAGCCAACAGATCACCGTAAGCTCTAAGTGTTCCTACATTCTCACCGGTGGCTTCGTAAGCATCGAAAGCGTGGTCGTAATCCGGCTGCATGAAAGACGCTGTACTGACTCCCAACGCCCGAGCTAACGCTCGCCCACGCTGGCTGACCGGATGCTGGCGAAGGGCGATAAAATCCATGCCCCCAAGCGCGCGTGCATCCGGGTGCAGCTCGCCGTACACCCCCTGGCGTACTCCCACTAATTTAGAGATAGGGCCAATCTCATCGGGGTTGCCGCCGCTGGCCGCGATCATCAAATGAGCACGCTCGTTAACCGCCGCCAGGCCCACGCGATCAATCAGCATATCGGTGGCGGTGTTGTCGCTGACAGTAATCATCTGCTCCATTAAATAACCGATAGAGAGAGGCGTACCGGGGTCGTGCCAGTTGGTAGGCCCAGCGCCATCGACAAAGTCACTCCGCTCAAGCGTTAACCGCTCATCTAGCGTCAGCGTGCCCGCCTGTCGCTCTGCTAGCACCTGTGCTGCCACCGGTATTTTAATCAGCGAGGCTAAATACCAAGGATCGTCAGCGCGCCAGGAGTAGGCCTCGCCACTGGCGAGGTTTTGCACATAAACGCCCAATTCGCCCTCGAATACTCCTTCAATCGCTTGCAGGCGCGCGGTTAAGTCGCCCTGCCAGGTGCTCTGTTTATCTACCTCATAGTACCAATGTGTATCGTAGCCATCGGCGTGAGCAGGCAACGCAATCAGTAGCGCTAAAGCAACTAGCCCACATTGTATCCAGTGTCGCAAATCGTCAGCTCCAGAAATATAAGTGGTGATTAGCGGTGTCTAGCCATCCAGCGAGTCAACCAGATCCACCCCGCGGCGCCAAGTATCAACAACCCGCCCACACCCAGCGCCTGTGGATAGGTATACATTCCCTCGCCTTCCCACAGAAAGCGCAGCACTAAGAAGATCATCACAATGTGGAAGATAAACGCTTTCAGGGCATCTGAACCGACCACTGTCAGCGGTAAAAGTGCCTTGGCGGCTTTGGCGCCACCGGCTAATGCGAGAGCTAACAGCACCAGCGCACCGCCTAAGCTAAACAACATGAACTCAAGCCCTGGCGGATGCTTACCGACGTTGTTGGCCACCGCCAGCATTGCCGCGTGCACATCGCCACTGGCAAAAGCGATGGCATAGAACCCTGCGACCATCAGCGCGCCCAGGCCCAATAGCGTAAGCACTAAGCGCCGCCGCGTGACCGGCTCAAAATAGCAGCGCAGCAGCGCTTCACCGATCAGCAACCCGATTAAAATCATCGGTGCGCGGCTAATTTGCCCCCAGGTGTAGTGGTCTTCGTGATCCACCAGCAGCGCCTTCAGGATATCGTTGCCGCCGAAAGAAAGACTTTGCAGCCAAATAGAGAGCGCTATTAATGCGCCAATGATAGCGATTCGACTCCACAGCGGTGCCCGTGCCCATAGCGGCAGAATTAACGGCACCCATAATAGCGCAATGGCGTAGAAACCTAAGATTTCGACCCAAATGGCAAAGCGCCCATAGAGCAGGGCATCGACGATTTCGCTGGGCGGATAGAACGGCAGCATTTCAATAACGAGCAGCGCTTTGTACCAGAACCAAACTTCTACAGCGCGTAGCCACAGCTTTAATCGGCGTTTAGGCCAGTCATCGCTTTGGGTATGGGAGAGAAACGCCACGGCCAGCGCGATGCCAAACACCATGATAAACAGCGAAGAGGAGAATTTGGTCAGAAAATGGATCGGCACCATCCCCCAATCGGGCACATTGCGAATACCCACTAAACCACTGACCGTGTGGCTCATAATCATTAAACCAATGGCCAGGCCACGGGCTAAATCTATCGCCTCTATGCGGCCCTCGGCCTTGGGCAGTTGGGGAACTTCCTTCCAGTTCAGAGGCATCGAGACATCCTTGTGGGCACCGAAGGCAATGGTTAAGCGTAAAGGTGCTTAACACTTTAGCGTGAAATGATATCGTCCGCTTTGGTTGATAGTGTTAACGGCCACACACAAAGATGCCCCACAGTTGGCGGGGCATCCGTTGGCTCATCTTTGAGCCCGAGAAAAGTGAGTCCTTAAAAAATTGCAATTACCACCCAGAGTCATCCTCCTCTTCATCAGTGGCGGGGACTTCTTGCTCCTCTTCCTCTTCTTCGTAAGTGAATTCTTGCTCTTCCTCTTCGTACTCAGTACCTACATCCGAACCTTTATCTTGCTCAGTGTCGTAGCTGTTGTAGGTGCCTTGATCATCCTGCGTCGTTTCTTCCTGCGGGGTCGGTTCGTACTCGTCGCTGCTATCCACTTGAGCAAAAGCAAGCGGGCTGGCCATCAGACCAAACGATACACCTAGGATGCCAAGTTTCTTGAGAGATTCCGTCTTCATCATGATACTGCTCCTATATGGCTTTACTGCTTAAATTAAACGTCGGTGCGAGCATTGCACGTCAGTTTAAAGGGCAAGAACGTCAGGTCGTCCTACCTGTTACGCTCTTACGCACTTCATTGCAGCCTCCGTGCCAGCTTGTGCCAACAGTAAATAAAAACCATTATTAAACAACTTCTTATATGTTTAAAACAGAAACCAACCATTTGATTTTATTAATAAAAACTAGCCTATCACTGTTTAAAATAGGCACATGATCCCTGATTAATCAGGTCATTGGGGCAATGATTAGCTACGATCCAACACACCTATGTCATGAGTTCACTACTGCCATTACTACTCGCGTGAGACCGTACCGCGTCATCAGGCAGACGCTGTCCGCCGACATCGAACGCGTGGAGCTGGGCCTGTTGGGGAGTAATAAACAGCGTGTCGCCATTACTCAGTTCGACATCGCCAGAGAGACGCACGGTGAGCGGGCCGGCCTGTTCGCTGTCCACATAGGCAAAGGCGTCAGCGCCGAGCTTCTCAATGAACCGCACACGGCCTTTCCACTCGCCCTGCTCACGGCTGACCTCTAGATGCTCAGGTCGGATACCTAGAGTGGTGGCGCCATAGGCCGCCGCTAGCGGCCCTTCGATTAAGTTCATTTTCGGCGAGCCAATAAAGCCTGCGACAAACAGTGTTTCAGGGCGCTGGTAAAGCGCCATGGGCTTGCCCATTTGCTCAATCTGCCCGGCGTTCATCACCACGATGCAGTCGGCCAGAGTCATTGCCTCTACCTGATCGTGAGTGACATACACCATGGTGGTTTCGAGTCGTTGATGGAGTTCGGCCAGCTCGACCCGCATACGGTTGCGCAGCGAGGCATCCAGGTTCGACAGCGGCTCGTCGAACAGAAACACGCCTGGGCTGCGCACAATGGCACGCCCTATCGCCACCCGCTGGCGCTGCCCGCCGGAGAGCTCAGCAGGTTTACGCTCCAGCAGATCTTCAAGATTGAGCAGGCGTGCGGCCTCGGCCACTTTGGCTTCTCGCTCTTTGGTGGGTACCTTGGCTAGCCGCATGCCAAAGTCGATATTGCGCGCAACCGTCATGTGCGGATACAGCGCGTAGGACTGAAAGACCATGGCAATATCCCGGTCGCTGGGCTCGGCGGTGGTGACGTCTTCACCGCCAATGGTGATGGTTCCCTGGGTTACGGTTTCAAGGCCTGCGATCATTCGCAGCAGCGTGGATTTGCCGCAGCCGGAAGGCCCAACCAGCACGGTAAAAGAGCCATCTTCGATATGCAGGTTTAAGTCGGGGATAACCGTGGTCTTACCATGAAACGTCTTTTCTATGTCGCGTAGTGTTACTTCAGCCATGAGCTTATCTCGTCTCTGAAAGAGGGGCGCGGCGATAGCAGAACGCCTGGAAGTCGGCGGGGGTGCCGCGGCCGCTAATGTCGTGGGCGGCCATCCCTAAAAAGGTGCCGGTAAAGTAGCCGTGGGCGCGACCGCTGCCTTCGTCGGAGAGCAGGCCAGCGTCTAACGCGGGCCCAATCGGCTGCCACTCCTCGCTACCTTGGGCATAGCGAAAGCGCAACTCCCGGGCGTGAATATCCAGCCCGAGCCGAATCGTGGTGCCAGGGGCAAGGCGCACGCTCGCATCAGCTATCTCCAGATTCCCGTTAGGCCAATCATCCAGGCAACTGATAATGCTCAGCACCTTGTCGCCTGTGTCATTCAGGGTCACCGCCAGGTAATGGAATTTGAAGCGGTTGTAGTAGGCGATCAGCCCGGCAAACTGCTGAATATCGTCAGGTTCAAAATCCAGCGTCGTTTCGGCACTGCAGTAAATGCTGTCCTGGCGCCGGGCGACTAACGCCTGCTCAAACCAAGAACCGACCGACTCACGGCCAAATAGGCGCAAGTAGCCGGGCCGCTCGGTAAGTGAAAAGAGCCGTTCAGGGTAGGGGGTGCGCAGCCACTGAAACGCAGCGGGCAGCGTGTCTGTTTCAAAATCGTAGCGTTCCTCAAGGGCAGGCGACTTCTGCGTTACCCCACTTATCGCCACCTGAAATGCTGGGGTATTGCCTCCCTCGGCGAGCCGTAGCCAGCCATCAGCCCCCCACTCCACCCGCTGAATAGCGGTTTCGCGCCCCAGTGGTGACAACCGGGTATCCGGCAAGGGGCGGCCACATAAATGCACCAGGTAGCTATCGCCTTCAGGGCTATCGACCAAATCCGCATGACCCGCTCGCTGGAGTGGATTATCGGGGTCATGGCTAGCCGTCAAAAGAGGGGTTTGAGGGTGTAGCTGGTAAGAGCCCGTTAGCGTTTTAGAGCGCGCCATGGTGACCGCATGTTGGTAGCCCGTGCCGCCCTCGGCGACTATTAGGTAGTACCAGCCATCGCGTCGGTAGAGATGCGGCCCTTCAGTCAGTTTCAGTTCGGTACCGGTGAAAATAGTGGTAATAGCGCCGACTAAGCGGCGCTGCTCCACATCGTACTCTTGCAGCACAATGCCACCGAAGCGATCCCGCCCTTCGCGCTGGCGATAATCCCACTGCAGGTTGATCAGCCATTTGCGGCCATCGGTATCGTGAAACAGCGAAGGGTCAAAGCCGCTTGAATTGAGATAGACCGGATCGCTCCAGGGGCCCTCAATACGTAGCGCTGTCACCACGTAATTATGTCCATCCTTGAAGTTACCCTCGTAACGCTTCATATCGGTGTAGACCAGCCAAAACAGTCCGTCGGCATAGCTTAAGCAGGGCGCCCAGATGCCGCAGGAGTCTGGGTTGCCGCGCATATCCAGCTGGCTGGCACGAGTTAATGGCCGGGTGACCAACTGCCAGTTAGCCAGGTCGCGGGAGTGGTGAATCTGAACGCCGGGATACCACTCAAAGGTTGAAGTGGCCAGATAGTAGTCGTCGCCTACCCGGCAAATTGAGGGGTCGGGGTTGAACCCGGCCAGAATCGGGTTGTGAATAACATCGTTCATTAGGGATCCTCCTTTATCCTTTAACAGAGCCGCCGGTCAGGCCAGCCACGATGTATTTCTGGGCGGCGAGAAAGAAGATAACTGCCGGAATGATGGTCAAGGTCACGAAAGCCAGAATCATGTTCCACTGGGTCAGGTACTCCCCTTGGAACTGCATCATGCCCAGTGGCCAGGTGTAGATAGAGCGGTCGTTGAGCACCACCAGCGGCAGCAGAAAGTTATTCCAGCTCTGCACAAACACAAACACACCCACAGTGGCCAGAATGGGAGTCGAGAGCGGCAGCGTGAACGACCAGAAGAAGCGCAAATAGCTGCACCCATCCACATAGGCCGCTTCAAAAAGCTCTTTGGGCAGTTGGTCGAAGAAGGCCTTAAACAGCAGGATGGCCAGCGACAAACCAAATGCCGTCTGGGGCAGGATCACCGCCCAATAGGTATCCAGCAGGCCCAAATCGCGCACCTTGATAAACAGCGGCAAAATGGCCGCCGCGAAGGGAAACATCAGCCCCAGCAGCAGATAGGAGAGGATCATCTTGGCGCCGAAGAAGCGGATCTGCGAAAACACATAAGCCGCGGCGGCCCCCACCACCAGGGTTAAGAACACCGTCATTAGCGAGATGAAAAACGAATTCCCCAAGTAGCGCCAGAAATTGCCATCCAGCAGGATGCCGATGTAATTGCCCGCATCCCAACTGTCGGGCAGCCACAGCGGATTGGTACGCAGCTCTGAATTGCCCTTGAAGCCACCGAAAAATGCCGCTAATAGGGGACCGATCACCACGCTCGCTACCACGATCAGGATGATCACGCGCAGAGTGTTACGGGTCGTAATACTTTTCATGCCTTACTCCCCTTGCCGGTGGTGCGTTGGTAGAAGAAAGCAATTCCGATAGCGAGCACAAACAGCACCACCGCAGCGGCGCTACCGAAGCCGATATTGAGCCGTGAAAGACCAAAGCTATACAGATAGGTGACGATGGTATGGGTCGAGTTGGACGGGCCACCGTTGGTCATCGGGATGATAATGTCGAAGATCTGTAGCGAGCCGATAATGGCAAAGAAACCACTGACGACGAGGGCGTGCTTAATCAGCGGGATTTGCACAAAGAGAGCAACCTGCCTGGGTTTCGCCCCTTCCAGCTTGGCGGCCTCGACAAGATCCTTGGGCACGCCCTGGAGGGCGGCAATATAGATCATCATATGGAAGCCAAAGTACTTCCAAACGATCACGGTCATAATCGCCGGAAACGCCCACTGGTGGTCGGCCAGCACATACACCGACTCCTGCCCCATGGCATGCAACAGCGAGCTGGTAATGCCGTAGTCACCGTCGAAGACAAAGCTCCAGATAAGCCCGGCAGCCACTTCCGCCAAGATGTAAGGTAGAAAAAACACCAGTCTAAACAGGGTATTAGTGGGTGTTTTACGGTACACCAGCAGCGCTAACCCCAGCGCCAGGGGCATTTGGATCAGTAGCGACACCAGTATCAGCTTGGCGGTATTCCAAAGCGCAGTATGAAACACCGAGTGATCCAGCAGACGCTGATAATTTTGCGCGCCGACAAAGTCACTGGGCGCGCCGTAGCCATTCCAGGAAAAGCCGCTGTAATAGACGGCATCCGCCAGGGGCAGAATGACGAACAGCGAAAATAGAATTAACGCCGGTGGCAGCAGAATCAGCATCGCGGTGAACTTACCGCTCACCAAGCCTTTCTTCACCCGGTCGGCATTCCCCCTACGCGGCACGGCGGTTCGGTCAAGCGTGGTCATGGCAAACTCCGAGACAAAGCGTGGATGAGCACGGGCGGTAACGCGCGTGCTCTTTTAGCAGGGAGATCATCTAAACTGCCAGGCTTCTTCGACTCGAGCGGCGGCCTCTTCCGGCGTGATCACGCCTTGGGCCAAGTCACCGCTGATATCGTTAATCGTCGCACCAACGGAGGTGCCCAACGCTTGATCCAGGAACACCTGATGGAACTCGGACTCATCAAGGATCTCTGCGACGCGGCGGGCATAGGGGGTTTCAAGCGCTTCGGCGGAGCCCTCGGCGACCGGCACAAAGATCCCCGTGGCCGCCGCTTTACGCTGATTCCCCGCATTGAGTAGAAAGCGCAAGAACTCTACCGCTTCGTCGGGCGCGTCGCGGGTGACCGCAAAACCGTTCATGCCACCAAAACTCTGTGCGTTGCCCTCACCACCTTCGACCTCTGGGAAAGGAATAAACCGCAAGTCATCATCCGGAACACCCTCTCCGCTCACCGAGCGCTGTTTGGAAGGGAGGTAGTCCCAGTCACCCATCACGTGAAAGGCGGCCTCGCCATCGCCAAACATGCCGCTGGCGCGCTCGTAGGAAGTGGCCATAAAGCCGGGCTGAAAAGGATCAAGCTCAACCAACGACTGCAGCATCTCGCCAGCGCGTACAAAGGGCTCACCTTCAAAGCCGCCGTTGTCACCATTTTTTGCCGCTTCGATGCCCTCGCCACCGGCCAGGCGGGTGACTAAAGAGCCCCAATAGAAGTGCAGCGGCCAGCCATCCTGGCCACCGACCACCAGCGGCGTTATGCCCTCTTCCCGCAGCGCCACCACGGCATTCTCAAAATCCGCCCAGGTTTTGATCGCTTCTACATCGACTCCCGCTTGTTCCGTCAGCGCGGTGTTCGCCCAGATACCCACCACTGTGGCGTAGAGCGGTGCGCCATAGACCCGATCATCCAGGGTAAAGGCACGCACCGCTGAAGCAGGGTAGATATCCTGCCAGCCATCGCGCATCGGCTCGGTCAAGTCGCGCACAAACCCCGCATCCACCTGATCGCGCAGCCCTTCGCCGCCCCAGGTATAATAGATATCCGGGCGCTGGCTGGACTGCAGCATGGTAGGCAAGCGCGTTTTGTAGGCCTCGTTGGCAAGGTATTCGAACTCAACGTTAATATCGGGGTTTTGGGCCTCAAACTCGGCAACCACTTCGTTGTAGTAATCCTTTTCAGCGCTGCTGCTCTCAATTCTTAACACTGTCACCGTGGTATCAGCCGCCGCTGCGACTGAACCCAAGGCAGCAGCAACCGCAACGGCGAGTACTAAGTGGCGCGGACGTGAACAGGACACGTTGTCATTGTTAGCTACCTGCATAATGTTCTCCTAATATTATTTCAACGTTAGCGGACTCAGGCCCAGCCGGCATCCACCGCCAACTCCTGGCCGGTGATCGCCTGGCTTTCGGCGCTGGCTAAAAACAGCACCGCGGGGGCGATATGCTCGGCTTCCAGGCGCATTTTTAGGCACTGGCGTTGCTGAATAGCGACTTCATCCTCAGGACTAATCCACTTTTCGAGCTGGCGTTCGGTTATCACCGAACCGGGCACCAAAGTATTAACGCGAATGTTATGCTCACCCAGCTCCCGGGCCAGGCTGCGTGTCAGGCCGTGCGCCGCCGCTTTGGCGGTGACATAAGCGGGTAGTCCCCCCAGTGCCATCTGCACGCTGACCGAGCCAAAATTGATAATCGATCCCCCGCCCGCTTCAATCATCTGTTCAGCCGCCGCCTGGGCGGCAAAAAACATCGGCCGCAGGTTGAGCGACATACGCTCATCCCAATAGGCCACATCTACCTCCCGCCAGTCGTGGCGGTCGTCGCTGGCGGCATTGTTCACCAGGGTATGAATCGGCCCCATCTCCCGGCCGGTCTCGGCGATGACCTGCTGTAGGCTGGCCACATCACGAATGTCGCAGTGGTGATAACGAGGTGCCTCGCCAGTCTCGCCGCTGAGTTCAGCGACCAGCGCCTCGCTGGCGGCGTCGTTGATATCGACAAACACCACCCGCGCGCCCTGATGATGAAAGGCACGGGTGAGCGCGGCGCCAATGCCGCTGCCACCGCCGGTAATAAAGACCACACGCTGATCAAGGCTTACATAGCGCGCTGAGTGCTGATTCATAGGGTTTCCCACCTCTCTCTTTTTCGTGTTTTAGCGTGTGCTAGATATCCACCCACTGCCCGCCAGCAGCGGATGAAGCCAGCGCACGAGTGATAAACCTCAGGCCGTCAACGCCGTCGGCCACACCAGGCGTTGGCGCCGTCAGTGAATTGGCGTTGCCGCCGTTTTGATGGGCACGAATTTGCACCGCAAAATCACCATAAAGCTGGGCAAAGGCTTCGAGATAACCCTCTGGATGCCCCGCCGGAATTCGCGCCGCAGCCATGGCAGCTTCGCCAAGGCCGGGGCCATTACGGGTTAAAATTCGCGATGGCTCGCCCAGCGGTGAGTGTAGTAACTGGTTGGGGGTTTCCTGACGCCAAGCGAGGCCACCTTTGCTGCCATAAACGCGCAGCTGTAGGCCGTTTTCGTTACCCGGCGCGACCTGGCTCGACCACAACATGCCCCGGGCACCGCCTTTGAAGCGCAGCAGCATATGCACGTTGTCATCCAGCGCACGGCCCTCTACAAAGGTATGCATATCAGCAGCGAGTGATTCCAGTTCCAGGCCGGTCACATAGCGCGCCAGGTGGTAGGCGTGAGTGCCGATATCGCCCAAACAACCTGCCGGGCCGCTGCGTTTGGGGTCGGTGCGCCACTCGGCCTGCTTTACGCCGCTCTCTTCCAGGCGGGTGGCGAGCCAATCTTGCGGGTACTCCACTTGGACGACACGAAGATCACCCAGCCCGCCGTTGGCCACCATCTCTCGCGCCTGGCGTATCAGCGAGTAGCCGGAGTAGTTATGGGTTAAGCCGAAGAAGAGTCCCGTCCGTTCCACCAGCTCGGCAAGGGTTTGCGCCTCTTCCAAGGTGATCGTCATCGGCTTATCGCAGATCACATGAAAGCCCGCTTCAAGAAAGGTGCGCGCTACGTCGAAGTGCACATGGTTGGGGGTCACAATGGCGACCACGTCGATACCATCCGAGCGCTTGCGCTCCGCTTCGGCCATGGCTTGGTAGTCGGGGTAGGCGCGGTCATCGGCGACGTGTAATTCCGCCGCGGCGGCCCGGCTTCGCTCGGGGTCAGAAGCAAAGGCCCCGGCCACCAGCTCGTAATGGTCATCCAGTCGGGCGGCAATGCGGTGCACCCCGCCGATAAACGCCCCCTGGCCACCGCCGACCATGCCCAGGCGCAGCCGACGTGGCGTGTCGTGTTGATCACTCATGTCGTATTGCCTCCCCTTTAGTTAATTGAGACCCAAAATGCGGCGATTGGCAGCTTCGTCGGAGCCACCGTCGGCGAAGTCATCAAACGCCCGCTCGGTGACCTCGATGATGTGGTCGCGAATAAAGGTCGCGCCTTCACGGGCACCGACTTCCGGGTGCTTCAGGCAGCACTCCCACTCCAACACCGCCCAGCCGTGGTAGTCGTTGGCCGCCATCCACGAGAAGATCGACTTAAAGTCGATTTGACCATCGCCCAGGGAGCGGAAGCGGCCCGCGCGCTCTGTCCATGACTGATAGCCGGAATAAACGCCCTGCTTGGGGCTGGGGTTAAACTCGGCGTCCTTAACGTGAAACATCTGAATGTGATCGCGGTACACATCCAAAAAGCCGCGGTAATCAAGCTGCTGCAGAATCAGGTGACTGGGGTCGTAAAGAATGTGGCAGCGCGGGTGGTTGCCGACCCGCTCAAGGAACATCTCGAAGGTGATGCCGTCGTGGAGATCCTCGCCGGGATGAATCTCGTAGCACAGGTTCACCCCCGCCTCGTCAAAGGCGTCCAAAATCGGGCGCCAGCGTTTAGCCAGCTCGTCAAAAGCGGTTTCGATCAACCCCGCAGGGCGCTGGGGCCAGGGGTAGACAAACGGCCACGCCAGGGATCCGGAGAAGGTGCCGTGGTCGGTGAGTCCCAGGTTTTGCGACGCCTTGGCCGCCAGCATTAGCTGCTCAACGGCCCAGGCCTGGCGCGCCTTGGGATTACCGCGTACCTCCGGCGCCGCAAAGCCATCGAACATCTCATCATAAGCGGGATGCACCGCCACCAGTTGGCCTTGCAGATGAGTGGAGAGCTCGGTGAGCGCCAAACCGTGCTCGGCCAGGGTGCCTTTGATCTCGTCGCAATAGGTGCGGCTCTCGGCGGCGCGTTTTAAATCGATCATGCGCGCATCCCAGCTGGGAATCTGCACGCCCTTATAGCCTAATCCCGACGCCCAGGCGGCAATGCTCTTCAGGCTATTAAACGGGGCTTCGTCACCGGCAAATTGGGCGAGAAAGAGCGCTGGCCCTTTGATTGTTTTCATAGGACTCTCTCACTATTGTTTTTGATTAAGTGCTTGGGTAGGCGCGGGTGGGAGTAGTGCTTTTTACCCGCGCCTATCTGTCAGTACGCGTTATCAGTACGCGATCAGACCGTGTTTAGAACGGAGAGTCGGGGAAGTAGTACTGCTCGGCATTCTCCTGGGTGATCAGCGGGGAGCCCAGAATATACTCGCCCACCACCGGGCCATTGGAGACAAAGTGCTGCACGGTCAGGTCCATGGCTGTCGCGATCATACCGGGCGGATAGAGCACATCGACGGGCACTAATTCATCGCCGTCCATGACCCGCTTGATAATGTCCTTCATGCCCGCGCCGCCAACAATAAACAGCTCGTCTTCACGATCCGCCTGGCGAACCGCTTCGATGACGCCGAGGGCGATATCGTCATCCTGGGCCCAAACGGCGTCGATATTGTCGAAGCGCGACAGGTAGTCCTGCATCACTTCAAAGCCATCATCGCGGTTCCAGTTGGCGTGCTGCATATCGAGGATATTAACGTCAGAGCCTTCGATCGCCTCTTGGAAGCCTTGCACCCGCTCATCGTCGATAACGGTGGGAATGCCGCGCAGTACCACAATGTCGCCTTCACCATCCAGGCGCTCACGAATGTACTCGCCGGAAACGCGGCCTAGCTCATGGTTGTTGCCCGCCACATAAAGGTCTTCAATACCCTCTTCGGTCAGGCCACGATCCACGACGGTTACGAACACCCCCGAGTCTTTAACACGGCGCACTGGATCGGTCAGCGGCCCAGACTCAAACGGCAGCACGACCAAAGCATCAATATTGCGTAGCGATACCAAGTCTTCCAAATCATTGGCCTGCTCACCTGCCGTACCCGCTGTAGATATGGTGATTTCAATATCGGGATAGAGCGCCTCAAGGCGCTTTTTAGCCTCTTCGGCGTGGTAGTTGACCCCGCCCGTCCAGCCGTGGGTAGCCGCTGGAATCGATACGCCGATGGTGACTTCCTGGGCAACGGCTGCACCGGAAAACCCTATGGCTGTCGAGAGTGCTGCCGTGGTGGCAAACGTCGCCACGGCTGTTTTGATGGTTGGCATATTAATGCTCCTTTCGTGTTTGTAGTTGTTATGTTGCGCACTGCTTGTGGTTGATGTTGCCCTGATGGCTGGTGAGTTTATGGTCCTGTCTTTCTCCACGAGGCACGCTGCAGGTAGACCGCCACGATGATGATGATCCCCTGCACCGTACCGTTGAGATAGTTGGAAATGGCGTCGGTCAAATTGAGAATATTGCCGATCATGGTGAGCATGATGGCGCCCACGACCGTTCCCCAGATGCGCCCATGCCCACCCTTGAGCATGGTGCCGCCGATGATCACCGCAGCAATTGCCTCTAACTCCCAGAGCACCCCGGTCGCCCCTGATGCGGAGCCCAGCCGTGGCACATAGATAATCGTCGCCAATGCCACGCACACGCCTTGCAGCATGTAGGTCATGGTCTTGATACGATCCACATGGATGGCGCTATATTCGGCGACTTTCTCATTGGAGCCGATGGCAAAGCAGTAGCGTCCAAAGCGGGTGTAATTGAGCAAGATGTAGCCGATGACAGCGACAAAGAAAAACACCCATACCGGAATGGTGATGCCAAGAAAGCTGCCGTAATAGACCGGGCGGTAGATATCGCGCACCGCCCAATCCAGCGTTAAGGTGCCGCCATCGGCCAAGTAGGTAACCAGCGAGCGGTAAATCCCCATGGTGCCTAGGGTGACGATAAACGCCTCGATTTTGCCTTTGGTGGTCACCATGCCGTTGATAAAACCAGCGCATAGCCCTAGCAGTAGCGAGGCGACAACGCCGAACAGTACGGTGGTCAACCCAGCGCCGAACTGCTCGACGAGGCTATTCATAAGGATAATCATTACCCCGGCAATAAAGGCGGCCATCGCTCCCACGGAAAGATCCAACCCGCCGGCGGTAATCACGAAGGTGGCGCCGATGGCGATAATGCCGATGAAGGCACTGCGGGTGAGCATATTTGAGAGATTATCCAAGCCCAGAAAGGCTGGATTGATCAGCACACCCAGCAACGCCAAGACCACCAACGCGACAAAGGGCCCCCAGGTTTTCAAGTCAATCGCGAAGCCCTTTTGCCGAGCGGTTGAGTTAGCTGCTTTATTAGTTGTTTTGTTATTAGCCATAACGCTGCTCATCGACCCCTACTCCCTTAATGCCGGATGCGTACTGCATGATTTCTTGTTCATTAATTTGCTCGCCTTCAAGCACCCCGGTGAGCACACCCGCACACATCACCGCTACCCGGTGGGAAAGCCCAATCAGTTCACCCATCTCGGACGAGATTAAGATGACCGAACGGCCCGCCTCGGTAAGCTCATGAATGAAGTGATAGATCTGGTGCTTGGTGCCCACATCGATGCCCCGGGTCGGCTCGTTGATAATCACGATTTCAGGGTCGATGAACATTACTTTGGCGAGTAGCAGCTTCTGCTGATTACCGCCGGAGAGTTCAGCCGCGGTGCGCGCCGCCGTGCGCAGGCGAATATCAAAACGCTGGATAGCCTGCTGGAAGGCCTGCTCTTCACGGCGGCGGTCGATCAGCGGATGGCAGTGAGCGCGTAAATTGAGCAAGGTGACGTTGGAGCGCAGATCCATATTGAGCACTAGGCCTTTGCCTTTTCGGTCCTCAGTCAGATAAGCAATGCGGTGACGAACGGCGTCGCGTAGATGGCGCAGCACGACTGGCTGCCCGTTGCGAAGTACCTGCCCAGCACTTTTCGCGCGTATACCTAACACCGCTTCAAGGAGCGCCGTTCGCCCCGCGCCCACCACCCCACCAAACCCCAAAACTTCACCACGACGCAGGGTAAAGCTGGCCTGCTTAACGGCACCTGCCACTACGAACTCACGTGCTTCCAAAACCACCGGTGCATCGGCTGGAAGGTGCGTAAGCGGGGGGTACATCTCATTAATCTCCCGCCCTACCATCAGCCGCGCCAGCTCCTCTTTGCTGCGCCCGGCCATGGGCCCGCTATCCACTAAGTGGCCGTCACGAAGCACCGTCACACGATCGGCAATCTGCTCAATTTCACGCAGCTTGTGGGAGATATACAGAATCGCCACACCCCGCTGACGCAGGCGGTCAATCAGTGCGAAGAGTACCTTTACTTCGTTCTCCGTCAGGGTAGCGGTGGGTTCGTCCATAATCAGCACACGCACATCGCGGGTGATCGCCTTGGCGATCTCGACCATCTGCTGATCAGAGGTGCTGAGGTCTTTCACTCGAGCGCGCGGGTCGACGTCGGTTTCGAGTTCCGCCAGCGCCTCACGGCTACGCTCCCGCATGGCTCGCCGATCGAGAAAAAGCCCCCGGCGCAGTTCGCGACCCAAGAATATGTTCTCTTCCACGCTGAGCTGTTCCGCCAACGCCAGCTCTTGGTGGATCATCACCACACCGTCGGCCTCGGCTTCGTCGCTTGCACGGTAGTGACGTTGGCTGCCCTCCAGCAACACCTCACCCGAGGAGGGGCGAAGGTAACCCGCCAGAATTTTTACCAGGGTCGATTTACCCGCGCCGTTCTCCCCCAGCAGTGCGTGTACTTCACCCGCCTGTAGGTCGAGATCAACGTCGAACAATACTTGATTATCGCCAAACGAGCGGCAGAGTTTGCGCGCCGATAAGAGCATGGGGCCACCTGTTCATGACTGTTGTTATTGTGTTGGGGGGCTTACCAACATCGATTGCTATCGCGTGATGCTTGATTTACTTTAGGCTCTAAAATAAATAACTGCATATACAACTTAGGTCGCATTTTGGCCATCACGTAAACACTCCACGATGTGGGGCACCGAGTGATCGCTAATATCGGCATTTTTTTCATCACGAAACATAACGGCACCCCCTATGGCCCTCCCGTCGACTGAGACCAGCCGCCATGACAATACCCTGGCGGTGATTCGTACCCTGCGTGACCAAGGGCCTGTTGCACGTGTCGATCTGGGCGCGCTGAACGGTATTAGCTCTGCCACGGTGACCTCCATTAGCGCCGAATTACTTCAGCAGGGCCTTATCAGTGAGCGCCCACCCGAAGCACCCCGCCCCACTGGGCGAGGGCGGCCCAAGACGCTGATTGAACTCAACGCCCAGGCCGCCTGCGTGGTATGCATCAAGCTATCGATCAATGAAATTCAACTGGTGGTAGGCGATTTCACGGGGCAAGTCCGTCACAGTGAACACCATACCGTGTCCACCTTGACGCTAAGCGCTGACGATTTGGCAGTGCTACTGGAAGAGAAGATCGACGCCGCTTGTGATCAACTGTTGGGGGGATTTCAACGCTTGGCGGGAATCTGTCTGGCGGTGCAGGGTGTCGTATCATCGCAAAACGGAACGATTATCTGGTCGCCCGCGTTGAGTTTTCGCAACGCGCCGATCTCGGCGCGTCTTGCCGAGAGGTTTCACTGCAGCGTGCTGCTGGAAAACGATGCTAACTGTATTGCCAGCGTGTTGGCAGCAAAGCCCGATTATGCGGATTGCCCCAATTTGGTGGTCATTATGCTGGGCTACGGCATCGGCATGTCGGTGTTGATTAACGGCGTGCCTTACCTGGGCGCTAATGGCTCAGCGGCGGAGTTTGGACATAGCAAATACCAACCAGATGGCGCCTTGTGCGCCTGCGGCCGACGAGGCTGCATTGAAGCTTATGCCAGCGACTACGCGCTCTACCGCGCCGCCGCCGACCATTTAAACCTTCCCTCTGGCGATAGCGCCCACCCCTCCGAACAGCAGATGCAGGCGCTGACCCAACTGGCGATGAACGGCGACCCGGCGGCGCAACGCATCTATACCGAAGCGGGCCGGGCGCTGGGTATTGGTATCGCCAATATCCTGGCGCTGTTCAACCCCGATCTAGTGTTGATTACCGGTTCCGGCGTGCGCGGCTTTGACGCCATGCAGGCCACCATGCACAGCGCCATTGATGAAGCCCTGGTGGCCGAGCTGAGAGGCGCCACCCGCATCGAAAGCTGCGCCTGGGATCGCGACATGACCTGCATGGGCGGCATCGCCATGGCGCTACACGCTACCGATGGCGAAACGCTGTTAGAAAGCCAAATTAAGCCCGGATCAGCTGCTTGCCTGTAGCCAACAGGTCGATTAACATAAAAGTGCACATAGGAGTGATTTTATGTCTATCTATAAATTGACACAAAAAGTCAAAACCGCTGGTCAGACGCGCACCCATGAGCAAAGAATTAAATTGCTTAAAGACGCGCATATACTTGATTCAAAAGGTTATCTTGATAAGCGTTTTTTCAGCGATTCAAGGCCTAACGACAATCAAACGGCACACGTTAAGACCTAATGTATTCATCAAAGCCGACTATTGTCTACGGTTTCCATGGTTTAGATAAAGATATTGCGTTCAAGATCCTAAACCAAAAATCTGATTTTAAGCACAGCAATAATAAGTATGACTGGCTGGGCAATGGTATTTACTTCTGGGAAAACAATCTTGAAAGGGCTCATCAATACGCCTTTCAAGATAGCCAGCGAACTTATTCTAATGTTAAAACTCCCTTTGCACTGGGCGCGGTAATTGAGCTTGGTAACTGTCTGGATCTGCTTGATCAAAAATATAATGATTTTCTGAGCATCGTTTATCAGCAGCTAAAAGATGATTTAGAAGCAGAAGGTACACCACTGCCAGAGAATAGATCGTTTGGAAAAACAGATTTTGATTTTAAAGCCCGTGAGCTTGATTGTGCTGTGATTCGTTATGCGTGTGCATTGGCCAAGGAACAGGGCGAACCCTTTGATTCTGTTAGGGCCGCTTTTATCGAAGGCGATCCACTGTACGATGGCGCAAGATTTTTCTCTGAAAACCATATTCAACTTGCCATCATTAATCCAGATTGTATAAAGGGTATTTTTTTGCCAAGGAAGTCTACTCAAGAGTTTGAACTGTCTGAAGAAAAACCGAGTACTAACTTTTAAACTTATGAATAGCCTCTAACTCTCTTCTCACCATATCCACTCCCTCCTTGCAAACACTCAACGGGCATAACAATCGTCAGTCGTGATAAACCACGCTGCGCCCACCATCAATCGTTAAGCAGCTTGCGTTGATAAAGGGCGCTTCATCTGAGGCTAGAAAGACCGCCGTCATGGCCACTTCTTCGGGTTTCCCTAACCGCCCTGGAGGCAGCAGTGCTTCGATGCGGGCTTTCGCTGCGGCAGGATTGTCGAAAGTTTGCCAATGCGCTTCTACCGCCGGGGTGGCGATATAGCCCGGCGCGATGGCATTAACCCGCACACCGCGGGAGGCATATTCGATACCGAGTGCTCGGGTCAAACCAATCAAGCCATGCTTAGCGACCGGGTAGGGAAAACAGCCGGGAATAATCGAGAAGCTATGGGTGGAAGCAATATTAATAATGGCGCCTCCGCCCTGCTCCAGCATACCGGGCAGCACCGCCCGGCTGCAGTGCCAAGCGCCTTCTAAATCCACCGATAAGCAGCGCTGCCAGGCCTCATCCGGCATGGCAAGTGGCTCGTGGAAGACATTCATTCCTGCGTTATTGACGAGGGTGGTTAAGGGCCCGGAGAGCTTGCGAGCCTGCGCCTCGGCGGCTTCCACCGCCGTACGTTCGGCAATATCGGCGACCAGCCCCTGCGCGTGGTGACCTTCACCACGCAACTGCGCCGCCAGCTGTTCGACGCTATCCCACTCCCTATCTAGCAAGGTGACCTTGGCACCTTCGCGCACACAGGCTTCGGCAATGGCACGGCCGATGCCGGTGGCTGCCCCGGTTATTAGAATATGCTTGTCGGCCAGTCTGGCGGTCATCGCGCCTCCTTTACAGTTAATCAGTGCGAATGACGCGGCACATCAGCGCCTCGGCAGCCGACCAAGAAGTCAAAATCACAGCCTTCATCGGCTTGTAGTACCCGCTCGATATAGAGCTGCCGGTAGCCGCCCTGACTGGCGATCAGCGTTGAGGCGGCGGTGGGGTCGCTTTCCGCCAGACGCGAGGCCAGTTCTTCATCGCTGATCTCAAGATGCAGCCGCCCACTTTCGCAGTCGAGTTCGATCCAGTCGCCGTTGCGCACTGCGGCCAACGGGCCACCGGCGGCCGCTTCCGGCGCGACGTGCAGTACCACCGTGCCGTAGGCGGTGCCGCTCATGCGCGCATCGGAGATACGCACCATATCGGTGATCCCCTGGGCGAGGATTTTGGGCGGCAGGCCCATATTGCCCACTTCCGCCATACCGTGATAACCCCGCGGGCCGCAGTGTTTCATCACCAGAACATCGTTGGCTTCCACGTCCAGGTCTGGGTCGTTGATGCGTGCCTTGTAGTCGTCGAAGTCCTCGAATACTACCGCTCGACCACGGTGCTGCATCAGCTCGGCCGTGGCCGCCGAGGGTTTGAGCACAGCGCCGTTGGGGGCCAGGTTACCGCGCACCACGCAGATACCGCCGTCAGCCGTGAGCGGGTTATCCAGCTTGCGGATCACTTCGTCGTTATATAGCGGTGCATCCTGAACGTTTTCCCAAATGGTTTTGCCGTTAACGGTTAAGGCGTCCTTGAAAGGCAGCCGGTCAGCCTCACCCAAGCGTCTAAGCACCGCGGGCAGACCACCCGCGTAGTAGAACTCTTCCATCAGAAAGCGCCCGGAAGGCTGTAGATCCACTACCGTTGGAGTACCGCGCCCTACCCGGCTCCAGTCGTCCAGAGTGAGGTCAACCCCGATCCGCCCGGCAATCGCCTTGAGGTGAATCACCGCGTTGGTGGAACCACCGATGGCGGCGTTGGTACGGATGGCGTTATCGAAGGCTTCCTTGGTGAGGATTTTGGAGAGTCGGAGGTCTTCGTTGACCATCTCGACAATCCGGTTGCCGGAGAGGTGCGCCAGCACGTAACGGCGCGAATCCACCGCCGGAATCGCCGCGTTGTGGGGCAGCGAGGTGCCCAGCGATTCGGCCATACAGGCCATGGTGGAGGCGGTGCCCATGGTGTTGCAGGTGCCCGCCGAGCGGGACATGCCGGCTTCGGCGGCCATAAAGTCGTGGAGTGAAATCTCACCGGCTTTGACCTGCTCCGAGAGTTTCCAGACCACGGTACCTGAACCAATATCCTTACCTTTGTGCTTGCCGTTGAGCATTGGCCCGCCGGTAACCACGATGGTGGGAATATCGCAGCTCGCCGCGCCCATCAGCAGCGCCGGGGTGGTCTTGTCGCAGCCCACCAGCAGCACCACCGCATCGATGGGATTGCCGCGAATGGCCTCTTCCACGTCCATGCTGGCCAGGTTACGGGTAAACATGGCGGTGGGACGCAGGTTGGATTCGCCGTTGGAGAACACCGGAAACTCCACCGGGTAGCCGCCTGCCTCCAGCACACCCTGCTTCACGTGCTCCGCCAGCTTGCGGAAATGCGCATTGCAAGGTGTGAGCTCCGACCAGGTATTGCAGATACCGATGATCGGTTTGCCCTGAAACTCATGGTCAGGAATGCCCTGGTTTTTCATCCAACTGCGGTACATAAAGCCATTCTTGTCGGCGGTGCCGAACCACTCGGCAGAGCGCAGGGGCGGCTTGCGATCAGACATGAGGATCTCTCCGTAAAAAATCGGTGAAAAAAAATATGCTAAAAAAGGTAGTGAGAAGTGGTGTTAGGCCCGTTGACGGCGGGTGTGCTTCCAGCGGTCAAACATCACAGCCAACAGCAGAATCGCGCCGCGCACCAGGTACTGGTAGAAGGTCGGCACGTTAAGCAGCCCCATGGCGTTCTGCACACAGCCCATAATCAGTACGCCGACCAATACGCCGGTGATCGTCGCCACGCCGCCCGATAGCGCCACGCCGCCCAGCACGCAGGCAGAGATCACCGCCAGTTCAAGGCCCATGGAGGTATTGGGGTCGCCCAGGCCCATGCGCGATGCCAGCAATACACCGGCCACGCCGGCAACAACGCCCTGCAAACCAAACACAATAATTTTGAGACGGCGAACGTTAACCCCCGCAAGCGCGGCCGCTTCCGAGTTACCGCCAGTGGCCAGCACGTTGCGCCCGAAGGCCGTCATGTTAAGCACCACGCCAAAGATCACGAAGCAGGCCAACATGGTCCACACCGGTAGCGTTAGGCCGAGAAAGGAGGCGCTGCCCAGGTCAAAAAAGCCTGGCACGGTAATCATTACCGCATCACCGCCGGAGGTGATATAGGCCAGCCCGCGGACAAACTCCATGGCCGCTAACGTCGCTATCAGCGAATTAATGCCGAACTTGGCAATCACCAAGCCGTTAAACGCACCCACCGCGCCACCGGCAACCACGCCGCCAATAACGCCGATAAATACGCTGCCCGTGCTGGAGGTCACCACCGCTGCTACCACCCCCGCAAAAGCCACCGTAGAAGCCACCGAGAGATCCACTTCACCCAGCGCCAACACTAGCATCATAGTGGTGGCCAAACTGCCAATCAGAGTGATCGAAAGCAGCAGCCCCACCATATTGCGGCCCGTCAAAAAGTCGGGGATAAGTACGGCGAGGGCCACAAACAGCAGCAAGAAAATCGCGATCAGCCCTGAAGTATCGAGTAGCGTGCGCAGCGGTTTAATCAGCCCCCGGCGACCCGTCGGGCGGGCAGGTGCGTTCTCACCTTGGGTTACATTATCGGTTGTCATGGTCGTTGTCCTGAGCTTGTTCTTTTAACAGCGATGATCCTGAATAAAGGCCAATTTAGGCGGGCAGCGCCAGCCCCAACAGGCGTTCCGGGGTGGCCAACTCGCGTGGCACCACTTCGACTAGCTCGCCATCGCGCATCACGGCGATGCGATCACAAATGGAGCTAACTTCGGCGAGGTCACTGGAGATCACCACCACGGTTTTGCCCTGTTCGGCCAGGTCATAGAGCAGCGAGTAAATCTCCCGCCGTGCGCCTACGTCGATGCCTCGGGTCGGCTCGTCCATCACGAACAGATCAATCTCTTCAGCCAGCCAGCGGGCCAGAATCACCTTCTGCTGATTGCCGCCTGAGAGCTTGCCAATCGGCGTACGCGAGCCCGGCGTTTTGACGCTGAGCTGCTGGATATAGGCTTCGGCATTGCGTCGTTCGCGACCGGGGTGACGGAAAATCCCCCAGCGTTTGAAAAAGCGCCGACAGCTGATATTGAGATTGTCGGCGACGCTTGCTACCGGAAAGATACCCTGGGATTTGCGATCCTCCGGGCACATGGCAATACCGGCACGAATCGCCTCGCCGGGGCTCTTAAAGCATCGCGATTCGCCGTTAAAGGTCACGCTACCGGCTTTAGGGGACTCGACACCGCAGACCAGTCGCAGCAACTCGCTGCGCCCTGCCCCCACCAAACCAAACAGCCCAAAAACCTCACCACGTTTAACCGAGAAACTCACCGGCGCCTTGAGGCCGCGCCCTTCGATGGCGTCCACGCTCAAGACCACGTCACCATGTTCGCGAGTGCGGTAGCCGTAGACATCGTCGATATCGCGGCCGACCATTTCGCTCACCAATAGATCATGGTTAAGCGCCGACATATCCTCGTGGGTGCGAATATGCTTACCATCGCGAAAGATGGTGACCGCATCGCACATCTCGAACACCTCCTCCATGCGATGGGTCACGTAAAGCACCACCCGTCCTTCATCGCGTAGCCTTTTGACGATGCGCTTGAGTTGGCGAATTTCCTGAATAGAGAGACTGCTGGTGGGTTCGTCAAAGGCAATCACCTTGGCGTCCCGCAGAAGTGCACGACCGATTTCAATCATCTGCTGCTGGCCGATGGAGAGATCGCGCACCTTGGTCGAGGGGTGGATCTCCCCCTCGCCAAGATCAGCCAGAATCGCCAGGGCTTTTTGTTTTAACTCGCGGCGGTTAACAAACCCCTGCCGAGTAGGCAGTTGGCCCAGCAACAGGTTTTCGGCCACCGACATATTGGGCGAGAGCGTCAACTCCTGATAGATGATGGCAATCCCTTCGCGCAGCGCCTCCCGAGCGTTGCTGAACACATGGCGCTGACCATTGATCCACAGCGCGCCTTCGGCCACCCGGTTAACGCCGCTAAGCACCTTCAACAGGGTTGACTTGCCCGCGCCGTTCTCGCCCATCAGGGCATGCACCTGGCCGGTGTGAGCCGTGAAGCTCACACCATCCAGCGCCCGCACGCCGGGGAACACGACGCTAATCGCGTCGAAACGTAAATAGGGATCTGACATGCTTGAGCACTCCACCAAACGCTTACCGTTATAGGTCTAACTCTTTACAGACCCAGCTCTTCGCGCACTTCCTGCCAGTTATCGCGGGTCATCAAGACACCTGAGGTTTCGGTATTGGCCGGGGGTTCTTGATCCTCAGTAATCCAGCGGTAGAGGTCTTCGGCTGTCTGGCGACCATGCATGGTGGAGCTCACCGCCACGGTGCCATGAAAGCCGGTGGGGTTATCGCGGGAGAATTCCGCAAAGGCGGCACCCGAGCCGTTAATACCCACCCCGATCACGTCCTCTGCCGCTAGGCCGTACTGCTCGGAGGCCCGAACGCCGCCCAGAACGCTCTCCTCGTTGAGGGCATAAATGACCCAGTGCTCATAATCGCCGCGTTGGGAAAGTACCGGCGACGCGGCGGAAAAGGCGCTGGCGGTATCACTATTTTGCTGGGGCGCATCGAAGATATTGTCTTCGGGAAAGCCGGAGGCGAGCAGCGCCTCAGTCGCGCCATCGGTGCGCTCTACCGCTGTGGGGAGTTCATTGTTGGTAATGCGCAGTGCAGCAACCTCTTCTGGGTCCCAGCCGCGGGCCTCCATTTCGGCGGCAATCGCATCGCCCACCTGCTGACCAATCTTGTAGCCGGACATACCCAGGTGCGGTACGCCTTCCATCGGTTCACCGCTGGAATTAACAAACTGATCGTCCACGGTGACCACTTTCATACCGTACTGGTTGGCGCGGTTCATGATCGCGGGCCCCAGACGTACGTCCGGCGGGCAGATCACAAACCCATCGGCGCCCTGGGCATAGAGGTTATCAATCGCGCTGAGCACTTCCTGGCCGTCTTCACCGCCGAGGCGCACCACATCGAAGCCGAGCTCTTCACCTAGCTCGGTAGCCGCCCGTTGTTCATTAATGAACCACGCCTGCTCGGGTTTTTTAACAATAAAGCCAATTTTCACTTCATCTTCCTGGGCCTGCACCGATCCCAACGAGGCCAGCATAATTGCGCTACCGAGGGTTAAGCGGGCAAACGTCGTCGTTAATTTCATTGTTGTACTCCTGAGATTTTAAGCATTGTTTTTATTGATATTTCAGTCTTTTTTTTTCAAAAAGCTTACGACCCCATATCTTGTTGCGCGGAAAAGCGGTAAACCGTGCGCGAACGATACGTCTCACCGGGTTCTAAAATCGTGCTGGGAAATGCCTCTTGATTCGGGGAATCAGGGTAGTGCTGGGTTTCCAGCGCGAAACCAGAACGATGTCCGTAGGACTGGCCCTGTTTACCGGTCAGGTCACCGTTAAGAAAGTTACCTGAGTAGAATTGGATCGCGGGTTCGGTGGTGGTGATCTCCACCATGCGGCCGCTCTGCGGTTCCCACACCTTGGCAGCCATAACAAGTTCATCAGCGGCTGTGTTATCACGGTCAAGCACAAAGTTGTGGTCATAACCGCCGCCGAAGGCGAGCTGTTCATTCTCCTGCTCAATGCGTTCGCCAATCGGCGTGGCCTGGGTGAAGTCGAACGGCGTGCCGTCTACCGAGCGGAGCTCGCCGGTGGGAATCAGGCTGTCGTTAACCGGGGTAAATTCTGGGGCGTTGATCATTAGTTGATGATCAAGGATGGTGTCGCTGCCCTCGCCCTTTAGATTGAAGTAGCTGTGCTGGGTGAGGTTAACCGGGGTGGCTTTGTCGGTCACCGCCCGATAATCCACCATCAGTTCGTCATTATCGGTCAACGTATAGGTAACTTCGGTCTCCAGCCTGCCAGGATAGCCCTCCTCGCCATCCTCGCTGGTATAGCGCAGCACTAGCCCCGTGCCCTCGTCATTCTCGAACGGCTCGGCCTGCCAAAGCACTTTATCGAAGCCTTGATCGCCGCCGTGTAGATGGTTGCTGCCATCGTTGGTGGCCAACGAATAGCTTTCCCCATCGAGAGAGAACTGGCCACCCGCAATACGGTTGCCGTAGCGCCCAATGATGGCACCAAAATAGGGGTTGGCCTGACGGTATTCATCGGAAAGGTACGCTTCCAGGGAGTCGAAACCCAACGCGATATCGTCAAATTTACCATCCACATTGGGGGTTTTCAGCGACAAGATGATGCCGCCGTAGTTAGTCACCCGCAGCTCGATACCGTTGGCGTTGGTAAATTGATAGACATCGACCTGGCGGCCGTCAGGTAAGTGACCAAACACCGATTTCTCAACGCCATTGTCGGTGCTATTTCCAGCTGTCGCTTCAGTATCGCTTTGTGCTTGAGCCGCGCTAACCATCAGCAGGGCGATGCCGGCGCTGAGCAGCAGCGTGGATCCAACGCTATGTCTCTGAGCGTCTACCTGAGTATTGATGAGTGGCATGATTTTCCTCCTAATGGAAGATCGTTGTTGTTATTGGTACTCCAATTCAATCACTACAGTAGCCACGTCTTGCATAACCAACCAATATACAAACACCTCACAATCGATATACTTCTATGTATCAATAACAATGCAAGGCTTATCCCATGGGCGTTCTCGGCGAGAACTGGTTTCTAGACGTGCGACTAAAGTTGCGCCATTTCCAGCTATTTTTAGCACTGGATGAGCAGCGCAACCTGCACCGCGCGGCGACTCAGCTCAATATGAGCCAGCCCGCTGCCTCCAAGTTACTGAGCGACCTGGAAGCCAACCTGGGCATTCGCTTGTTTGACCGCCACCCACGCGGGCTTACGCCCAACTGGTACGGCGAGATTATGATTCGTCACGCCCACAGCATGCTTTCGGCGTTACGCCACACTGGTGAAGAGTTGAATGCCCTCAGCGCGGGGAGTGCGGGCACCGTGGCGGTGGGCACGGTAATGGCCCCGGCGGTCACGCTGCTTACCAGCGCGATTGAACGGGTGCACCGCGACCGGCCGGGGCTAAAGATCAGCGTAGATGTGGATGTCAGCAAAGTGCTGGTACCGCGCCTATTGGAAGGCGAGCTGGATTTTGCGATTACCCGGATACCAGCAGGCGTTGATACCGAGCGTTTCGTCTTTGAAGAAATTGGCGAAGAGGAGCTCTGCTTTGTGTGCCGTAAGGGCCACCCGTTAGCCGATAAACAAACGCTGAACCTTGCGGATATGGCGGGTTATCCGTGGTCGCTGCAACCCGCCGGCGCGTTGATGCGCCAGCGAGTGGACAGCCTGTTCCTACACCATCAGGTTGCACCACCGCGCCAAATTGTTGATACCGCCGACCTGCTGCTCTCACTTGCCCTCGTCGATAAATCCGACACCATCACGGTGACCACGCGAGAAGCCGCTGACCTGCTCTGCACACCGCAGCGCTTTCACCTACTGCCCTTCAACGAGACGCTGAGCGTTCAACCCTATGGGCTGGTGAGCTTACGCCACCAGCGCCTCTCTCCCGGGGCCGCCGCGTTAATGAGCACCCTGCGCGAAATTATTGCCCAGTCAGATTAATGCGAGTGACGCGGCACATCAGCGCCTCGACAGCCGACCAAGAAGTCAAAATCACAGCCTTCATCGGCTTGTAGTACCCGCTCGATATACAGCTGACGGTAGCCGCCCTGACTGGCGATCAGCGTTGAGGCGGCGGTGGGGTCGCTTTCCGCCAGACGCGTGGCCAGTTCTTCATCGCTGATATCCAGATGCAGTCGGCCACTTTCGCAGTCGAGTTCGATCCAGTCGCCGTTGCGCACTGCGGCCAACGGGCCACCGGCGGCCGCTTCCGGCGCGACGTGCAGTACCACCGTGCCGTAGGCGGTGCCGCTCATGCGCGCATCGGAGATACGCACCATATCGGTGATCCCCTGGGCGAGGATTTTGGGCGGAAGGCCCATATTGCCCACTTCCGCCATGCCGTGATAACCGCGGGGGCCGCAGTGCTTCATAACCAGAACATCGTTGGCTTCCACGTCCAGGTCTGGGTCGTTGATGCGTGCCTTGTAGTCGTCGAAGTCCTCGAATACTACCGCTCGACCACGGTGCTGCATCAGTTCAGCCGTCGCCGCTGAGGGTTTTAGCACCGCACCGTTGGGTGCCAAATTGCCGCGCACCACGCAGATACCACCGTCCGCGGTGAGGGGGTTATCCAGTGGTCGGATCACCTCGTCGTTATACAGCGGGGCGTCCTGGACATTTTCCCAAATGGTTTTGCCGTTGACGGTGAGCGCGTCCTTGAAGGGCAGCCGGTCGGCCTCGCCCAGGCGCCTAAGCACCGCGGGCAGCCCTCCAGCGTAGTAGAACTCCTCCATTAGAAAACGTCCCGAGGGCTGCAGATCAACGACCGTCGGGGTGCCGCGCCCTACCCGGCTCCAGTCGTCCAGGGTGAGATCCACGCCGATACGCCCAGCAATCGCCTTGAGGTGGATCACCGCGTTGGTGGAACCACCGATGGCGGCGTTGGTACGGATGGCGTTATCGAAGGCTTCCTTGGTGAGGATTTTGGAGAGTCGCAGATCTTCGTTGACCATCTCGACAATCCGGTTGCCGGAGAGGTGCGCCAGCACGTAACGGCGCGAGTCCACCGCTGGAATCGCCGCGTTGTGGGGCAGCGAAGTGCCTAGCGATTCGGCCATACAGGCCATGGTGGAGGCGGTGCCCATGGTGTTGCAGGTGCCCGCCGAGCGGGACATGCCGGCTTCGGCGGCCATAAAGTCGTGGAGTGAAATCTCACCGGCTTTAACCTGCTCCGAGAGTTTCCAGACCACGGTGCCGGAGCCAATATCCTTGCCTTTGTGCTTGCCGTTGAGCATCGGCCCGCCGGTGACCACGATGGTGGGAATATCGCAACTCGCCGCGCCCATCAACAGTGCCGGGGTGGTTTTGTCGCAGCCCACCAGCAGCACCACCGCATCAATGGGATTGCCGCGAATCGCCTCTTCCACATCCATGCTGGCCAGGTTACGGGTAAACATCGCCGTGGGGCGCAGGTTGGATTCGCCGTTGGAGAACACCGGAAACTCCACCGGGTAGCCGCCTGCCTCCAGCACACCCTGCTTCACGTGCTCCGCCAACTTACGAAAGTGCGCATTGCAAGGTGTGAGCTCCGACCAGGTATTGCAGATACCGATGATCGGCTTGCCCTGAAACTCATGGTCAGGAATGCCCTGGTTTTTCATCCAACTACGGTACATAAAGCCATTCTTGTCGGCGGTGCCGAACCACTCAGCACTGCGCAGCGAACGTTGACGTTGGCCCATGAGGTTAACTCCTTGTTTTAGGTCGAGGACAGCTGACGATCTGATGGTAGGCGTGATGTCTGCGTCGAATGCGCAAGACACTAAACTACCCCGCCACCCTAGTCGACCATACAAAAGTATATGTTGAACAATTGCTCTTAATGTTCAACATTACCCTCCCATATGGGTCATTGACCCGTTGCATCACAGCGTTAACCACCACGCTCTACATAACGCTTTTCACAACAACAACCTTGAGGAATAGTGCCATGCTCAAATCTAAATACAGCTTGCTACTCACTGGCTCAGCACTGCTGCTAGGCCTGTCAACGGCCCAGGCGGCCGAGTACGAGTGGAAGTTTCAAGCATCAGAAACCTCGGGCGAACCCAGCTTCAAAATCAAGCAGGAGTGGGCCGAGAGAATCACGGCAATGACGGACGGGCGGGTTGAGATCGAAGTAATGCCGATCAACTCAGTGGTTGGCCCAACCGAAACGCTGACCGCTGTTAGCTCCGGCATTCTGCAGGGCCATATGACCGACCCTAGCTACTTCTCCGGCCAGGATCCGGCTTTCGGCATGCTCGGCAACCTTGTCGGCGCTTGGCAGAATCCCTATGACTTCCTGGAGTATATGAAGTACGGCGGCGGAGAAGAGCTCTATAACGAACTGGTCGAGCCCTACGGCACCCATTTAATCAGCGCAGCGACCTTCCCGTTGGAGTCGGTACCATCTACGGTGCCCATTGAGTCAATGGCCGATTTTGAAGGGCTAAAAATTCGTGCCCCTCAAGGCATGGTGTACAACATCTTTGAGCGCATTGGTGCCACGCCGGTTAACCTGCCGGGTTCTGAGGTGTATACCGGGTTGGAAAAAGGCGTGATCGACGCTGCGGACTCTACGGTGCTCTCGAATAACGACGCTATGGGCCTGCACGCTTTTGCCCCTTACCCGCTTTACCCAGGCTTCCACTCCATGCCCATGATCGCCGTATCGATCAATAAGGACATCTGGGATGGCCTGCCCGAAGAGCTGCAGACGACGTTAAATACTGCTTTTGATGGCATGGCCTACGACCTGATTGCCCGTCTCAAGGAGCAGGATATCGAGACCTTGCAACGTCTTCAGGAAGATCCTGACGTTCACCCCTTTAACCTGCCCGAAGAAGAACGCCGCAAGTTCCGCACCGCGGCTGAGCAGGAGTGGCAAGAGTGGGCGGGTGAAAATGAGATGACCCAGAAGATCTATGACTCGGCGACCGCCTTTTTGCGCTCGCGCAATCTGCTCTAACTTTCTGTTCTCAACTCTCAGCTCACAACTCGGCTTCATTAACCTAACCAACGCAGCGCTCGGGAGTCCCCCGAGCGTTGCGCGTAGAGTCGCGCCATGTCTCAAAAAACACCTGACAATCAATACCGCTCTCCTCCCACCCATGATCTTCCCGAGATCCTCGAAACGGTTGAGGAAGTAGCGCCTGAACGTAATGCGTTAGACCGCTTGATTGCACGGGGCGGTCGTGCCGTTTCCTGGTTGGTGCTGGTAGCAATGGGTATCAGCGTCGTTGAGGTCTTTATGCGCTACGGTTTTAATAATCCCACTTCCTGGGTACACGAAACCGTGGTGTTTCTGATCGCGGTTATCTTTGTGTTGGGCGGCCCAGCGGCCATGGCGCGCAATAGCCATATCCGCGTCAAAGTGCTCTACGACAGTGCCGGGCCCAGGCTGAAGTGCTGGATGGACCGCTTCAATGATCTGCTCACCCTGATTTTCTGCCTGACAATGAGCTATGCCGCCTTTCATATGTTCTGGGGAGCGTCACATAACCCGCTCGGCGAGTGGTCGCTGGAGCGCTCCGGCACCTCCTGGAACCCGCCCTTTCCCGCCATGGTGAAAGGCATGATTATGTTTGCCCTGATGTTGATGACCCTGCAAGCCACACTGCATTTATGGCAATCGCTTAAAGCGAAGCCCCGCACCGAGGAGGCGCGCTGATGGATATTTCAACCGCAACAATCCTCATGGTCGGAGCCATTTTCGCGCTACTGGTCACCGGTCTGCCGCTGGCGTTTATCACCGGCTTGGTAGCGATGGCATTCACCTTCGGTTGGTTCGGCGAGGCGGCGCTGCCGCTGGTCACCAGCCGCGTCTATGGGTTTATCACCGAGTATTCGCTGGTGGCGGTGCCCATGTTTGTGTTGATGGCATCGCTACTGGATCGCTCTGGCATTGCCAAAGATCTATTTAACGCCATGCGCGTTTTCGCCGGTCGCCTGCCGGGTGGCGTGGCGGTGCAGACCATCGTGGTGGCGTTTTTCCTGGCCGCCCTTTCGGGCATTATCGGCGGGGAGATCGTGCTACTGGGGATTCTGGCGCTGCCGCAAATGCTGCGCCTGGGCTATGACAAGCGCCTTTCCATCGGCGTGGTGTGTGCCGGGGGCGCCCTGGGCACCATGATGCCGCCCTCGATCGTGCTGATTATCTATGGCCTGATCGCCAGCGTATCAATTGCCGACCTGTTCGCTGCTGCCGTTACGCCAGCCATCATCCTGATGGGCTCCTATATCGCCTATGTGCTGGTACGTTGCCTGAAAAACCCTGCGCTTGGCCCGCCGTTGAATAAAGACACCCAGGACAATCCTTTCGCCAGTAAGCTGGACGCGGTCAAAGCCATTCTGCTTCCAGGGCTAATTGCCTTTCTCGTGCTGGGCACGATCTACGGCGGCATCGCCTCGGTCACCGAGGCGGCGGCCATGGGCGTTTTCGGCGTACTGCTCGCCACCATTGTGCGCGGCGAGTTCACCCCCAGCATGCTGCATCATAGCCTCGGCCAGACCATGAACACCTGCGGCATGATCATCTGGATCGGCATCGGCGCCGCTGCTCTGGTGGGCGTTTATAACCTGATGGGCGGCAACCGCTTTGTGTCGAGCTTGATTCTCGGGCTCGACGTTGCGCCGATTGTGATCATTCTGGTAATGATGGCGATTATGCTAGTACTCGGGTTATTCCTCGACTGGATCGGGATCGCCATGCTGGCCCTGCCGATCTTTCTGCCCATCGTTATTCAGCTCGGTTTCGACCCGATCTGGTTCGGTATTCTGTTCGCCGTCAATATGCAGGTGTCGTTCCTGTCACCGCCCTTCGGGCCCGCCGCCTTCTACCTTAAAAGCGTGGCTCCGCCGGATATCAGTCTGAAGGATATCTACCTGTCTGTACTACCCTTTATGGCCATTCAGCTGTGCATACTCGCGGCGCTATTGATGTGGCCGCAACTGGCCATTTGGCCACTATGATAATCGCCACTAGCATAAGGAGAACGCCATGCGACTGATTCAGTGTGACCACCAGGGCCAGGTTCACGCCGCCCTGGTCGAGAGCGAAGAGCAGGTCAGACTGCTCGACTGCGATACCTACACCTTGGCCAACCGGGCCATCAGCGCCGGTAAGCCACTTAACGAGATGGTGACAGAAGCGCTGACTGATACCCGCCTTGATTACCAAGCGCTGGTCGACGATAAGCGCCTGCTGCCACCGCTAACACATACCGACCCGGCCCACTGCCTGGTGACCGGCACCGGCCTTACCCACCTGGGAAGTGCCGATACCCGCTCAGCGATGCACGCTAAAGCCCAGGCCGCTGAAGAAGATATGACCGACTCCATGCGTATGTTCAAACTGGGCGTGGAGGGCGGCAAACCCGACGAAGGCCAGCCAGGTGCCCAGCCGGAGTGGTTCTACAAGGGCGATGGCCAGTGCGTGGTAGCACCGGAAGCAGCGATCCCCTCCCCCGCCTTTGCTGAAGATGCGGGCGAGGAGCCCGAACTGGCAGGCCTTTATGTGATCGGCAACGATGGCCAACCCTGGCGAGTCGGCTACGCTTTGGGTAACGAGTTCTCTGACCACGTCACCGAGCGCTTCAACTACCTGTGGCTGGCTCACTCCAAGCTACGTGCCTGCAGCTTTGGGCCTGAGCTCTTAGTCGGCGAACTGCCAGCAAACCTTGAAGGCACCAGCCGTATCCAGCGCAGTGGCGAAACGGTGTGGGAGAAGCCCTTTCTCACCGGCGAGGCCAATATGGCTCATAGTCTGGCTAATCTGGAGTACCACCACTTTAAATACCCGGGCTTCCGCCGCCCCGGCGATGTTCATGTGCACTTTTTCGGCACCGCAACGCTGAGCTTCGCCGACGGCATTAAGGTGCGCGAAGGTGATCGCTTTGAGATCAACATCAACGAGTTTGGCCGCGCCCTGCGCAACCCGCTCCGGGTGGAAGCAGACGCACCGGCCATCAGCGTAAAGTCGCTTTAAACCAGCAGGAGGATGTATGACTTTGGAAGGAAAACTACTCATCGGTCAGCAGGCCGTCAGCGGCCAACAGGCCGACATTCATGCGGTGAATCCCGCCACCGGCGAAACACTGGCGCCCGCCTACCCCGGCGGCGGCAAAGCGGAAGTCGAGCAAGCGTGTGAACTTGCCGAAGCGGCCTACGCCACTTACCGCGAAACCTCGCTTGAAGACCGGGCGGTGTTCCTCGAAACCATCGCTAGCGAGATCGAGGCGATCGGCGAAGAGCTGACCGAGCGTGGCGTCGCCGAAACCGGCCTCCCCGAAGCGCGCCTGCAGGGCGAACGTGGCCGCACCTGCGGCCAGCTACGCTTGTTCGCCAACGTGGTACGGGCCGGTGAGTGGCTCGATGTGCGCATCGATCCCGCCCTACCTGATCGTGAACCGATGCCGCGTGTTGACCTGCGCCAGCGGCATATTGCCCTGGGCCCGGTGGCAGTATTTGGCGCCAGCAACTTCCCACTCGCCTTTAGCGTTGCCGGCGGCGATACCGCCTCAGCGCTGGCAGCCGGTTGCCCGGTCGTGGTCAAGGGCCACTCTGCCCACCCCGGCACCTCCGAGCTAGTGGGTCGTGCGATTCAGCGCGCCGTGGCCAAATGCAACCTGCCTGAAGGCGTCTTTTCGCTGCTGTTTGGTTCCGGCAAAGAGATTGGCCAGGCGTTGGTCGCTGATCCGCGCATTCAAGCGGTAGGGTTTACCGGTTCACGCAGCGGCGGTACGGCATTAATGGCCACAGCCCAGGCGCGCCCGCAGCCGATCCCGGTCTACGCCGAGATGAGCTCCATCAACCCGGTGTTCTTGCTACCAGAAGCGCTCAAGTCCCGCGGCAAAGCCATCGCCGAGGGGTTTGTTGGCTCACTGAACATGGGCGCCGGGCAGTTCTGCACCAATCCCGGGCTGGTGATTGCGATTCAGGGCCCAGAGCTGGATGCCTTTGTTGAAGCGGCCGGTGAAGCGGTTAAGGGCAGCGCTGCCCAGACCATGCTGACGCCGGGTATTCACGACGCCTATCAACAGGGTGTTGATAGGCTCGCCCACCACGCCAAGGTCACCGAGGTGGCGCGCGGTCAGGCAGGTGAAACAGCCAACCCCTGCCAAGCAGGGTTGTTCGTTACCCAGGCCGAAGCGTTCCTCAATGAGCCTGCCCTTCAGGAAGAGGTGTTCGGTTCCACCTCACTGGTCATCGCCTGTGCCGATGCCAAAGAAGTGGCGAAAGTGGCTGCCCAGCTCGAAGGCCAGCTCACTATTACCCTGCAAATGGATGACGGCGACTTGGCGACTGCCAAGCAACTGCTGCCCACCCTGGAGCGCAAGGCGGGGCGGATTCTGGCCAACGGCTGGCCGACGGGTGTAGAAGTGTGCCACACCATGGTACACGGCGGCCCTTATCCGGCGACGTCGGACTCCCGCACCACCTCGGTAGGCAGCGCGGCGATTTTCCGCTTCCTGCGCCCGGTGTGCTACCAGGCGTTGCCGGAAGGGTTACTGCCCGAGGCTATTCGTGATGGCAATCCTGCAGGTGTATCACGCTTGATCGATGGCAAGCGTGAATAAGAGAGCGTCTCTTGGGACGTTACTCAACGAAGGCGTCGGTGATCTCACGATGACCGTATAGAAACGCATCGGCGACCTGGCGCAGCGGGGCAACATCCACCTCGCTGCGTTTTTTTGCGATCAGTTCGCCAAAGCGCGCGTAGAGGCCCTGGTACTCCCGCTCTTCGTCTTCAATGATCAGTTCATCGTCGATGACCAATCGGCAGCCACCCTGGGTAAGACTTAAACGGCCTTTATCGGTGTCGATATGCATATCCCAGGTGGGAGGCCCGCTCTGGCGAAAGTCAAACGCGGCCTCAATGGACGCGCCTTCTGGGTCGGTAAAGGTAAGATCCGCGGCAATCGGGGTTTGCGCATTGCTCGGCACTAACAGCTGCGCCTGTTGCAGAAAAAACGGCTGGGGCAAGATGGCGGTCGCAATCGACAGCGCATTGATACCGGGATCAAAAACCCCCATGCCACCGGGCTGCCAGATCCACGCTTGACCGGGATGCCATACCCGCACGTCCTCTTTCCACTCGATCTTAACCCGCTGCACTTGCCGATCAGCTAACCAATGCTGGGCCTGGGCCACGCCGGGAGCAAACCGCGAGTGCCAGGCAGCAAACAAGCTTACGCCCTGCTCTTTGGCACAGGCAATCAAGTCCTCCACTTCGCTCAGCGTCGCCCCCGGTGGCTTCTCTAGCAGCACATGCTTGCCACGCATCAGTGCGGCCCGCGCCTGGGAGTAGCGCAGGTGCGTTGGCGTGCAAATAGAGACGGCGGTGATTTCCGGGTGAGCGTCTAGCATCGCATCAAGATTCTGATGGGCCGACACATCGGGTAGTTCCGCGTAAGGATCTGCCGTGGCAACAAGTTGGCAGTTCGGGGTGGCGGCTATCGCTGGAAGGTGCTGGTCGCGGACAATTTTACCCACGCCTACCAGGCCGAGCTTAAAGCCAGAGCTGAAATCAGACATACGCTTGCCTTAGTATTTGCCATTAAAAATAGGAGTTAGGGCGCGGTATGGGGCAACTCAACACTGCGCCCTAATGAACTAACGCTGTGCTCAAGCCCTAGCGCCGCGGCGGTACCTGCGAGCACCGCTTGGGAGGCTAAAAACGCCTCACGGGGGCGGCGCAGCCGAATGCTCTCCATCAGTTGACGGTGGCGTTCTAAGCTCTCTTCAGGATCCGGGGCGTTCTCGTTGGACATGGAGATCAACATATAGATGGAGGGCCGCAGGATATGTGATAGCTGCGCCCAGACGATATTGTGGGTCGCCTTGAAAATCGCTTCGTGAAAGGCGACATCGCACTCACTGTGCAGGCGCCGCTCCTCTTCGCAGGTGGCGTTGCGCAGATTCTGCCCTAGCCCTTCAAACGCCTCTTCAATGGCGACCAAGTCACGCGCCTTGGCCCTCTTGGCGGCGGTCATCGCCACATAGGGCTCAACGTCCAGGCGGAAGGCGAGGATTTCACGCTGAATATCCGGGTTGGGCGCCGCATAGCGGGTCAGCCAGTCGGTCACCTGGGCATCGAGAATATGCCACTCTGAGTATTCGCGGACCTTGGAACCATGACCGGAAATCCGCTCAATAATCCCGGCATCGACCAGTTGGCGAAGATCGCTACGCACCGCTGAGCGATTGATCGCAAAGCGTTCACATAGATCCATTTCCCGGGGCACTAGGTCACCGGGGTGATAACGGCCACCGAAGATCTCCTCGGCGAGATATTCGGCAATACTGGGGCGAGCTACTGGCTTACTGGGAGATGACGTCACTGCGATAAGGCCCTATTTCAATTCCTGTCAATCATACCGTACTTGACCGGTCGACTGTTACCGACGGGGAAGCTTCGAGCCCCGCCCGCTGCTTCAGTTCCAGCCGCCGTTCATAGAGGCCTTTAGCACCCAGCGTGCCCAGCACCAGAGCGCCGCCAACCATGGCCATTGGCGCGGGCTGTTCGGCCAGAATCCACCAGGCCAACAGCGTGCCTATCACCACTTCCAGCAGTATTAGCAGGCCCACTTCGGCGGAGGGCAGATAGAGCGGCCCACGCTGCAACAGCGTGACCCCGCAGGGCACAATAATCAGGCAGAGCAGGATCACGACGGCAAGCTGGTTGGCTGCAGGCAGGCTCGGTTCGCTCCCTGCCAGCCAAAACAGCCCCGCAGTGCTACCCACGATAAGGCCGTTGAATACCAGCATGGGGCTCATATCCACCCCCGGCCGCGTACGGCAGAGGGTAAAGTTAATCGCCAGGGTCGTTGCCGCCATCAAGGCAAAAGCGTTGCCGACCCAAGAGCCGGCGCCCGCGTCATCAAGGGCGATCAGCGCAACACCTGCCATACACAGCAATATCGCTAACCAGGTGCGCCTGGGCAGTTGCTCCTTGAGGATAATCCAGGAGAGCACTGCAGCGATAAGTGGCGAGCTAGCCAGTATCATCAACACGTTGCCCGCCTTGGTGTACTGGTTGCCCAGCACAAAACCGCAGGTGGTCAGGCTGAACAGCAGCGCCACGGCGATACCTGTCCAGCCGCAGCGACGATAAGCCGCCAGCGTGCCACGACCATAGCGCATCAGGGCGATCAGTAGAAAACCTAACCCAGAAAGAAAGCCACGCCACATCAGGATCTCTGCATCGGGCAGGTCGGCCACTTTAATCAGCAGGGCATCCGGGGCCATGATCAGCGCCCCACCAGCGGTTAACAGCAAGCCTTGCTGGCGATGCGAAAAGGTACTCCAACGACTCATGTGTGGTATCAATTCCTTTAGTGATTGTCCCTGGGCGGATGCCGGCGGGCTACATCGCGATACTTAGTCGCAGGCTCCAATGTCATACCGCGATCCAAAGGTTCGACCATGCTGCGCTGGATCTCCTGCCAAGGCGTCTGATGGCCAGGGTAGCGGTAGCCGCCCTGCTGGGCCAAGCGCTCCCGGCGCGCTTCCAGCTCACTGGTGTCAATCAGCAGCTGTACCTCACCGCGTTTAAGATCGACCCGCAGTCGGTCGCCGCTTTCCAGCAGCGCCAAGCCGCCACCGGTAGCCGCTTCCGGGGAGGCATTGAGAATCGAGGGCGAGCCGGAAGTACCCGACTGGCGGCCATCGCCCAGGCACGGCAGCGATTCGATGCCCTGTTTGATCAGCGCCTCCGGCGGCTGCATATTGACCACTTCGGCACCGCCAGGGTGGCCTACCGGGCCAGCGCCGCGCATTACCAGAATGGTACGAGCGTCGATATTGAGCGCCGGGTCATCAATGCGGGCGTGGTAATCTTCAGAGCCATCGAATACCACCACCTTGCCTTCAAAGGCTTCCGGGTCGTTGGGGTCATTCAGGAAGCGCTCACGGAAATCCCGCGAGATCACGCTGGTTTTCATCAGCGCCGAGTCGAATAGATTGCCCTTGAGATTGAGGAAGCCCGCGTGCTCCACCAACGGGTCGCTATAGCGACAAATCACATCAGTGTCTTGGGTTTCACGGCCCTGCAAATTATCGCCGATGGAGCGGCCATTGACCGTTAGCGCCTCGCCGTGCAGCTTACCGGCAGTGTGTAGCTCATGGAGGATCGCGGGCACCCCCCCGGCGCGGTAGAACTCTTCGCACAGGAAAGCACCGGCGGGCATCACGTTGGCAAGCAAAGGGATTTCATGGCCCAGCCGCTGCCAGTCGTCGTTATCCAATTCAATGCCCGAATGGCGGGCGATGGCATTGATATGCACCGGCGCGTTAGAGGAACCGCCCAGGGCCGAACATGCCACGATGGCATTTTCAAAGGCATCACGGGTCAGGATATCCAGCGGGCGCAGGTCTTCCCAGACCATATCAACGATCCGTGTGCCGGTATCGTAGGCCACCATCGCGCGCTCTTTATAGGGCGCGGGAATCACCGCCGAGCCAGGCAGGCTCATACCCAGCACTTCCGCCATAGAGTTCATGGTGGAAGCGGTGCCCATGGTGTTGCAGTGGCCAATCGAGGGTGCCGAGTCGCTAGCGCGAGAGAGGAACTCCGCGTAGTCGATATCTCCCGCGGCCAAGCGCTTGCGAAGCTCCCAGATAATCGTCCCCGAGCCTACCCGCTCGGCACCGCGCCAGCCGTTGAGCATCGGCCCACCGGAGAGCACGATAGCGGGGATATTCACGGTTGCCGCCGCCATCAGCGCCGCAGGGGTGGTTTTATCACAGCCAGTGGTCAATACCACGCCGTCCAGCGGGTAACCGTGGAGTACTTCCACGATGCCCAAATAGGCAAGATTACGATCTAACGCAGCGGTAGGCCTACGCACATTTTCATGAATAGGGTGCATGGGAAATTCAAACGGCACGCCACCTGCGGCGCGAATGCCGTCTTTCACCCGTTTAACCAGGTCAATATGGTGGCGGTTACATGGCGTTAGATCAGAACCTGACTGACAGATACCAATAATCGGCTTACCGCTAGTCAGCTCATCCAGCGTGATACCGTAATTAAGATAACGCTCGATGCACAGCGCCGTGGTGCCGGGGTGATCGGGGTTATCGAACCAGTAGCGTGAACGCAACTGCTCAGGCGTTATTCGTTGAAAATTGGCCATGGTGTCTCTCCACGCCTAAAGTAAATAGAACAAGCCAGTAGGCGCGCTTTAGGCACTCATACTGCCCCACCAACATAAACGATTAAGTAAGCTCCCTTAAATGTAGGGGAGAGTCGCCACGAAGGTACGCTTTCTTCTCTGCGGCGTCGACACATACAAAAGTATATGTTGAACATATATGAAAAACGTTACACATTCACATCTAAGGGTGGCGGCACTTACACCGTTAATAGGTGAGTACCGCTGACATACAACAACAATTAACCACGCTGCAGCTCGCTTAGAAGCCCCCTTAGCGAAGCGGTCTGCAGCACGCCAGGAGAGTGACGACTATGCACCATCTTTGGAAACGCACCCTACTATTGACCGGCGCCACACTGCTCAGCTCAGGCATCGCTTACGCGCAAACGCCCGACCTTTCCGACCCGCCTGAAATCGAAGGCGAGACGGTGGGCGATCATGGCAGTGTCACCCTGCGCATGGGCCTTGGCTTAGCGGAAAGCTCGCCTCAGTACATCTCTAGCCAATACTTCGCGGATATTCTTGACCAGCGCAGTGAAGGCCGTATCACCGTCAATATCTTCCCCAACAGCCAGCTTGGCGACGATGTGCAGATGATGGAGATGTTGCAGACCGGGACGCTGGATATGACTTACCCGTCGTCTTCTCCCGCCACCGGCTATGTTGAAGAGTTAGCGGTTTTCGACCTCCCCTTTCTGCTACCTACCCGAGAGGCGGCTGTCGAGGCCATGCGGAGCGATGCTGCCCAGGAGATGCTCGACGCCTTCGATGGCACCGGTCTGAAAGCGCTGGCATTCTCTGAAAACGGCTTCCGCCAGCTCTCCAATAGCGCTCGGGAAGTCTCTTCTCCAGAAGATGTGGCAGGGCTGGATGTTCGTGGCCTGTCGATTCGCACCATGGAGAACCCGGTGCACCTGGCGATTTGGGAAGCCCTGGGCGCCAACCCAACCCCGATGGCGTTTGGTGAACTCTTCTCCGCCATGGAACAGGGCGTGGTCGATGGCCAGGAAAACCCCTGGAGCACCATTCTAACCTCTAATTTCCATGAGGTTCAGGACTACGGCTCCGAAACCCGCCACGTCTACACGCCCTTTATCAAGATGATCTCTCAGCGTACCTGGGATCGCCTCGACCCTGAGTATCAGGAGCTAGTCCAGGAAGCAGCGCTGCAGGCTGCTGATTATGAAATCCAGCTTTCCAGCGAGTACGACGATTGGGCGCGGGATCAGCTTGAAGAGCGCGGCATGCAAATTACCCGTCTTGATGACGAGCAGATTGCCGCTTTCCAGGAAGCCGTGCAGCCGGTATACGAAGAGTGGGCGCCGCGCATTGGTGAAGACCTAGTGGCTGAGTTTCAGCGCATTGCTGAATCATCAATGACCGAGTAAGCACCTATCTACTTTTTGGGTTGAAAAACATGCCTCACCCCGTACCTCTCCTGCCGTGATTACTTGGCTGCAGAGGTAACGGGGTGATCCACCTTTAATGCCTCCTCGCTGGCTGACGGCAATCGGGAGAGCTAACGATATGAAGACACTTATGCAACCACTGTCCTTGAATGACGCTCTTCCCAATGACTTGGATAACGCGCTGCTGGTTGGCCGTGTATGGCTGGATGGCACTCATCCAGGCCCCGCGCTGGTAACCGTGAAAAACGGCCAGGTGATCGACATCACCGAGTTCGGCCCCACCATGGCGGATCTGCTGGAACGCGATGATTTACAAGCGTTAGTGCAGCGGGCGGAAGGCCCCAACCTAGGTAGTATCGAGGCACTGCTGAAAAACTCTCAGTTACCCCAACCACAAGCGCCCTACCTGCTCGCTCCTTGCGATGTTCAGGCCGTTAAAGCCTGTGGCGTCACCTTTGCCGTTAGCCTGCTGGAGCGAGTCATCGAGGAGCAAGCGGGCGGCGACCCGGCGCGGGCAGTGGAACTGCGCGATGACTTGCAGGCACTGATCGGCAAAGATCTTTCTAAAATTAAGCCGGGCTCTGACGAGGCGATGTCGCTTAAAAAAGCGCTTCAGGCACGCGGTGGGTGGTCGCAATATATGGAAGTTGGGATCGGCCCGGATGCAGAGGTATTTACCAAATCCCAACCGCTCTCATCGGTAGGCTTTGGCACCTCGGTGGGTTTGCACCCGTCTTCAAAGTGGAATAACCCCGAGCCGGAAATTGTCCTGGCAGTAGACAGCCGCGGCCAGGTGCGTGGTGCGACTCTCGGCAACGACGTCAACCTGCGCGATGTGGAAGGGCGCAGCGCCCTGCTACTCGGCAAAGCAAAAGATAACAACGCCTCCTGCTCCATTGGCCCCTTCATTCGCCTGTTCGATGACCACTTCGATATCGACAGCGTGCGCAATTGCCAGGTATCTCTGCGCATTGAGGGTGAAAACGATGACTTTCTGCTCCAGGGCGAAAGCGATATGCGCGAAATCAGCCGCGACCCGCTGGATCTGGTCAGTCAAACCATCGGCGAACACCACCAATACCCGGACGGCTTTATGCTGTTCCTGGGCACCATGTTCTCGCCCATTCAGGATCGCGACGGCGAGGGTCAGGGCTTTACCCATCATCTGAATGATCGTGTCACCATCGCCACGCCTGCTCTGGGCGCCTTGGTCAACCGAGTAGGCAGAAGCGATCAACTGCCGCCCTGGACTTATGGCATTCGTGAACTGATGAGCCACTTGGCGCGCCGCTGATTCTGTCAATCAATAAGCCACTCATATCGCAGCCCAGGAGCGCACCATGACAACCATCACTCGCGTCGAGATCCAGGATATTCGTTTTCCCACCTCGCGCTCACTGGACGGCTCGGATGCCATGAATGCCGCGCCGGACTACTCTGCCGCCTACGTCATCCTGCACACCGATGACGGCAGCCCCGAGGGGCACGGTTTAACCTTTACCATTGGCCGCGGCAACGAGATTGTGGTCACTGCTTTACAGTCGTTGGCACCGCTGATTGAAGGTCGCTCGCTGGCCTCTATTACTGACAATATGGGCACTTTCTGGCGGGAAATTACCGGCGATAGTCAGCTGCGCTGGATTGGCCCCGATAAAGGCGCGATTCACCTCGCCACCGCCGCCATCGTTAACGCCGTGTGGGATATGTGGGCGAAAAACGAAGGTAAGCCGGTGTGGAAGCTGCTGGTGGATATGACCCCGGAACAGCTGGTGCGCTGCCTTGATTTCCGCTTCGTCACCGATGCATTAACGCCGGAAGAAGCGATCTGTTTACTGCGCCGCCAGGCCTCCGGAAAAGCAGCCCGCGAAGCCGAAATGCGCCGCGATGGCTACCCCGCCTACACCACGTCAGCGGGCTGGTTGGGCTACAGCGACGAGAAAGTGCGCCGCCTGGCTCGGGAAGCATTGGCCGAAGGCTGGACTCATTTCAAACAGAAGATTGGCGGCGACATCGAAGAAGATGCCCGCCGTGCGGCGCTGCTGCGCGAAGAGATCGGCTGGGACAACGTGCTGATGATGGACGCCAACCAGGTATGGGAAGTCGACGAGACGATCACCAAGATGCGTCGACTGGCCGAATTTGATCCGCTATGGATTGAGGAACCCACCAGCCCTGACGATATTCTTGGCCACGCCGAAATTCGCCACCGGGTTGCGCCTATCGGCGTCGCCACTGGCGAGCACTGTCACAACAAAGTGATGTTCAAGCAGTTCTTCCAGGCCGATGCCATCGACTACTGCCAGCTGGATGCGGCGCGTTTGGGCGGGCTTAACGAAGTGATTTTAGTAACGCTGATGGCCGCCAAGTTCGGCGTGCCGATTTGCCCTCACGGCGGCGGGGTTGGGCTTTGCGAGTACACCCAACATATCTCACTGTTCGACTACATCGCGGTATCCGGCAGCCTTGAGGGCCGTGTGCTTGAGTATGTGGATCACCTGCACGAGCACTTTATCGACCCAGTGGTCATCAACCGTGGTCGCTATCAGGTACCTGAGGCGCCGGGTTACAGTATCGCCATGCATGCGGAATCCCAAGCAAAGCACCGCTTTCCGGAAGGCGCGGCCTGGCAGGAAGAGAGTTAATGATCGACACCACCACCTTTTTAGATGAGCTCACCAGCCTGCTCGGCGAGCGCGGTCTGCTGCGCGAGCCGGAGGCCATGGCCCGCTACGTCAGCGACTGGGCGGGCGACACATTAGGCATGCCGTTGGCCGTGGCCCGCCCGGCCAGTACCTTGGACGTCGCCGAAGTCGTTAAGCGCTGCTATGAGCAAGGCGTCGCCATGACGCCCCAAGGTGGCCATAGCGGTTTGGTGGCAGGTGCCTTGCCCGCCGCTAATGGTCAGGAACTGGTGATCAGCTTAGAGCGCTTAAATAGCGTACGCGCGATTGACCCGGTTAACTTCACCATCACGGTAGACGCAGGCTGTATTCTTGAGAACGTTAAGCTAGCGGCAGCTGAGCATGATTGCGACTTCCCTCTCTCGCTAGGCGCACAAGGCAGCTGTCAGATTGGCGGCAATATCGCCACCAACGCAGGTGGGCTTAACGTGCTGCGCTACGGCATGATGCGCGAGCTGGTGCTGGGGCTTGAAGTAGTCCTGCCCGACGGGCGCGTTTGGGAAAGCCTGAGCGCGCTGCATAAAGACAACCGCGGTTACGACCTTCAGCAGCTGTTTTTAGGCAGCGAAGGCACCCTGGGCATCGTCACTGGCGCGGTGCTCAAGCTCTCACCGCGCCCGACCCAAAACCGTACCGCACTGCTTGGCCTGCCCTCTGTTCAGGCGGTGATTGATCTTTACGGTTTGGCTCGCCGCAACTGCTGCGACCTATTGACCGCTTTTGAGCTGATCCCCCGCCGCTGCATTGAGCTAGCGATCGAAGCAACGCCTGAGCTGCGCGACCCGATGGAGAGCGCCTACCCCTGGTACGTGCTAATGGAAGTTGCGGCCACGGGGCCAGTGGATCTGGGTTCGATGTTGGAAGCGCTGCTGGAAACCGGCATGGAGCGTGAGCTGGTGCAGGATGGCGCGCTGTCATCCAGCGGCACCCAATCCGCCCAGCTTTGGCAGTTCCGCGAAAGTATGCTGGAAGGCCAGCGGCGGCGCGGCGAGCATCTGCGCACTGATATTTCAGTGCCTATCTCGGCGATACCCGACTTCGTCAGCCAAGCCAGTGACGTGGTCATGGCGGCGTCACCCGAGTGCGAAATTATTGCCTACGGGCATGTGGGCGACGGCAACCTGCACTTCAACATTCTGCCGCCCGCGGCAATGGCGGATAGCGATAAGAAAGCCCATCTGCACGACCTGGAGGAGCGGCTATTTGATGTGCTTGACGACTTCCACGGCAGCATCAGCGCTGAACACGGTATTGGCCGCACCAAGCAAGCGCCTTACCTGGCGCGGCTATCGCCGATTGAGCGAGAACTGATCAGCGGTGTTAAGGCGCTGTTTGATCCCAAAGGACTGATGAACCCAGGAAGGATCTTGCCTGCTGGGGAGTAATCCCCAGCAGTTTAGCCACAGCTTTTGTTCATTGGCATACAACAGGGCATCGATGCCCGCAACGACGAAGGCGCAGCCTGGGAGGACTCTTACAAGGTGGTACGTACCAACGGCCAGCACCCCACGAATAAAGCGATGGCGTAAAGCCAGAATCATTGCTTACCTTCTGTGCGCAACTTAATCACTTCGTCTACTGCCAGACCGGTCACTGCAGCAATCTGCTCATTACTCAGTACCCCAAGCCTGATCAGGTTTCGGGCGGTTTTTTCAATACCCAGCTGTTCGCCTTCTTGACGCCCTTTTTGACGCCCTTGCTCAAGCCCTTCGCGCTTAGCTTGGTTCAAAAGCGACACCTCGTCCCGCAATGCCCGTTCGCGCACAAACGCTAAACGACGAGTCTCTTCGTCGGCACTCAGCTCGCGGATGCGACTCATCGCTCTCTTGACCGGTTCGTGGGCTATATTGGCCATGGTGAGATCCTCCTGCCAGTGCTTAAAAAACGTAATCCAGGCGCGCAGTGGGCCTTCCGGCAGCCCCAGGCGATCCGCCTTTTTCAATTCGATCAGGTTCATCTGCAGGATGTTCCCCAGCGATACGTCAGGCTGCTGTTCATCGCGCATTTCAAACCGCCACACTGCTTGCTGACGCTCCGATTCCTGTGCGGTGAACAAGTCAAAATCAAGCAGATGTAAACCCACTGAGGCGTTCAGCGCTTGGTAATCCTCGCCTGCTTCGAGCTGGTTGCCTAGCATGCGCGCCAGATAAAACAGTCCACGCTTGTGCCACGCATCAAAACGGCGCACCTGAACTTCCACATTATAGCAGTTGCCTTTCCCATCTCGGGCCAAGACATCGAGAATAATATATTTGCCGTATAGCTCGTCCGGCTTAATGGTTGGGTTGAGTATCTCTACCGAGGCAATATCCGGTAAGTCCGGTCGCAGGTCATTGATCAAATCGGCCAGCAGATCAGGCGCTTCAGCAAACAACCGCTTGAAAACGTAGTCGTTGGTCGGGTCGAGTAAGTCGCTCACCACCACTCCTCAGGAAAATGAGAGCTTTAGCATAGCGTGGTGCTCCCGCTGTTGTCATTGCATATAGAGGCTCCAACCCAGTTGCAATCTCCTCGCAATAACGATGATGACACCATAAACAATCTCTATCGCAAGCGATTAGTACCCCATGATATCCGGCAGCCAGGTAGCCAACCCCGGCACAGCGATCAGCAGCAGAATAGTGGCGATAATCGGTAGTAAGAACGGCATGATCGCCGTAACGACCTGGCCGTAGCGCAGCCGGGTAATCCCGACCATCAGGAACAGCACTGTGCCAAAAGGCGGGGTAATCACTCCCACCGAGAGTGTAATCACCATCACGATACCAAAGTGAACGGGGTCTAACCCGGCACTGAGTGCCGCTGGTACCACAATCGGGGTGAAAATCAGGATGCTTTCAATCACCGACATAAAGCAGCCAATCAGCAGAAAGAACAGCGCAAAGCAGAGCAGCAGTGCAAACATGGGCATATCGATGCTGGCGACCTGGCCCGCCAACGCCTGGGGGATGCCCATGCGCACCAGAATCCAGCCGTAAAAACTGGATACCGCAATAATCAGCAGGATCACCGCGCTGAACATCAGCGTGCGGCTGAAGGCGCTATAGAGATCCCGCCAATTCAAATCCCGATAGATCAAGCCACCCAGAATGACCGCATAGAGCGAGGCAATCGCACCGGCTTCCGTCGGTGTAAAAAAGCCGCCCCAAATGCCACCAACGATAATGGCGGGCATCATTAACGGCAGGAGGGCACGCTTACCAGTACGGGCCACTTCACAGGCGTCAAAGGGGGTGGGTTTGGGCATGACCACCCTGCCAGTAGTGCCCAGCAGTACTGTCATACCCATCAGCAGCAGCGCCATCAAAATACCCGGCAGCAGCCCCGCCATAAATAGCCCGCCAATACTTACATTGGCCAGCCAGCCATAGACGACTAGCGCGATGCTTGGCGGGAGAATCGGCCCGATAACGCTGGAGGCAGCGGTAATACCGGTGGAGTAATCCAGTGCATAGCCACGCTCCTTCATGGCTTTGATTTCAATGCTACCAAGGCCTGCTGCGTCGGCCACGGCAGTGCCTGACATGGTGGCAAAGATAGAGCTGGCTACCACGTTAGCGTGGCCAAGGCCGCCCTTGGTAAAGCCCACCAAGGCAGTGGCAAAGTCAAAAATCCGCGTGGTCGTCGAGCCGATATTCATAATATTGGCGGCCAGAATAAACAGCGGAATCGCCAGCAGGGTAAAGTTATTGAGCGTTTGTACCATACGCAGCGGCAAGAGCTCGACAGGCAGGCCGCCCGTCCCGGTAAATACCAAGGCGATAAAGGAGGTCACGCCAATAGCGACGACCACCGGCAAGCCAATGGCCATCAGTACTAATAGGCCGCCGACAAAAATCAGTAGTTCGGTCATGGCTGAGAGGCCTCCTCTTCGTGGGAGGTTTCCAACCACGCCACCGGGCCACGCAGGGTTTGCCACAGGGCAATCAGCGCCATACCCGCAAAGCTGAAAAAAACACCGTAGTAGAGGTAACTAAAACTGATGCTTAACGAGACCGTTTTATTATTGGCGCTCATATCCGACATGATCCATGCGCCCCAGGCGGCGAGCGCAAAAAAAACACAGGAAATCAGCGCGGCGAGCCGATATTGGATGTTTTTACCCAGCCCTGAGAGCTTGTGGCTAAACAGATCTACCACTAGATGCTCGCTGCGCACCCACGCCGATAATGAGCCAAAGCCAATCGCGTAAATCGCCAGCATTGACGCCACTTCTTCGGTCCAGGGCATACCTAGCCCCAGCAGGTCACGGGCAATAACGGCCGCCACGATTAGCAGCAGAATGGCCGCCATTAGCGCTACGCCCGCCCCATCGCATAGGCGTGTGAGGCCCCGCAGCGTATAGAAAGCAATTCGATCTGGCCCGTTACTGGGCGCTATCGCGTCTTCCACAGAAGAACTCCTTACCCTGACGTCTTTTTGGTCGTCTATGAAACTACAACGACGGCCCCATGGGCCGCCGCGATTTCTGGCCAGCACGTTTTACTCGCTGTCGTTACCCAGCGCATCTTCACGAACACCGTCGGCCATGTCAGCCATAACACGATCGATGGCCGGTAACGCCGCTTCGCGGAAAGGCGTCACATCCGGCTCAATGACGGTCATCCCTTCATCCTGAAGCGCTTCCAGATAGAACTCGTCAAGCTCCCGCTCTTGCTCTGAGCCGTATTGACGAGCTACGTCGATCGCCTCTTCAATCAATGCCTGGTCATCGGCTTCTAGGCCATCCCACCAGCGCGAACTGGCCACCCAGCTCCAAGGAAACTGTACGTGGCTGGTCATAATCAGGTAGTCCTGTACTTCCCATAGGCGACGGGTATAGGGGGAGGAGAGCGAGTTCTCGTGGCCATCTACCTGGCCGGTCTGCATGGCGAGATAAATCTCTGGCGCAGGCACGTTCACTACCTGAGCGCCGATCTCCTCCCACACTTCTAGCCATACTGGCAGCGAAGGCAGGCGCAGGCGGAAACCCTCCAGATCAGCCGGCGTGTGTATCTCCTTGTTAGCGGTCATGTGGCGGGGCCCGCGGTGCTGCAAACCAAAATACTTCAGGCCACCCTGGCTTTCTGCTTTCTCAACCAGCGCTTGGCCGGAAGGGCTCTCCATATAGGCGTCTACTTCATCCCAGGTGGTGAACACAAAGGGAACCGTAATGGCGTCGTATTCAGGCGCATACTGCTGGCGCCAGTTACCACCGGTAATGGAGAGCTGGGTTTGGCCCAGATTCAGCAGTTCCAGCACGGCGTTCTCACCGCCCAGAGAACCGGCTAAAAAAGGACGCACTTCAAAGCGGCCTGGTGCCTGTTCCTCTAAATATTCAGCAAAGCGTTCCACGGCGGCGCTTTCCGAGCCGCCCTCACTCATGGTGTTGTTAACTTGGATTTCGATGGGGTTAGCTAAAACGAACGGAGCCGTTGTTAGCATGCCTAGGGTAGCCAGCGTGGCAAACAGTTGTTTCCGCATGGGATGCACTTTCTACGTTGTCGTTATTGGATGTGTTGCTAGTTCGATCTTGAAACAAGCCGTCGAGGGGCTCAAATCGACGTTCAAGAAGGCTGACTTCGTCAAATACGATGGCTAGAAACGCCGCTATAGAAGGCTTTTTAACCTACCCCCTCACCGCTATACGACCAAAGATGAACACCTGACTGCCGTCATTAACCTACTATCTCGCACGTTTTAGGCCAGTGAACGGTTAGGTAGTGGTGCTTAGCTTTCTCAAAGCACGAAGCCATTAAAGAAGCTAAGAGTCATCCTCATTCTGAGTAAGATGATCCACCAAGTGTCTGGCAGTCACGTGTAGCGAGGCGTAGCGGCGCATACCAATCACCAGCTCGCGCTGAGCCCAGGGATCGCTAAGCGGGATGCTTCTGAGCTGCAAATCGCCCAGATCACGATAGATGGTCTGCTCGGGAAGTACCCCCACGCCCATGCCGTGGTGGATCATGCGGCAAATAGCGTCAAAGCTGCGCACCTGAATACGCATTCGCAGCGTTTTGCCTGCCAAAGTGGCCTGTTCATTCAACAATGATTGCAATGAGGCATCATGCTGTAAGCCAATAAAATCGAAGGCTAGCGCTTCGTTAAAAGCGATGCTTTCACGCTCGGCCAGGGGGTGATCAATGGGTGTCATTAACACGAGGCGGTCATGGCGATAAGAGAGCTGCTGTAGATCAGGCGCCGCCACATGACCGGCAAAAATGCCGATATCGGTTAATCCATCACGAACGGCGGCAATGATTTCACTGCTAACGCGCTCTTGAAGGTCAATTTTGATTTCGGGGTAGAGGCGAGAGAAAGCGCTGAGATCCTGGGGCAAAAAGGCAATGATCGCCGATGTATTGGAGTGAATACGCACATGGCCGCGAACGCCTTCGCCGTATTCACTTAGCTCAGCATGCAGCCGCTCGATGTTATCCATAATACGCCGGGCATGGTGCAAAAAGGCCTGCCCGGCAGGCGTTAACTCTACGCCACGGGGGCGACGGTAAAGCAGCGTGGTGCCCACCAGCGCTTCTAGGTCGCTAATACGTTTGCTCACCGCGGCAAGCGCCAAATGTTCGCGCTCGGCAGCCGCCGTCAGACGCCCCTCATCCGCTACGGAGATAAACAGTTTAAGGGTGACGAAATCGAAGCGGCGCATGTAACGGACTCCTTTAAAGCAAGCTCACTATGGTAGCCCACACCTTCGCCAGCCACGAACCCTTTGTTACCGATTGCCTAATTGTCGCCCCTGGTTAGCTCACGCATGCTGACAAGTAGTGATACACCAATGATAAGAGAGAGCCTGAATGAATGCTTCCGAAGCACGCCAGCTTCCGCTACAGGGCTTAAAAGTTCTAGAGCTTGGCCAACTGATTGCGGGGCCATTCGCCACTAAGCTGCTGGGCGAATTCGGTGCCGATGTGATTAAAATTGAGCCGCCCGGCACCGGCGACCCACTTCGCAAATGGCGAATGATAGAGGATGGCACCTCGCTCTGGTGGCATGTGCAGACCCGCAACAAGCGCTCTGTGGCGCTGGATTTACGCAGCGAAGAGGGCCAAGACCTGGTGCGCAAGCTCGCCGCCGAAGCCGACGTGGTGGTGGAGAACTTCCGCCCCGGCACGTTAGACAACTGGGGACTAGGCTGGGAAGCGCTCTCCCAACTCAACCCCCGACTGATCATGGTGCATATCTCCGGCTACGGGCAAACGGGGCCCTACCGCGACAAGCCTGGCTTTGGGGTGATTGGCGAAGCCATGGGCGGGCTGCGTTACCTCACCGGCCAGCCGGGAGAGCCTTCGGTACGCGTAGGGGTGAGCATCGGCGACTCGCTTTCCGCACTTTACGCCGTCATCGGTACACTACTCGCTCTTCAGGAGCGCAACCGCAGCGGCCTGGGCCAAGAGATCGACGTTGCGCTGTACGAGTCGGTATTTGCGATGATGGAGAGCCTGCTGCCGGAGTTCGATGCCAGCGGCCAGGTGCGCGAACCCAGCGGCAGCGCCCTGCCCGGCATAACTCCTTCCAACGCCTATCGCTGCCAAGATGGCGATTACGTGCTAATTGCCGGTAACGGCGACAGCATCTTCAAGCGCTTGATGGGCGTAATTGATCGTGATGACCTCGCCAACGACCCGGCTCTGGCCCATAACGATGGGCGCAGCCAGCAAGCCAAGATGATTGATGCCGCCATTCAGGCCTGGACAGAAGAGCGCCCAAAGGAGGCCATTTTACAAGCGCTAGATGAAGCCCGCGTACCCGCAGGCTACCCCTACACTGCAGAAGATATCGCCCATGACCCCCACTATTTAGCGCGGGAGATGATTCAGACCTTTACCCGCCCCAACGGCAAACCGCTCAAAGTCCCCGGCGTGTTGCCTAAGCTTAGCGCTACCCCTGGGCGACTTGGCGACGGCGGCCCGGCGCTTGGCCAGCATACCGACGATGTTTTGGATGAGCTGGGCATTGACCACGAAACCCGCGCCAAACTGCGCCAAGCGGGCATTATTTGAGGAACACATCATGAGCCAGCCAACGCCCTGTCCCACCAAGGTAGAAATCAACGAAGTGGCTCCCCGGGACGGTCTGCAGATCGAGGCACGCTTCGTGCCCACGGAAGACAAAATCCACTGGATCGACGCGCTCTCCGCCACCGGGCTACGACGTATTGAAGCAACATCGTTTACGTCGCCTAAAGCGATCCCCAACCTGCGTGATGCCGCAGACGTTGTCACCGGTATTCAGCGTCGGGAAGGCGTCGATATCACGGTGCTAGTACCCAACGTAAAGGGCACCGAACGGGCGCTGGCTTGCCAGGTGGATGAGATCAATCTAGTCATGTCAGCTAGCAATAGTCACGGGCTGGCCAATCTGCGCATGACGCCAGAGCAGTCCCTTGAGCAGTTCGCGGCTATTTTGGAAGTGACACAGGGTAGCGGCGTTTTTATCAATGCATCGGTTTCCACGACCTTCGGTTGCCCCTTTGAAGGCGAAGTGCCCGAAACGCGGGTACTTGAGCTCGTTGAGCAACTTATCGGCCTTGGTATACAGGGTGTCACACTCTGCGACACCACCGGCATGGCCAACCCTGCACAGGTCAAACGCCTGTGTGAAGCAGTGCTTGGGCGCTGGCCTGAAACACCGTTTACCCTGCACTTTCACAACACTCGAGGCATGGGCTTAGCCAATGCACTGGCGGCGTGGCAGGCGGGCATCACCCGCTTTGATGCTTCATTAGGTGGGTTAGGCGGCTGCCCCTTCGCCCCCGGCGCCAGCGGCAATGTATGCACCGAAGACTTGGTACATATGTTTGAAGCCATGGGCGTCGATACCGGCGTCGACTTGGACGCGCTACTTGAGGTCGCCGCCACCCTCCCCGACCTTATCGGCCACGATGTGCCGGGGCAGGTGGTCAAAGCTGGGAAATCGTCTCGGCGTTATGAGATGCCTAAAGCTCAAACCTGAGCATCAGGCTGGTCCAATTACATGCTTCACCTCTAGATACGCACTTAGCCCCCAGGGGCCCAGTTCACGGCCAATGCCGCTGCGCTTGAAGCCACCCCAGCCGGTTTCGGGTAGCACTAATTGCTCGCTGTTGTACCAGATGCTTCCGGCTTTGAGCTGGCGGCCTATGCGCTTGGCCCGCTCAGGATCGCCGCTAATCACCGTGCCCGCCAAGCCGTAGGCACTATCGTTAGCAAGTGCGATTGCTTCGGCTTCGCTTGCCACGCTGCGCCCACACAGCACTGGGCCAAAAATTTCTTCCCGCCATAAGCGGCTCTCTAGCGGCACATCACGGTAGAGCGTAGGCGCGAGGAAATAGCCCTTCTCTGGCAGCGTGCGGTGTCGCTTGTCGCGCACTGCTGTTAGCCCTTCCTGCTCGGCGATATCCAAATAGCGCTGCACCGCGTCGCGCTGTTTGGCGCTGGTCAGTGGCCCTAAGTCAGTCCCTTCTGCAAGCGGGTCGCCCAGTGTTAGCGCATCCATACGCTCGGCGAGAGCAGTGTAGAGTGCTTCCGCTACGTCTTCGTGCACTAATAAGCGTGAAGTTGCTGAGCAGATCTGCCCAGCGTTGAAGTAGATACCGGCCATTACCCAGTCGGCGGCCTGGGCGGGGTCGGCGTCTTCCAACACCAAAATCGGGGATTTACCGCCGAGTTCCAATGACACGCTGGCCGTGCGGGCTGCAGCGGCTTGCATGACTGTTTCGCCTACACGATTACTGCCCGTGAATGAGATTTTATCCACGCCGGGGTGATTGGTGAGTGGCGCGCCGATGCCCTCACCGTCGCCATTGAGCAGGTTCAGCACACCTGCGGGCAGCGCAATCTCTAAAGCAATTTCTGCCAGCACTAGTTCAGGCAGCGGCGTCACTTCCGAAGGTTTGAGTACTGCGGCACAACCCGCCGCCAAGGCAGGTGCCAGCTTCCATGCGCTGGTCACCAGCGGGAAGTTCCAGGGCGCAATCAGCCCCACTACCCCAACCGGGTCATGATAAGTACGCGCCTCAACGCCTTCCATTTCCACGCTGACCAGCTCGCCCTGGCGTGCATCCAGCGCTTTAGCCTGTTTCGCGTAGTAGCGGTAGCAGGCAATCGCATCGTCCAGGTCAATCTCCGCCTCTGCAAGTGGCTTACCGTTATTGGTCGCCGAAAGCGTGAGAATAGTATCCCGACGGGCTTCTAGCGCATCGGCAAATCCATCCAGGTATTTTGCACGTGCGGTACCGCCCAACGCCTGCCAAGCGGGCTGCGCCTGCTGGGCGGCTTTAACGGCGGCGTCTACATCTGCAGCATCCCCCGCCGTGACTTGAGCAATACGTTCCTCGCGGTAGGGGTTCATCACATCGAGTAGGCGAGCTCCCGAAGATGCGACCCACTGGTTGTTGATAAACTGTTTATCTAACAGCGAAGCATGTTCTGCACTTGAAGAAGTAGGCACCTTGGTAACTCCTTTAAAGGTCGTGTTGGCGAAGCCAGTCATCGATTAGTCGCTTGAGATGTTGACCGCTAAAACTAGGGAAGTGCCCGCCGTGAACTGTGCGTACCGGCAGCTCTCTAAGCCGTCGCATACTGGCGGCATAATCGATTAAGCTGCTGTGCCAGAGATCTTCGATAAGCGGACCATCGTAAAATTAGGGTAATACCGTCCGCCTTGGGGGCGATACGGTACCACTGCTGTTCATTGATGTGCTGCAGACTCATACGGTTACCCGCTTCGCAACAGCCGCCTTACTGACCACAAAATAGAGCGCGCCTGTGATCACAAAAACCGGTAGCGATGCACCAAAGTCCAGCGGCGCTACCCAATTCCAGTAATAGGCCAACAGCGCGCCTATCGCGTAGCTGCCCAGCGCCAGCCAGTTAAAAGCGGGAAGACTATGGTCAGCCTGGATCAACTGCGCCGAGGTATAGCGCTGGCGACCCAACAGGTAGTAATCGACGATCATCAGAGAAAAGGCCGGAATAAAAACGCTACCGATAATCAAAAGAAAGGTCTGGAACTGGTCAAGAATGCCAGGGATCAAGGCGCCAACCACTGACACCACACCAATGATTAACGCCGGTTTCCAAAACGCCACCTTAGGGCGCACGCTCATAAAGGAAAGCGTTGCGCTATATACGCACATTACGTTGGTGGTCAGTACTGAAAAGAAGATAACCAGGGCGGCAGGTAAACCAAACCCAAAACCGCTAAGCAGTGCTGTTGGGTCATATGTTTGCTCCATGCCAACCGTAATCGAAAGCGCCGATACCGTCGCCCCCAATCCCATAGCAATCAAAGTGGCCGTGACATAACCGCCCCAAGTACCCACAACAGCGGCTTTAAGCGAGCGGCAGTGGCGGTTGTAATCCGCGGCTAATGGAATCCAGGAAAAAGCGGTCGCCACAACGATATCGAAGATCACACCACCACCCAGAACCCCTTCTGGTTCCAGTTGGGTAATGCTCGGCAAATCGTAGTGGCGATTTAGTGCGAAAAGTACCACTGCCGACAGCCCTACCATCAGCACCGCCGCAATTTTTTCTACCTTTTCGATACCTAAATGGCCGCGCAGGGCAATAAGCACTACCAGCGACTCACACAACACTGTAAACAGCGCCATATTGGAGTAACCAGTTAAGCTTTCGACCGCGTAATCGAGGCTCATGCCCGCCAACAGCGCTTGAATCCAACTCCACGCGATTAGCGCCAGCAAATTAACCCATGCGGGGAAATTAGCTCCCTTGCGGCCAAAAGTGCCCCGTGCCAGCACCATGGTGGTCATGCCGGTTTGCTGCCCCATCACGCCGATTAATACCAATGGGATAATACCGATTGCTGAGCCCAACACGATCAGCAGCATGGCATGCTGAAAAGTGAGGTCGGGCACCAAAAACATGCCGGTGAGAATGGTAGTAACCACCACATTGGCACCGAGCCATAGGGCAAAGGTTCCCGGCAGCCCGAGACTGTGCTCAACGCTATCCGCGGAGAGGGTATCCTGACCTAAAATATGATTATTCTTCATTATGCTCTCCTGATTTCAGCAGGCTTTTCTGCCAAGCAGCGGCGTCAATTTCGATCAGTAAAGGCCCGGTGGCTACGCGGTTGGCGAGCGCCTTGGCAAGCTCGGCGGGGCTTTCCACTAGCATGCCGGGGCAGCCGAAACCTTCAGCCAGGGTGAGAAAATTCGGCGCCTGAATATCGACCCCTAAGCGCGCCACGCCGTTGGCATCCATATAGCGTCGAATCTCTTCGTAACCGGCGTTGTGCCAAAGCACGATGACGATTGGCAGACGTTCTTCGACTGCCGTTGCAAGCTCGGAGAGGGTAAACATCACTCCACCATCACCTACCAAGGCGACCACCGGGAGATCAGGACGACCCAACTGAGCGCCCAGTGCCGCCGGAAGCCCGTAACCCAAGGTGCCGTAGCCCGTTGATGCGTTGAAATAACGCCTTGGCGCTGGCTGACTTACCAAGTGGTTCCCGGCATACACCGTCGCGGTGGAGTCGCCTACCAAAATCGCTTCGGGCAGGTAGTCGGCCAGGGTTTTATAAAGTGGCACAAAGTCAGTAAAAGCAGGGTCGTTTACCAAATTAAGCGCGCCCAATGCTGCGGCGGTTCGTTCAACACCTTGACGCTTCAGCGGCTCGGGAAAGTGACCAAGCAGAAGCTCCAAACTGCGCCCTGCATCGCCCACCAGCCCAAGCGTTGTGCGCTGGTTACGCACTAGCTGTTCAGGGTCGAGATCAATACGAATCAGCGTGCCATTAAGATGAAAGCCACCATCAAACACGACGTCGTAATCGGTCTCCCCAAGCTCGGTGCCTACCGCCAGAATCACATCGGCATTGACGGCTAGTTCACGAACGGCGGGCAGCGCAGCATTGGCACCCAAATCCAGCGGATGGTCGCGGCCTAGCAGCCCTTTGGCATTGATGGTGGTCACCGTGGGAGCATCGAGTTTTTCTACCAATGCCCGTGCGGCCTCTGGCGCTGAAACGCAGCCTCCGCCCAATAGCACCAGGGGCTGCTTAGCTGCTTTTAGCAGGCGTGCAGCCTCGGCGATCCCTTCAGGGTCGGGCGCAGCTCGATAAAGCTTAGGTGCTTGCCAACTAGTCGGAACGCGGACTGGCGCATTGAATAGATCGATGGGGATTTCGATATGCACCGGGCCAGGCCGCGCGCCCTTAAAGATAGCAAAAGCGCGTGCCAGCGCCTCGGGCAAGGTGTTGGCGTCCAGCAGCGTGTGGCTAAAACGAGCCACACCGCTGATCATCTGCTGCTGGCTGGGCAGTTCATGCAGCCGCCCTTGGCCCATACCCAGCGTATCGCGGCGATTGACGCTGGAGATCACCAGCATCGGGATAGAGTCCGCCAGGGCTTGGCCCATGGCGGTCGCTATATTGGTCATCCCCGGTCCGGTGATAATCAAGCAGACACCCGGCTGGCCGCTGGCGCGGGCATAGCCGTCGGCCATAAACCCTGCACCCTGCTCATGGCGAGGGGTGACGTGCTGCACTTCGCTGCCTTCCAGCCCGCGATAAAGCTCTACCGTGTGCACACCGGGAATGCCGAACAGGGCCCGTACCCCGTAAGTATCGCGTAGCAGCCGGATCAATAGCTCGGCGCAGGTCATTGTCTGGTTATCCTTCATAAATGGCCCCTTAGAAGAAAAATGTATGGGCCATAAAGGCGATGATCGGCAGCGTAATCGCGGTACGCAGTAAGAACACTACCGCCAGTTCCCAGAACTTGATGGGGATCTTCGACTTGAGCAACAGTGCACCGATTTCCGACATATACACCAGCTGCGTCATGGAGAGGCAGGCGATCACAAAACGAGTCAGCTCGCTTTCGATATTGGTCGCCAGCACCGCAGGCAGAAACATATCAGCAAAGCCGACCAGGGTTGCAGGGGCAGCCGCCTGTGCCTCAGGGATACGCAACAGTTCCAGCACCGGCACCATGGGGTAGGAGAGCCAGGTAAACAGCGGGGTAAACTCGGCCAAAATCAGTGCGACGGTGCCAATGGCAAATACGAGTGGTAACAGCGTCAGGAAAATATCAATGACGTTGAGTAGTGCGATTCGGGCTAACTGGCGGGGCCCAGGTGCACTACCTGCGCGGCGAGTGGCCTGTAGCAGGCTGTAGCGAAATAGGCCGACATTTTCAGTACGCTCTTCACTCAACTGACAGCCCACAGGCTCATAATAGTCATTGGATTTGCGCGACAGCGGCGGAATCCGTGACACGATAACGGCAGCGATTAAACCTGACACCACTACGGTGAAATAGAACTGAACAAACAGATGGTTAATTTCGACAAAGTTCGTCACTAACAGGCTGAAAGCGATAGAAGCGACTGAAAAGTTAGTCGCAATCACCGATGCTTCGCGGCCGTTGTAGTAACCCTGCTCGTACTGTTGAGCGGTAATCAGCACGCCAACGGTACCTGAACCCATCCAAGAAGCGGTGGCATCAATGGCGCTGCGTCCCGGCAGATTAAAGATAAACCGAAACGGCTTGCGCACCATGGTGCCGATAAACTCCATAAAGCCGAACTCAACCAGAAACGGCAGTAGCAGCGCGGCAAAAAAGAAGAACGTCAGCAGCACAGGTGCCAAATCATTGAGCATCACCCCACCGGTAAACGAGGCGGTGACGAACTCAGGGCCGAACTGAAAAAAGGTCATGATGACAAAAATGGCGCCAAGCACGCGCATCGCGACCCAAATCACGCCCACATCGAACATATCGTGGAAGGGGCCGCTTTGTGCCCAGGCGGGTTTCGCTAACTTGACGTATAGCGTCACCACCACCGAGAGGCAGAGAATGACCAACGCAATCGCCGGTAGCGCTGATCCCAGTAGGGTTTGCAAGCCATCAGCCATCATTCCCATGCCGATATTGATAGAGCCCCCGACCTGAAAGGGCACCAAAAACAGCAATACCCCAATGATGGAGGGGATCAGAAATTTTAGTAAATGCGCGGGAGGTATCGGTGCCGAGGGGCTCGGCTGTTCCGATTTAACGTTGCTATACGACATAGGGTTCACCCATTGGAAGTGATTATTGGAGGTGGGCTGGCGGCGTAATTAGGTCAGTACTGTTTTATTTAGTCGCTATTTCTTTGATAGCTATTCGGTCAGCGTCACTTGCTGTGTTTAACGCCCGGCAGTACGCAGAGCATTTCATACAGCAGCGTGGCGCCCATTAACGCGGTATTACCGCTGGGGTCGTAAGGCGGAGATACTTCGACCAGATCACAACCGACAATATTTAAGCCTGCTGCGCCGCGTACAATTTCCAACCCTTGAGTTGAGGTCAGTCCACCCATCTCCACCGTGCCAGTGCCAGGGGCCACGGAAGGATCCAAACCATCGATGTCGAAACTGATGTACACGGGGATATCACCCATCTGTTCGCGAACTTGCTCCATCAGCGGTGCCAGCGAGCGGTACCAGCACTCTTCGGCGGGCACAACGCGGAAGCCCTGACCACGACACCAGTCAAAGTCTTCTGCCGCATAGCCGGTTCCGCGCAGGCCAATTTGCACGACCTTGCCGTGGGCTAATAGGCCCTCCTCCTGGGCACGACGAAACGGCGTACCGTGAGCAATCGGCTCGCCGAACATATGCTCGTTAACATCGGCGTGGGCATCGATATGGATCAGCCCTACCGGGCCATGCTTTTTCGCCATGGCGCGAAGAATCGGCAGCGTTAAGGTATGTTCACCGCCCAGGGTCAGCGGAATGCAGTCATGTTTCAGCACGTCATCGTAAAAAGCAGTGATGATGTCGACGCTTTTCGGCAAGTGGAAAGTATTGATGGGGACATCGCCAATATCGGCTACCTGCAGGCTTTCAAAGGGCGCGGCGCGTGTCGCCATGTTGTAAGGGCGCAGCATGCGCGACTCGTCGCGAATCTGGCGCGGCCCAAGCCGCGTACCGGGACGGTTTGAAGTACCGATATCCATGGGAATACCGATAAATGCCGCATCCAGACCCTCGGCTGTCTCTTGGGTGGGCAGGCGCATCATGGTGGCAGGGCCTGCAAAGCGCGGCATGGTATTACCGCCCAGGGGCTGATTAAACTCCGACATAGTTCTCTCCTAGACGTTATTTGAACCTAGACGTTATTTGAAATTGCTGAATCGCAATGCGAGCAAGGCTTGTCTATCAATAGACATTGCACAGAGCGTGCCAAGTCATCACAGCCGCTAGGAAAGGCACTTCGCTAGCCATTTGATGCAAAAATGCATTAAATTGACGACCTATCAATTCAATGCTGCATCGATAATTCAAAAATGGTTCGATTAGAAGGCTAATGCCGCGGGTGAATCAGATGAGTGAATTCGAATGAGTGAAATAGACAAACGCGTACTGCAAACCATTGTGGCAACCGCCAATGACCACTTCTTTATCGTCAGTGGCGAAGGACGTGTGCTGGATATCAGCCCAGGCGCCGAAGCGGTATACGGCGTATCGCGGGAAGAACTGCTCTCCAGCAGCGTTCAACAACTGCAAGCCGCGGGGGTGCTTAAGCCATCAATCACTCTGGAAGTGATGCGCACGCGCCGACCGGCGCAGCTTATGCAGGTAACCGGAACAGGCCGCCGGGTGATTGCCGAAGCCTACCCCGTGGTTGTGGAAGGCAAACTCGAGCGCATTATCAGCCGCTCGCGGGACTTAACCGACTTGCAGTTATTGCAAGACGAATACGCCCTACTGCAAAAACGCTTTAGCGAACACTTAAAACGCAGCCAGGCAGCCCCCGATGCCGAAGAGCAGGCGCTGGATGACGCCCTGGATCAGTTGCAGGTGCGCAGCAGCGTGATGCGCGAAATCGCGCTGCTGCTTAAGCGCGTCGCCCCTTCGGATGCCAATGTGTTGATGCTGGGTGAGTCTGGCGTTGGTAAAACCGCCTTTGCCAAACAGCTACATCGCTGGAGCCAGCGCTGCGATGGCCCGTTTGTTGACGTGAACTGTGCGGCGATACCTGAAAATCTGTTTGAGTCCGAGATGTTTGGCTACCAGCCCGGTGCCTTTAGCGGTGCCGCGCGGCAGGGAAAAGCTGGCCTGTTAGAGCAGGCCGAGGGCGGTACGCTGTTTCTGGATGAAATAGGCGAGTTGCCGCTGCTAATGCAAACCAAACTGCTCAAGGTGATTCAGGATGGTAGTTTGACCCGGCTGGGTGACACCCGATCACGCAAGGTCAATTTTCGCTTGGTCGTGGCCACCAATCAGGATTTGGGTAAGCAGGTAGAGAGCGGTCTTTTTCGTCTCGATCTTTACTACCGCCTCAATGTGATCCCAGTTACCCTACCTCCGCTGCGCGACCGCCGGGAGGATATCCCCGACCTGGTTGAAGCGTGCTTAAACCGGCTCAACCAGCGCTATGGCCGGCAAAAAATCCTCGATACTCGCGTTTGGTCGACGCTGATGGGCAGCGAATGGCCGGGGAATGTCCGCGAGCTAGAGAATTGGCTAGAGAGAGCCTGGCTTTCCAGTCCTACCGATCAAATCGAAGTGCCCGCCGCACTCCCTCACGCTGAGCAGCACCCAGCCAGTTTGCAGAGCGCCTCGCCAGCAACGTCGGCAGTAGCACTCGAACCCCAGGAAACCCTCAAGCAATACCTAGCGCGGCTGGAGCGTGAAACCCTTGAGGAGCTGTGCAACACACTCCCCAGCACCTACGCCATTGCGGAACGACTGGGCATCAGCCAATCCAGCGTAGTGCGCAGGCTGCAGCGATATGGCATTAAGGTCGCCAGGTGATTTTCTGCTTGACACAACGGCTGTCATCAACCATCCATGTAAGTGTCATGAAACGGCAACACCTTCAACACAAGCTGAACCAATAACAACCAACAGCCGGTGATGTGTGTGCTATGTCAAACCAATCGCGAATACGCTTAGAGGGCGTCACTAAACGTTGGGGCGCCTCTGCGGCTGTCGATGGTATCTCGTTTGATGTGACCCCAGGGCAGTTTGTCATTCTGCTGGGCCCTTCAGGCTGCGGTAAATCCACCACGCTGCGCATGATCGCAGGGTTGGAAGAAGCCAGCGACGGGCGTATTCACATTGGTGAGCGCGACGTCACGCGCCTACCACCAGGGGATCGAGGGCTGAGCATGGTGTTTCAGTCCTACGCGCTGTTTCCACATTTGAGCGTGGCCGACAATATCGTGTTTGGCCTGCGCAGCCGGAAGGTGCCCAAGGCCGAGCAGCGCGAGCGGCTGGCGAAAGTCGCCGAGCTGGTGGATCTCACCGACTACTTACACCGCAAACCTGCCCAGCTTTCCGGCGGTCAGCGCCAGCGAGTGGCGCTGGCCCGTTCGGTGATCTCCGAACACCCTATTTGCTTGATGGACGAGCCGCTCTCCAACCTGGATGCGCGGCTGCGTAGCGATATGCGCCGGGAGATCAAAGCGCTGCAAAGCCGCCTGAATATGACGGTGATCTACGTTACCCACGATCAGGTCGAGGCGATGAGCATGGGCGACCGTGTGATTCTGATGCAGCACGGCAAAATCGTGCAGGATGGCACCCCAGACGAGCTTTATAACCGCCCGGCCAGCGCTTTTTCCGCCAGTTTTATTGGCAGCCCCGCCATGAACCTGCTGCCCCTAGTGGCCGGTGAGAATGGCGCCGTTATCGAAGGCGAACCAAGTACCCCCGTAGCCCCCTTGGATGCCGTTGGTGGCCACTTGGGCATTCGCCCGGAAGATGTCGAGCTGCGAATAGCACCCGGTTCCGGCGTGCCCGCTAACGTATTAAGTGAAGAGTATCTGGGAGCGGACACCATTGCGTATGTCGCGGTGGGGTCGCACACCCTACGCGTGCGGCTTAGCGGCAAGCAGGCACTGACAGGCCAGCCATGCAGCCTCTATTGGACGTCAGAGAATACACACCTTTTCGATGCCGAAGGTCTGCGGCGGGATGACCTGACGCCGACCCCATTACCCAGCTCATCTCGAAGCGTTCCTCGTCCACCGGCGGTGGGCTCTTTCCAACACTGACAGCAGTATTGACACTTGCGGAGTCTCTTATGCGTTTGCGTATCCCTTTTGCAATGACCGCCCTGGCAGCGGGCTTGTTAAGCGCCGCCCAGGTAAACGCGGATAGCGTCGATCTGACCATGTACTATCCGGTCGCGGTGGGCGGTGCACTCACCGACGTCGTTGATAATCTGGTGGAAGAGTTCGAGAGCGAATACCCCGATATCAACGTGGAAGCGATCTACGCTGGCAACTACGACGACACCCGCGTGCGCGCCATGTCGGCGATGGAGGCAGGTGACACCCCCCAACTGTCGGTCATGTTCTCCATCGATCTCTACGAGCTGATTGAGCAGAACGCCATCGTCGCCTTTGACGACCTGGTCGAAACCGATGAAGAGCGCGAATGGCTCGATGGCTTCTACCCAGGGCTGATGGAAAATGGCCAGCTGGATGGCAAAACCTACGGCATCCCCTTCCAGCGCTCCACCATCGTACTGTTCTGGAACAAAGACGCCTTTGAAGCCGCCGGCCTAGACCCCGAAACCCCTCCGGAAAACTGGGAAGAGATGGCCGAGATGGCCGCTACCGTGCGCGAAGCCTCCAACGGCGAGCAGTGGGGCGTAATGGTGCCGTCGACTGGCTACCCCTACTGGATGTTCCAAGCCTTCGCCTTTCAGAACGGCCATCGCCTAATGAGCGAAGATGGCACCGAGGTCTATTTTGATGACCCCGCTGCGGTCGAGGCCCTTGAGTACTGGGTATCGCTGGCCACTGAGCACAACGCGATGCCCGATGGCACCATTGAGTGGGGCACCCTGCGCCAGAACTTCCTTGAGGAGTCCACGGCGATGATGTGGCACACCACGGGCAACCTGACCGCCGTGCGTAGCGAAGCCGATTTTGATTTTGGCGTCGCCATGCTGCCGATGAAAACCCAGCGCGGCAGCCCTACCGGCGGCGGCAACTTCTACATTTTTGAAGATACGACGGAAGAAGAGCAGCGTGCGGCGATGACCTTTATTCGCTGGATGACCGCTCCCGAGCGCGCCGCCGCCTGGTCGATTGAGACAGGCTATATGGGCGTCAGCCCCGCCGCCTACGAAACCGACGCGCTACAACGTTATGTAGAAGATTTCCCACCCGCTGCGGTTGCCCGCGACCAGCTTGAGCACGGTACCGCGGAGCTCTCGACCTACCAAGGTGGCCGCATTCGCCGCGCCTTGGATAACGCCGTGCAAGCGGCGCTTACGGGGCAAATGACACCGCAAGAAGCGCTTAGCCAGGCGCAGCAAGAGGCCGATAGCGTGCTGCGTCGCTACGCCCGCTAAACGCCACACCTCTCTCAGTGAGCCGGGGGAAACCCCGGCTTTTTCTGCCGCGGTACATCTCTATGAATCTAACCTCTTATCGGCGAATGCAGTTATATGGCGCCCTGCTATTGCTGCCCGCAGCGGTTCTGCTAACAATGTTCGCCTACCTGCCAACCATAACAACAGTTATCAATAGCCTGTTTTTACCCGGTTTTCGCGGTGCGCCCACTGAGTTTGTCGGGGTCGAAAACTACCAAGTGCTGTTCGATGACCCCACGTTTTGGCAAGTAGCCCGCAATAACCTGCTCTATGCAGTGGGAACAATCCCTACGTCTATCGCCATGGCGTTAGGCATGGCGCTGTTTGTGAATGGAAAACTTCGCGGGCGTGGTTTTGTGCGTATGGCGTATTTCACGCCGACGATTCTGCCCATGATCGCCGCCGCCAATATCTGGATGTTTTTCTACGCCCCGCAAATTGGCCTATTTAACAGCCTGCTTGGGACGCTCGGGTTACCGGGGGTAAACTGGCTGGGCGATCCAAGCGTCGCACTCGGCTCGGTGATTGTGATGTCGGTGTGGAAAGAAGCCGGCTTTTTTATGATTTTCTACCTGGCGGCACTACAAAGTATGCCTCCCGAGTTAAAAGAGGCTGCAGACCTTGAAGGAACCAGCCGCTGGAGTTTCTTTTGGCGCGTCACCTTTCCGCTGCTGATGCCCACCACACTATTCGTGCTGATCAATGCGCTGATCAACTCGGTGCGGGTCGTAGATCACCTATTTATCTTGACCAAGGGCGGGCCCAATAACGCCACCAACCTGCTGCTCTATTACGTCTACGAGAACGCCTTTTCGTTCTTTGACCGCACCACGGCGGCGACGATTACGGTGGTGATTTTGGTGGTACTCGCGGTAGTGGCCACCCTGAAGTTCACGATTTTAGACCGCAGGACGCACTACCAATGAACCCAACGACGACTTATACGCCCCGCGCTCGTTACGCCTCCATTCCGTCACTTGAAACCGTGGCCGCATGGCTGCTGGCGATTATTTGGATATTCCCGCTGCTGTATGCCTTTTGGGCGGCCTTCCACCCTAGCGAGTTTATGGTGAATTTTTCTCTATTCGCCCCGCTGACGCTAGAAAACTTCACTAACGCCTGGTCACAGGCCCCCTTTGCCCGCTACTACCTGAATACCTTTGCGCTGGTGACTGGGGTGGTGATCGGTCAGTTTATCGTCTGCACCCTGGCGGCATTTGCCTTTGCGCGTTTTCCGATTCCCGGCAAGAACGTGCTGTTTATGCTGGTGCTGATTCAGCTGTTTGTGTTTCCCGAAGTGCTGATTGTGGAGAACTACCGCATTGCCAGCGAGCTGGGGTTGATCAACACTATTACGGGGATTGGCCTGCCCTACGTGGCCAGCGCCCTGGGTATTTTCCTGCTCCGCCAGACCTTTAAAACCATTCCTCGTGAGCTGGAAGACGCCGCCCGTATCGAAGGCTGCAACTGGCTGGAAATTTTATGGAAGGTGTACGTCCCGCTGGCTAAGCCCACCTATTTGGCGTATGGCCTGGTATCGATCAGCCACCACTGGAATAACTTTATCTGGCCGCTAGTGGTCACCAACTCGGTAGAGAGCCGTCCGCTAACGGTGGGCTTAGGCGTTTTCTCCGCGCCCGAAACCGGCGTCAACTGGGCCACCGTTAGCGCCGCAACGCTGCTAAGTATCGCTCCACTGCTAATCGCCTTTTTGCTTTTCCAGCGCCAATTCGTGCAGTCGTTTTTAAGGGCCGGGATTCGCTAGGCTGACGCCCTTCCCGTTTTTCGTGCACAATTCTCTCTTAGGTTACAAGACAAGGGAGAGCATTGATGCACGGCGACACCCACCCGGAAGCCCTCAAGGTGCTGCAGGAGGTATTTGGCTACGACAGCTTTCGCGGCCCGCAGCAGGCGATCATTGAGCATGTAATGGCCGGGGGCGATGCGCTGGTACTGATGCCCACCGGTGGTGGCAAATCGCTGTGCTATCAGATCCCTGCGCTGCTGCGCGAAGGCACCGCGATTGTGGTATCTCCGCTGATCGCGCTGATGCAGGATCAGGTGGCGGCGCTTCAGCAGAACGGGGTCAAGGCGGCCTACCTCAACTCCAGCCTCGATTATCACGAGGCAGTCGATGTGGAAAACCGCCTGCGAGCGGGCGAGTTGGATCTTTTATATGTCGCGCCGGAACGGCTGGCCACAGCGCGTATGCAGATGTTGCTGGAACAGACCCACATTGCCCTGTTCGCCATTGATGAAGCCCACTGTGTTTCCCAGTGGGGACACGATTTTCGGCCCGAGTATCGCCAGCTCTCCCAGTTGCATCAGCGCTTTCCCCAGGTGCCGCGCATAGCGCTTACCGCCACCGCCGATGTGCCCACCCGGGGCGATATCATGGAGCATCTGCAGCTCCAAGAGGCGGCGCTGTATAACAGTGGCTTTGACCGGCCCAACATTCGCTACCATATCGCCGAAAATCAAGGCAAGGCCAAGGAACAGCTGCTGCAGTTTATCCGAGAGCACCACAACGGCGAGGCGGGCATCGTCTACTGCCTCTCCCGGCGCAAGGTGGAGGAGACCGCCGCTTGGCTCGAACGCCAGGGGCTGACCGCACTGCCCTACCACGCAGGGCTGCCCCCCGAGCAGCGCCAGCATCACCAGACCCGCTTTCTGCGTGAAGATGGCGTGGTTATCGTTGCTACCATCGCCTTCGGCATGGGGATCGACAAACCGGACGTGCGCTTTGTAGCGCACCTCAACCTGCCCAAGAGCATCGAAGCCTACTACCAGGAGACCGGCCGTGCCGGGCGCGACGGCCTGCCCGCCAACGCCTGGATGGCCTACGGGCTTCAGGACGTAATTACGCTGCGCCAGATGCAGCAGGACTCCAGCGCCGTCGACCAGCAAAAGCGCATTGAGCAGCAGAAGCTCGACGCCATGCTGGGGCTGTGTGAAATCATCAGTTGCCGCCGCCAGGCGCTGCTTCACTACTTTGGCGATCACCTGGATGCACCTTGCGGCAACTGCGATAACTGCCTAACCCCGCCCGAGACCTGGGAGGCCACCGTGGCGGCGCAAAAGGCGCTCTCCTGTGTCTACCGCACCGAGCAACGCTTCGGCGTGACTTACCTGGTGGATGTGCTGCTAGGAAAAAGCAACGAGCGTATCGCCCGCTTTGGCCACGATCGCCTCAGCACCTTCGGCATTGGTAAAGAGCTCGCCGTCAGCGAATGGAAGGCGCTCTTTCGCCAGCTGATTGCCAGCGGCTTCTTGAGCGTGGATATGGAAGGGCACGGCGGCATTAAGCTCACCGCCAATGCCAGGCCGGTGCTGCGCGGCGAGCAGAGCCTCACTCTGCGCAAGCCAAGCAACAAACCCAGCAAAGCCAAAACCGCGCGACGGGGAAGCAAAGGCGCCTCTGCGCCGCAGGGTCACGGCCCACTGTGGGAAGCCCTGCGCCAGCACCGCAAGGAATTGGCCGAAGCCCAGGGCGTACCTGCCTATGTGATCTTCCACGACGCTACCCTGGCCGAAATGGTCGAACAGAAACCCCAGAGCCTGGCAGCACTGGGCGCAATCTCCGGTATCGGCGCGCGCAAGCTGGCGGATTACGGCGAGGAATTCCTTGCCGTCATCCAAGCGCATCAGTAAACCGAGTAAAACAGCTGAATCAGTTCGTGCAGTGATTCTTACGAGCGGGAATTAGAAAAGATCAAATGGTCGCTATTTTCAAAAATCGCTCACTTGGCGTAAGCTATAGGTAAGTGAGGAGAAAGCTATATGGCCATTCAGCATAAAACAGCCGATAAGCGCCGCGAAATGGGGGCTGCTGCAATGCGCACTTACCCCAATATTTCACACGCATGGGGCTTGAAAGAGAGCGAAGCTGCTGTGTTGTTAGGTGTACCGGACTCCACCTATCGGCGTTGGAAGCAGTCACCTGAGCAGGCGCGGCTTGATGCTAATCATTTGGAGCGGATGTCGTTGATTCTCGGCATTTATAAAGCGCTGCATATACTGTTGCCCAGTAAAGAAGCCGCTAACAGCTGGTTGCAGCGAGCTAACAGCAACCCACTTTTTGCTGGCCATTCGCCAATGGAACGTCTGTTAAATGGGCAAGTCTCCGATCTCTACGTTGTTCGCCAACATTTAGATGCAGCACGTGGTGGGGGCCATGCATGACGTTCCCATTGAGCAACGTCACGTGGTGCCCCAGCTACCGTGTTATCCCCTCGCGTTTCCCTCCCATTGATTTATTTGAAGGTGTCAACAGCAGCGCTAATGACTGGGACTTACTTAATGAGCTGGAGGGGGAAACCTCCGCAAGGCTACGTGAGGAAGCGGGCGCCATTCACTTGGTTCGAGATGAAGACCGTCGCTACGGCCCCGGCTGGACGCCGGTCATGGCGGCCTTTTGTCACTTCCCCGCGACCGGTTCGCGTTTTAGCGATGGCACTTTTGGCGCCTACTATTGCGCACTCACCGAAGCCACCGCCATTGCCGAAACCGTTTACCACGCAGAGCGCTTTATGGGGGAATCAAACGAGCCGCCCATGATGCTTCTGCAGCGTGTTTATCTGTCGGATTTGGCGGGCCAACTAATTGATTTACGCCGTCAGGATGCTGCCCAAACGCTTCTCAGACCGGATAGCTGGGCGGCCGGACAAACCTTGGGTAGAAAAGCTTGGGAGGAACAAACGGACGGCATCGTTTACCCTAGCGTTCGAGATCCGGATGGCGAGTGCGCCGCTGTGCTACGACCACCTGTGCTCTCCGCAACACGGCAAGGGCGTCATCTCGGTTATGACTGGGATGGTCAGCGTATCCGCCATATCTATGAACTTACGTTACTGGGTTAGCTATTAACGTTACTGCTACCACTAGGGCTAATCGCGCCCATTGCAGTGTTCACCTTGTGCTATCGCAGCAGCATCAAACACGCCGGTATCCAATACCCAAGCCGTCACGAGCTTGGCGGGAGTGACGTCAAAGGCGGGGTTCCATACAGGGGCATTTTCAGGTGCCCACACTACCTCGCCAAAGGCACCCGAGACACCGCGTATTTCAGCGCCGTCGCGCTGCTCAATGGGAATATCCGCGCCGGTAGCGCAAGCGGGGTCAACCGTGGTGTATGGGGCTACCACGTAAAATGGCACCTGGTGATAGTGAGCGATTACGGCCAGCATGTAAGTGCCCACTTTATTGGCAAAGTCGCCGTTGGCGCAGATCCGGTCAGCGCCCACCATCACCTTATCCACTTTGCCCGCCGCCATCAGGCTGGCGGCCATGCTGTCGGCAATCAGTTGATAAGGAATACCCAGGTCGGCCATTTCCCAGGCGGTTAAACGGCCACCTTGCAGTAGCGGACGGGTTTCATCGACGTACACATGCAGATCAAGGCCACGCTGCTTAGCAACCGCCAGCGCACCAATGGCGGTGCCTACGCCCGCCGTCGCCAGCGCCCCGGTGTTGCAGTGGGTGAGCACACGGTCACCCGTTTTCAGCAAGTCAGCGCCCCGCTCGGCCATGCGTTGGCAGAGCGCCCGGTCTTCGTCAAACAGCGCGGCAGCGCGCTCGGCAAGTGCGCCAGCACCTTGCTCAAAGCAGGCTTCCATGGCATCCAGGCAGTACATCAGATTCACGGCCGTCGGGCGCGTGGCGCGCAGGCGATCGCTGATCTCCTGCCAACCGCTTGTGGGGTGGCGTGCGGCGTACTGCGCCAGCACAAACGCAGCGCTCAGGCCAATCAGCGGCGCGCCGCGAATCGCTAAGTTTTTAACCGCAGCCTGCCAACCTTCAGGCGAGTCACAGCGCACCCACTGCTCGGTTTGAGGCAGCTGAGTTTGATCCAAATACTCAAAGTAGTCGGCGTAGACCCGCAAACTGCGTGACTGAAGATGAGGCATCGATGGACTCCTTGAGCACTTAACTAGCGGAACAACTGCGCGGCTTATCAGGCGCGAAGCTTATCATATAGAATGGCTGCCATTAGAAGAGGCGATGCAGATCCTATGATGACGCTACAAACTGAACTGCTGGATGCTATTTCATGGGCGGCGCAGCAAGGCTGGACACCCGCTACCGGCGGTAACTTTTCCGCCCGAACCGCGGCTGGCTATATTGTCACCGCTTCTGGGCGGGATAAAACCCGCATTCAGGATGATGACCTGTTGCTGTGCGACCTGGATGGCAAAGTGCTATCCGGCGATGGGAAACCTAGCGCGGAAAGCGATCTGCATGCCGCACTCTATCGTATGGACAGCACCATTCACTGCGTGTTGCATACCCACACGGTCGCCAGCACGGTACTCTCGCGGCGCTTCCCACAGGGCATTGAGCTAAGCGGCTTTGAGATGCAAAAAGCGCTGGCGGGTAACGTGACTCATGACGCTACTATTCGCTTGCCGGTAGTGCCCAACTCCCAGGATATGCAGGAGCTGGCCGAGCATGTGAGCAGCTGCTGGCCCATGCCCTGGGGCTTTTTGGTCGCAGGGCATGGCATTTATGCCGTGGGCGATAGTATTGCCAGCTGTCGCCGCCACCTGGAAGCGATTGAGTTTTTACTTGACTGTGTTCTTGAAGAGAGTCGGTGGTCTTAAATGAGTAATTCAACTGTTCGCGCCATTGTGACCGATATTGAAGGCACCACCACGGACATTAACTTCGTCCATAAGGTGCTTTTTCCCTACGCCCACGCCAAGTTGCCCGACTTTCTACGTGCGAATGCAGACACACCTGCGGTTGGCGAGCAGATTGATGCCGTGCGTAGCGAGATGGACGCCCCTAACGCCCCCCTTGAGGCAGTGATCGACCAGTTGCTGCACTGGATCGAGACCGACCAAAAAGTTACGCCGCTTAAAGCACTGCAAGGCATGGTGTGGGCCGATGGCTACCAGCGCGGCGACTTTAAAGGCCATCTGTATAGCGATGTAGCCCCCGCCCTGCGCCAGTGGAAGGACTCGGGTAAGGCGCTGTACGTCTATTCATCTGGTTCAGTGCAGGCGCAGAAGCTGCTGTTTGGCTATAGCGATGCGGGCGACCTGACCCCGCTGTTTAGCGGCTACTTCGATACCCATATTGGCCATAAGCGCGAGGCCGCTTCCTACCAGCGTATTGTCACTGAGCTTGACCTACCAGCGGAAGCGGTGCTGTTCTTGTCTGACGTGGTGGAAGAACTGGACGCCGCCAAGCAGGCAGGCATGCAAACCCTGCAGTTGGTGCGCGAAGGCACCCAGCCTGGAAACACCCATGCTTGCGTTACTCGCTTTGATGAAATTGCGCTTTAGGAGACCCTACGATGTCGCAACTAAAAGTATTTGCTGATCAGAACCCGAACGATGCCCTGATCGACACCACCGACGGCGAGCAGATTAGCGCTGAGCTAAACAAGGTAGGCGTGCTATTTGAGCGCTGGGCAGCGCCGGGCGAAATTACCGACGACGCCACACAGGAAGACATTTTGGCGCTTTACCAGGAAGATATCGACCGGGTCAAAGCCAAGGGCGGCTATCAAACCGTGGATGTGCTGCATATGGTGCCGACGCACCCAGAAAAAGACGCCATGCGCCAGAAGTTTTTGAATGAGCACCGCCACCATGAAGATGAAGTACGTTTTTTCGTTAAAGGCCAGGGGCTGTTCTGCCTGCACATTGATGACAAGGTCTATCAGGTATTGTGTACCCGCAATGACCTGATCAGCGTACCCGCCAACACACCCCACTGGTTCGATATGGGCCCTGCGCCAGAATTCACCGCGTTACGTTTCTTCGATAACGTGGAAGGTTGGGTACCGCACTGGACAGAGAGCGATATCGCCGGAAAGTTTGATCGTTTGGATCAGTTGTGAGGGGTAATGAGTGAGGGGTGAATCGTAAGTAGTGAATCGTTGAAGGTAGTTGTAGCGCGGCGTAAGCGTCAGCGCACCCGCGAAGCAGCGCGCTAGCGGTGCCGAAGTTAGCACCGAGGCTTGATCAGTCACGGTTGCATCATCCAGGCGGCTGGCGCCGCCGTCGCGGGTGCCTCATACGCTCGTTCCTCGCGAGATTCGTTACGCCGCGCTACGGGATAGTGCCTATCGCGGCGCTTATATACGTCGTCATCGAAAGCGGCGCTTATAAAACCTCCTGCTGGTTATACGCCTTGGCAAGATCCATTAGGGCGGTAAGATCGCTATAAGTCCCCGGCTCCATAATCAGCGTTTGCCCCATCAGCACATTGCGCGCTTCAAGCTTGGCGCGCAGCCCAGTGTCTTTGATCTCTTCGAAGTCGGCGTTGTGGGCCAGGGATAAAACACGACGGTGCATTTCAATACCGCAGTAGGCCAGCGCATCCAGGCGGATCTCTTCCAGCAGCGCGTCGCAGGCGTCGTCGGCGCTATTGCCCTGCTCTTCAAACAGCGACTTGGGAAACAGAATGCCAGTCCGCTCGGTTTGCCACATGTGGCGGAACTCAGCATCAAAGTGGCTAAGGCACGCCTCGATCACATCAAGAACCCACGCCTGATACTCTTCAAGCTCACCTTCTTGACGATGCGCTGGCTGGCTGAAGTAGGCCATCAGGAAGTTAGCCACGGCCATGCCTAGGTCAAACGCCATTGGGCCGTACTGGGAGAACTCTGGGTCAATCACCCGTACTTCCGTATCGGTGGCCATAATCGAGCCGGAGTGCAAGTCGCCGTGGAGCATGGTTTCGGTGTTGGCGGTGAACTTCATCAACAGCCGCTGTACTTTGGCTTTTAACCGCGCATTGCGGCGCAGCTCATCCACCACCGGCGAGAGCTCCGGGGTGTGGTGGTTCATTTCGGCGCCGTAATAGGGGTCGGTAAATACCAGTGATTCAGTGATAGCCGGAATGGCTACGTTGCCGGAGAACAGCCCCACGTCCGCCTTTTTCTCTGGGCTACTCAGCGAAAGCTCCGAACCACGAAACGCCGTGCGGGCGCAAAACTTGCCGATGGTTTCGCCTAGTTGAGTGACTCGCTCACCGTTGATCAACTTACGGCGCAAGATAGTGTGGGGGTACAGATACTCCATCACAAATAGCGCCTGGGGCTTGTCGAAGTAGTAGACCTCGGGGGCAATGCCTGGCGCCCGCTTGGTCTGGCGCACCAAGGCGTAGTACTCAAAGTGGGCGCGATAGATCGGCAGCGGCCAACTCTCTCCCACCATTCTCACGTAGGGAAGTGCCTGTTTTACCACTACGCTTCCGTGGCTGCCGGAGACAATAAACACCAGGTTGAGGTTGCCGTCTCCCACCTCGCGAATCTCCCAGCTGGCGGGCTCACCGCCCACTCGATTAGCCACCGCCTCAACACCACCAAGCCGCTGGGAAAGGGTGTCGACGTTGAGCGCGCAGTAATGTTGATCAATCTCCAAAGGTCACTCCTCACAGAACGTTTAAGGGTATGCTGGGCCCCTACTGGGCTGATATACCTAAGCCATCAACAGCGCCATCGGAGGATGATAAGCCAGTCAAGTTCGCCTCCCTGACGCAGTTACGGCCCTGCCGTTTAGCTTCGTAAAGCGCCACATCCGCTTTTAACAACAAGTCAGCGGGTGTAAGGCCTACTCCGGGACGTAGCACCGCAACACCAACGCTCACGGTAACAGCGCTATGCGCCGAGACACCGTGATTAGGAATATCCAAGGCTTCCACGCCGCGCCGTATTCGCTCTGCCGCGGTTTTTGCCGCCTCAGGTGTTGCATTGGTCATCAGCACTAAAAACTCCTCGCCGCCAAAACGTACGACCAAATCGGAATCGCGGCTATTGGTCTGCATGGCGGCAGCCACTTGGCGCAAACATGCATCACCCTGAGGATGCCCATAGTAGTCGTTGTAGGCTTTGAAATGATCAATATCGATAACCATCATGCCTAAACAGAGGCCTTTATCGGCAGCCTCCTGCCAGCGCGAAGGCAAAACTGCGTCGAACTGGCGTCGATTGGCAAGATTGGTTAAAGGATCGGTCACCGACATGCGCGACAGTTCCTGGTTATCTTTTAAGTAATAGCCCGCGCGGAGCTTTTCTTTCAGTATATGCAAGTAGGAGGTTCGCTCGCTTTGTTCGAAGCGATAGTTGGCCACTAACGTAAACAGCGCCTGAGCGATAATAGTAAATATCGCTAGCCGCTTCGCCTCTGGCGGCATGGGGTCATAAGATAGAACAAAAAGCAGTATTATAAATATACAAATGACAGATGACACACAGGCATAGCTAAACCGTAGTGAGTAAACAATATTACCCACCAGCAAAATAAGACCAAAAGAGAAAACATCCAGGTAAGAGTATGGAACGGTGGATTCCGCAAAGATCAAACATGAAATCACCGTAGCAACGATCACCGTACTCGCCATTAACGTTTCACGCTGGGCTGGAGACACACCACGGTAAACCCACCACAGAATTGGCAGACCAAAAGGCAGCATTACCCCAACCCTTAACGTCAGCGCTGTGGTGAAAGTATCCGGCCGAAAGCTGTGGTCGTTGATCAAAAACAGGCAGTAGATGATCGCCGATATCAATCCAGCCACGACCATGCTACGACTACGTTGGCGCTGAGTATCTTCTTCAAACCTTGCTTCCACTTCATCAGCAAAACGTAACCGCCAAGGCCCTCTACGCAACTCATCTTCCACTGCTGTCAGCAGCGTGTCATTGATCATTGCTCGCCCTCAATGCCCCACCCGGTTACTTGTAGCTTTCATACATCATTAATGAACACCAGAAAACTAATACTACCTTTAAGTACGAAGATAGTGTGCCACAATAGCGTTTAGTTAAAGTGAGTATTGGTACACATATTAAACGAAATTTATCCCAATTTTTATTAATTGAACATTCAACAAGGAGGCTAATGATGCAGCGCCAACAGGATCCGATGACGAACGACTGGACGTTTACCATTGGGCATCGCGAACTCGTTGTGCACCAGCGCTATGAGGTACTTAGCATGATCAACGATTTTATGCTGGGTATTTGGTTTACGATCGGCAGTGTCTGCTTTTTTTATCAGGGTGTGGTCCAAACTGTCGGTGTATGGCTCTTCGTGATAGGCAGCATCCAACTGCTGATTCGTCCGGCGATTCGTCTTCACCGCTTTGTGTATTTTAAGAAGCTACCGGATACCGATCACGACGCTTAGGGAGCTGGGGTCAACGCAACTGGCTGTCTTTGCTACCGCGACGGTTATAGCCGCTGAAGGCCGACTGCTGTTTGTCCCGTTCACTTTGACAGGCCACACAGAGCCGTACCCCCGGAATGGCCTTGCGGCGCGCTTCGGGAATCGGGTCGCCACACTCTTCACAAACGTCAAGACTCTCACCACGGGGCAACTGGCTACGAGCTCGCTGCACCGCATCCTCCAGCGTGCTTTCCATCTGCTCTTGTTCGGCACCATCTTTTGCCCATCCGCCAGCCATGTTTGCTTCCCTCGCTACACCAGTAATAATCTTTCAGCATAGCAGTAACAAGTAAAGCGAACCTTTACCCCAGAAACCGAACGCCTTGGGCAGCCAACGGGCTGCGTAGCTTGTCTGGCAGCGGCACATCGGTCACTACAGCATCATAATCACCCAACTGACCCGCGGCGCAGCGTAGTGGCAGGTCGAACTTGGTTTTATCCAGTACTAACACTCGATAACCGGCATGGGCCAACAGCGCCTCCCGGGCCATCACTTCGTCGTCGTTGTAGTCATAAAGCTGGCCATGGATATCCATCCCCCCCACCGACACAATGCCCACATCGGCACGGTAGCGTTGAAAAAAGCGCCAGGCATCGCCGCCGATCACATCCTGGTCGCGACGACGCACTCGCCCACCGGCTACCACTAACTCACACTTCAACTGGCACAGCTTAATCAGCGCATGCAGGTTATTGGTCATGATATGCAGGCCTTGCTTATCACTCAGCGCATCGGCCAACTGTTCAACCGTGGTGCCCGTGCCTAAAAACAGCGCTTGATGATCCTGGATCAAGCTCGCTGCCCGCGCCGCAATCTGCCGCTTACCCGCCACATTAACGATCTGACGCTGGTCGTAGCCGATATTTTCCTGCTCGGGAAACGGCAGTACCTCACCTTGGCGGCGCAGCACCAAGCCCTTATCAGCCAGGTGGCGAATATCCCCACGCAGGGTTTGCACAGAAACCCCAAACTCGCCTGCCAGGCTGTCTACCGACTGGCGCCCCTGTGAGTGGATTCGCTGTAACAGCTGTTGTCGACGTTCGAACTGGCGCATAGCCCCTCTCAGCACAACGAAAGCAAAAAGTACGGCAAACGAAAGCCAAAAAATGTTGAACGAAAGCATAGTGTCACTTTGTTGTAAGCAGATGACAGTAGCTTAGGTGGGGTTCACTCACTGGAGGTTTACCCATGTTGAAGCGCCCCCTGTTATCTATTCCGACATCTGCCCTTACTACTGCCGTCGCGGTAGCCAGCTTTTCTCTTTCGGCTCAGGTAGCAGCGAACGAAACGCTAACGCTCTACACCAGCCAGCCCAATAGCGATGCACAGCAAACCGTTGACGCCTTTGAAGCAGCCTATCCCGATATTGAAGTGGAGTGGGTACGCGACGGTACCACGCGCTTGATGACACGGCTGCGCTCGGAGCTTTCGGCCGGGGTGAGCAACCCTGACGTGCTGCTGATTGCCGACAGCATGACCATGGAATCACTTAAGCAAGAGGGCCATTTACAGCCTTACCTAAGCGATGAGCGCCAGGACTATGACGCCGATCTCTATGACCCAGAAGGCTACTACTACGGCACCAAGCTGATCACCACCGGGATTGTCTATAACACCGGCGCCGAGCATCAGCCGCAAAGTTGGCAAGACCTGCTGGGGCCTGACTACGAAGGGTTGGTCACCATGCCTAGTCCGCTTTACTCCGGCGCGGCACTGATCCATATGGCGGCGATCACTGCCAACCCTGACCTTGGCATGGCGTATTACGAAGCGCTTCATGAAAACCGCACCGAAGCCCAGGGCGGCAATGGGGGCGTCTTTAATGCCGTGGCCGCGGGCACCAAGCCCTACGGCATCGTGGTGGATTTCCTGCCCATTCGTGAAGCTGCCAAAGGCTCGCCGGTCGAATTCGTGTTCCCCGAAGAGGGCGTAAGTGCGGTGACCGAGCCGGTCGCCATTATGGAAGGTGCGGAGAATGTCGAGGCCGCGCAAAAGTTTGTTGATTTTGTGCTTTCCCAGCAGGGCCAGGAACTGGTCAGCCAACAGGGTTACCTGCCCGCCCATAACGACGTTGCTCCGCCAGAAGGCTTCCCCGAACGCGACAGCATTAAATTGATGCCGGTAGATACCGAGCAGGCACTGGCGCAGGAAGCCGAGCTTAAACAGCGCTTTAGCGATCTATTCGGCGGGTAACCATGACGCCCGCTATCAACTATGACGATAAGTACGGCAGCCAGCACCGCTGGCTGCTTTCCAGCCTGTTGATCGCCATTGTACTGCTCAGCCTGGCCCCCACTCTGCGCCTGCTGGTCGAAGCGTTGAGCGACCTTACCCAGGGCCGCCAATCCCCGCTATGGCAGGTACTCAACAGCGCCAGCACATGGCGAGCTCTCTGGCATAGCCTATACACCTCAGGGCTTGGCATGCTGATCGCCCTGGTGCTGGGCAGCCTGTTCGCCTTTGCGATCACGCTCACCAATATCCGTGGCAAAGCGTGGCTGGTGTTCTGCTTTATGCTGCCGATGATGATTCCCCCCCAGGTCACCGCGTTAAGCTGGCTGCAGCTCTTTGGCCCGGCCAGCCCGCTACTGAAAAGCATTGGCATGGCGCCGCCGCTAGGCAGCCCGCAGCCGCTCTACTCCGCTGAAGGCATCGCCATGTTACTGGGCATCCAGAACGCACCGCTGGTCTTTCTGGCCCTGCGCACCAGCCTGCTTTCACTCCCCCGAGAGCTTATCGAAGCCGCCCGCATTAGCGGCGCCAAACAAACCCAAGTGTGGGGCCATATTATTCTGCCCGTGACCCGTAGCGGCTTGATCGCCGGGGGCGCAATGGCGTTTATCTCCAGCCTGGGTAACTTCGGCATTCCCGCCATGCTGGGCATTCCCGCTGGCTATTACGTGCTGCCCACACTGATCTACCAGCGTATGGCCAACTTCGGCACCGGGGTGTTGGCAGAAATGGCTGCGCTCTCCTTGCTGATTGGGTTACTAGCGCTGGCCGGGGTAGCGCTGCAGCAGCGGTTGATGAACCGCAGCCGCTTTGGGCTGGGCGGCCATAGTGGCCGCTCCCACGACTTTACCCTCGGCCGTTGGCGAGCCCCGGTCACCGCCACGCTAGTCGGGATATTACTGATTATTCTGATCGCACCGCTGCTCGCGCTGGTGATCAGTTCGCTGGTGCCCGCCATGGGCGTGCCGCTAAACGCCGAGACCGCCACCCTGAACGCTTACGCTGAAGTGATGGGTCGCCAAGGCGCCACCTGGCGGGCGGTGAACAACAGCCTGTGGCTGGCGGGTAGCGCGGCCGTGGTGCTGATGCTGCTGAGTCTGCCGTTGGCTTACCGGCTACAGCGCCTGCCGGAACGTTGGCGGGGTGTGGTGCTTAGCGCTATCGAGATCCCCTATGCGCTGCCCGGCGTGGTGTTGGCGATTGCCTGCATTCTGCTATTTGTGCGCCCACTGCCGATTATCAATGTAGCGCTCTACGGCACCCTGGGACTGATTTTCATCGCTTACCTGGCGCGCTTTCTGGTGGTCTGCGTTAAGCCCGTCGCCGCTAGTCTGGCGCAGCTGGATCCTTCGCTTGAAGAGGCGGCCCAGCTCGCGGGGGCAGGCCCCTGGCGGCGCCTCGGCAGCATTATATTACCGTTGGTGGCGCCCGCGCTGTTTGCCGGTGGGCTGCTGGTGTTTCTGCTGGCGGTCAACGAACTGACCGTGTCCGCGCTGCTCTGGAGCGCCGGTAACGAAACCCTCGGCGTGCTGATTTTCAACCTCGACGAAGGCGGCGAAAGCGTGCTGGCCTCTGCAGTGTCAGTGCTGGTGGTGATCATGGTCGCCTCGCTGATGCTGACACTCAGTTTACTGGCGCCGCGTTTACCTAAAGGAGTCATTCCATGGCAGAGTTAGGCATGGCAGTGCCATCTAGTGCAGGGCTATCGATCGATCGCGTGACCAAGCGCTTTGGCGAACAGACGGCCGTGGATGCCTTGTCGCTGGACATTCATCCGGGTGAATTTGTCGCCCTGCTCGGCCCTAGCGGCTGTGGCAAAACCACAATGCTACGCATGTTGGCGGGGTTTGAAACCGTCAACGACGGCACGATCCAATTAGCCAATCGTACTCTGGCAAGTGCCGATACCCATGTGCCCCCGGAGCAGCGCAATATGGCCATGGTGTTCCAGTCCTATGCGCTTTGGCCGCATATGAGCGTGGCGGACAACGTGGGCTACCCGGTCAAACTGCGCGGCCTGCGCGGGGCGGCGTATCAGCAAAAGGTACAGCAGGCGCTGGCCCTGGTGGAGCTCGATGCCTACGCCGAGCGCATGCCTCAGGCCCTCAGCGGTGGTCAGCGCCAGCGCGTCGCTCTCGCGCGCTGCCTGGTCAGCGACCCCTCGGTGGTGCTGCTGGATGAACCGCTGGCCAACCTTGACCGTCACCTGCGCGCCACCATGGAGCACAGCTTCCGCGATTTTCATCGGCGTACCGGCGCTACGCTGGTCTACGTCACCCATGACCAGACCGAAGCCATGGCGCTGGCGGACAAAATCGCCGTGATGAAAGCGGGCAAACTGGTGCAGTGGGGCGCCCCCGAAACGCTTTATCGCCAGCCGCGAACCGCCTGGGTAGCAGGCTTTATCGGCCAGGGTAGCCAATTAAAGGTCGCTGCCGGTCAGCCTGGGAAGCGCCTTGAGGGCGCGGGCCTGATGCGCGGGCTGAACGCCATCGAATCAGAGCGAACCCAAAGCGTGCTGGTGCGCCCGGAACATATTCAGATCAGCGCAGCAACCGCTTCCTCCGCAACTCCCACTCATAACCAGCTTGCCGCACAGGTGGAAAACGTGATTTTCCGCGGCGAGCGCTACGAACTCAGCCTGCGCCTGCCCAGTGGGGAAATCCTGCTGGCCTACCACCATACCGCGCCGGACCTGGGTAGTCAGGTTGCCGTCGACCTTCAGCAGGGCTGGTGCCTGGAGCCCGACCAATGAGTGTCACTATCGAGATTCTCAGTGGTTTAGGCGCCAAAGGGCCTGCCGCGATAGTGGTAGAAGCCCAGGGAAAACGCCTACTGCTGGATGCAGGCGGTGCACTCCACCAGGATGACACCATTACTTGGGCGAACAACCTGTATGTGGATGCCGTACTGATTAGCCACGACCATATTGACCATATCGGCGGGGTGGCCGAGCTAGTAGAGAGCGTGCCACTTTATTGCACGCCACTGGTAGCCAAGGCACTGCCTAACAGCCGCGCTTGGAGCCCCCTGCCCGAACGCGGCTCGCTAGCGGTGGAAGGCATCACCGTTACTACCGGCCAAGCGGGGCACTCGCTAGGCGGTGTGTGGCTGCATTTAGCGGTGGGAGGCGGCATTTTCTATAGCGGCGACGCCTGTTTTGAATCACGCCTTTTTCCGTTTGATACGCCACCACCGGCGCGTATTGCGCTACTGGATGCCTCCTACGGCAGCTACGACCAGCCCCAAGCGTATTGTGTTCAGGCTATTAGTGAACGCCTTGATCAGCCGCTGGCGTTTCCTGTACCGGAGACCGGCCGCGCCCTGGAAATGGCGCTATGGCTGGCGGAAGAGGCGGATCGGCGGCAGTTAACCCTCGCCATCGACCCGCTGATTCGCGACAACCTGGCTGCGCTATTGGCACTACCTGCCACACTGCGTCGGCCTGGGCTCGACCACTCGATTCGCTCGCTTTTAGCGCGGCAAAACGCTGATTTCCCAATCCTTCAGTTGATATGCGATCGCAACGATACGCCTGAACAATGGCCCGATTACCATCTGCTCCACACCGGTTATCTAACCCCTGACCGCCGCGCCCAACTAGCGGCGGGCGAGATAAGCTGGCAGCGCTGGAATGTTCACCTGCGCGCTTCGCATATAGTCACGCTCGCCAACCAGTTGGGCGCCACCCAGGTGGTACCGCTATTTACCCGGTTTGGCGATAGCGAATTCAACGCCTGGCAGGGGCTGCTAGGCGATCGCCTCTGCACCGCCCAGCGTTTCTCTGCTCATTCACGTTTAGTCACCTTTCCTGTTTAGGGAGTTTTGCATGTCCGCAGTTATTGTCGATGTTGACGGCACCTTAGCCGAGTTTCACCCCCACCAGGTCAGTGACTGGGTGCTGGGCAGCCAAAAACAGTGGGAACCCTTCTTTGCCCATATGGCCGAAGCGCCGGTGATCGAAGCAGTGGCCAAGCTGGTTAAGATCCTGAAGGCTCAAGGTCAGCAGATCGTGATTTGCAGCGGCCGCCCGGATAGCCACCGGGCGCATACCCAGCGCTGGCTAGAGCGCCACACCATCCCCTTTGATGCCATGTACCTGCGCCCTGAGGGCGATGATCATGTGGATGATGAAACGGTGAAGGAGGCGCTTCTGGAACGTATGCGCAGCGACGGTTTTTCGCCCTGGCTAGTGTTGGATGATAGAGACGCTGTGGTCGCCCAATGGCGTGCCCTGGGGCTTACTTGCCTACAGTGCGCGCCGGGGGATTTTTAAGCGCTTGCCGACCTCGCTCGCTGCTGCCACACCAGCACTGCCAGGGGCACCAGCGCGACGGGGATCAACACTAGGTTAAGCGTCGCCCACCCCAAGCCACTGACCAAGGGCCCGGCGAGCAATGCCGTGATGGCGGCGGTGCCAAAGACTAAAAACTCGTTGGCGGCCTGGGTGCGCGCTTTATCCACCGGACGGTAGCTCTCGGTGAGCAGCCCGGTGGCGGGCAGAAAGGTAAAGTTCCAGCCCAGGCCCAGCAAAATCAGCGCCACGTTGAAACCGGCTAGCCCGATACCCCACTGGGCGACCAAGGCACTCGCCACCAGTAGCAGGCAACCGGCCACAATGACCTGCTTAGCGCCGAAGCGGGTAGCCAAATGGCCAGTAAAGAACGAGGGTAAAAACATCGCCACCACGTGCCACTGAATGGTCATGGAAACGTGGTTAAAGGGGTGCCCGGCCCCCGCCATGGCGAGCGGCGTAGCGGTCATGGCCAGGTTCATCACGCCATACCCCACCATCGCCGCGCTCACCGCCACAATAAACCCAGGCTGGCGGAGTATCTTACCCAGCGGCAGTGCGCTGCCTTCGCTGTGGGTACGGGATGCAGGCGGTAGCCGTGTCAGCATTAGCACCACTAACGCCAGTGCGTAAATCGCGGCTAAACCAACGAAGCTGCCCAGAAACGGCACCTCGCCCAGCTCACGACTCACCCTAGACAACCACGGCCCGGCGAACGCGGCCAGCACACCGCCCCCCATCACCAAGCCAATCGCCCGGTCACGCAGCTGCGCGGGAGCGGCCTCCACCGCAGCAAAGCGATAGAGCTGGCCAAAGCCAATGCCGATTCCAATCAACCAGGTGGCCAGCAAGAATAGCCCAAAGCGCTCGCTCATCAACGCCTGCACGGCGACCAGCGCGCCCACAAACCCGACGATATTACCCAGTACAAAGCCGCGCTTTCGGCCCAGCTTGGCCATGATTAACGAAGCGGGAATGGTGGCACACATCAACCCCAGCCACTGGGTGGCCACCGGCGCGGTCGACCAGGAGTCACTAGGGGCCAAGGAGGCCCCAATCAGCGGCGAGACGGCAATCAACAACACATTGCCAGTGACCAGCAACGCTTGGCAGAGCGACAACAGGGTGACAGTTAAAGGCATGAGACACTCTCCTGAAGTGAATCGGTGTGGGAAGACGCAAAACGTTGACGATATACCGAGGGCGATACGCCGTAGTAGCGCTGAAACTGGCGGCGCAGCTGCTCCGCGCCGCCCAGCCGCCAGCGTTGTGCCAGACGCTCAAGGGATACGTTTTCGCGCCCATTGAGCAGCGCCAAGCGCGCTTGCTCAAGGCGTAGCTGGGTCAGGTAAGCGCCGGGGGTGGTATTTAAGTAGCGTCTAAATAGCCGGGTTAAATGGCGTGGAGAGACCGCCATCAGGTCGGCCATGCTCTCAAGCCCGTGATCTACGCTGGGGTCGGCGTGGAGTTGATCCAGCAAGCGGCGCAGCGGCCCCGCTTCTTGCTGGTGCCGCAGCACCTCGCTGAACTGCGACTGCCCGCCTGGGCGCTGCAAAAACACCACTAGCTCACGGGCCACCCGCCCAGCCAGCCCGGCTCCGTGATCCGCCTCGACCAGCGAAAGCGCCAAATCAATCCCCGCCGTGACACCGGCGCTGGTGTAGCGACCGTTGCTTTCGATATACAGCGCATTAGGCTCGACGCTTAGCGCAGGGTACTCATCCGCCAGTTGAGGCGCATGGCGCCAGTGAGTGGTAACGCGGCAGCCATTCAGAAGCCCTGCGGCAGCTAACAAAAATGCCCCGGAGCAGATCGACCCAAGCCGTCGTACCTCTGAGGCGATCTCACAAAGCGCGAGTTTCACGGCGGCTGTTTCACGCTGCTGCATGACGCCGCGACCCCCCGCCACCAACAGCGTATCCAGGGGCAGTAACCCCTTCAGTTGATGGTAGGTGTGCGTAGCGTGCACGGCTAAGCCGCCATTGGTGGCAACCGGGCCAACGGCATCGGCGACCAGGGTCAACTGATAGAGCGGCTGGGGGCTTAGTTCATTAGCGCTGGCAAACACCTGCCAGGGGCCGCTGACATCCAGCAGTTGGCAGTCGGGGTAGGCAAATAGAGCAACATGGCGAGTCACAGTCTCTCTCCGCTAAGGGGGAATCGAAGCATTAGAGAGAGTGTCGGCGCTGCGGTTTATGTCGGCAAGGACGATTACCCCACCGATATGGACATGGCGATAAATTCACTAGACCTAGAGCTGGAATCAGGGGCTGGAATCAAGGGCTGCAGTCAGCCCGTCCTCTCTAGCGGCGCCTCCATCCTGCGTACGCTGGAAACGAAATCACTAAAGCGCTCGCCCTGAATCAATACATGGTCGCTCAGCGCTTGCTGTGCCGCGATAGGGTCGCCCTGTTCAATGGCTTCTACGATGGTTTCATGCTCGCGAAGTGAACTATTCACCCGTTGGCGCACCTGCAACTGCAGGCGCCGGTAGGGTTTTAAGCGCTGCTTCAACTGCCGCGCTTCGCTGGCCAGAAAGGCGTTGTGGCTAGCAGTGTAGATACAGTCGTGAAACCCCTCGTTTTCGTAATAGTACTCGTCGCTGTCACCGGCCAGCGCCGCCGCTTCGCAGCGCTGGTGGGCTTCTTTTAATGCGGCCAGTTCCTGCTCGGTGATCCGGCGAGCCGCCAGGCGGCCACACATGCCTTCAAGTTCTGCCATCACCTCAAACATCTCGATCAGTTGATCAATCCCCACTTTCGCAACGAAGGTTCCCTTCTTAGGCGAAACGGTGACCAAGCCACTGGCGACCAGCTGCTGAAAGGCTTCTCGCACTGGAGTACGCGAGACTTCAAACTCACGGCCCAAGGCTTCTGGATCCAGGCGCTCTCCCGGCAAACGGCGGCCATTGATGATGTCATCCTCAAGAGAATCTCTTAATCGCTGAGCGTTAGATCGCTTGGTGCCCGTCATGTTTTACCTCCTTGGATCGTGACAGATCTTAGCCATTTAAGGGTGTCATATAGTTGACATTAGCATACGTAGCGCCTATTGATATATATATCAGCTCGACTGATAGATACAAAAAGCCAATCCAAGACCACAACAACAATCGTTGGAGACGCCACATGCAACGCTACCTGATCTCAACTGCTGCCGCCCTAAGTCTCGCTATAGCGGCATCCCACGCCTCTGCGGATACCGTACTCCGCGCGTCGCACCAATTCCCCGGTGGCCAGGGGGATGTTCGCGATGAAATGGTGCAAATGATGGCCCGCCACGTAGCCGATGCCGACGTAGGCCTGACCATCGAAGTCTATCCTGGCCAATCGCTGTTTAAAGCCCGCGAGCAGTGGGGCGCTATCGCCCGGGGCCGCCTCGATATCACCTCACTGCCGCTGGATTATGCCAGTGGTCGGCATCCAGAGTTCTCTGCCACCCTGATGCCGGGCTTGGTGCGCAACCAAGCCCATGCGCAGCGTTTGAATGACTCCAAATACATGGAAATGATCAAAGCGGTGATTCTGGACGGTGGCGCGCGGGTGCTCTCAGATGCGTGGCTGTCAGGCGGTTTTGCTTCTAGCGAGGGGTGTATTACCGCGCCCGAATCAGTCGAAGGCCAGATATTTCGTGCAGCCGGGCCAGCGTTTGAGGAAATGCTCGCGGCCGCCGGTGCATCTATCGCCTCAATGCCCTCTTCGGAGGTTTACACCGCCATGCAAACCGGCGTATTAGACGCCGCCAACACTTCATCAATGTCGTTTGTCTCTTACCGCCTCTATGAGCAGGTCGAGTGCTTGACCGAGCCCGGCGACTTCGCGCTTTGGTACATGTACGAACCGATTCTGATCTCTGAACAGGTATGGCAAGGGCTTAACGAGGAGCAGCAAGCGGCGCTGATGGAAGCCGGAGAGGCGGCAGAAGCCTTCTTCGCTGAAGAGGCCGCCGCCATTGACCAGGAGATGGTCGACATCTACGAAGAGAATGGCGTGGAGGTGGTCAGCATGAGCGAGGACGATTACAACGCCTGGCTGGAAATCGCCCAGGAGACTTCCTATAAAAACTTTGCCGACAATGTTCCCAACGGCCAAGCCATTATCGATGCGGCGCTGGCCGTCGAGTAAGCAACGCCTAACGGCTCGGCTATTCCTTTAGGAATGGTCGCTTAACACTGATGCTTACTGTGCTGGATGAGGGAACTATGGCAACCACAACCACTCACGAAGCCCCCGTGCGAGGGGGCATCATTGGCGGCTACATTCGCGTTATGGATAAGCTCTCGCGACTTTCCGCCTATTTGGCCTGCGCCATGTTTATTGCTGGCGTGTTAGTGATCTGCCAGATGGTATTTATTCGCTACTTACTCGGCATGAGCACCAGCTGGCAGACCGAATTCACTATCTTCTCGGTAACGGCAGCGATGCTGATGGGCAGCCCCTATGTGCTGATGACCGGTGGCCATGTCGCCATCACCATTGTGCCCGATGCACTGGGCGGCATTACTCGCATCATTATGCGTTTGATCGCTTCGCTGTTTGGGTTGGGTTTTTGTGCCGCCCTGGCGTATGCCAGCTGGGTGTACGTTTTTGAGGCACTCCACGGCGAGTGGACCACCGGCTCAGTCTGGAATCCACCGCTATGGCCCGCCCTGCTACCCATGGCCATCGGCGCCACTCTGCTGTCGCTGCAGTATGTGGCTGAAATTCTGCGTGGGGAGAGCTAAGCATGGATCCCATTACCTTAGGCATTATTGTCGGCATCGCACTGATTGTGCTGATGGCCATCGGCACCCCTATCGCCTTTGCCCTGGGCGGTGTATCGCTGCTAGCGCTGATTTACGACCGTGGCCTTTCCGAGCTCACCTATTTCGGTGAAACCTTTTTTGACCGCATCGCCGAGTTTGGTTTTGTCGCCATTCCGATGTTTATTCTGATGGGCGCTGCGGTAGCCTCCTCCCCCACTGGGCGCGACCTGTATCGCTCGCTGGATCTATGGATGGGCAAGCTGCCCGGAGGTTTAGCGGTTTCCAATATCGGCGCCTGCTCTATCTTTGCCGCACTGTCGGGATCATCCCCCGCCACCTGTGCGGCGATTGGCAAAATGGGCATTCCCGAAATGCGCATGCGCGGCTACCCGGATGGCGTGGCAGCGGGCTGCATTGCCGCGGGCGGCACACTGGGCATTCTGATTCCGCCGTCGGTGACCATGATTATCTACGGCATCTCAACTGAAACCTCTATTGGACGGCTGTTTATTGCCGGGGTGGTGCCCGGCTTTATGCTTGCGGGCCTGTTTATGATCTGGACGATGATCGCCTGCAAAATGGCCGGTGGTTATAACAACCCGATGGCAGAGTCCGTCGAACGGCTAAAACAGAACGTTAAGCAGAATGTTGATACCAACCTGAAAGCGTTAGTCCGTGTACTACCCTTCCTAGGCGTGGTCGCGGGTATCCTGTTTGCGCTCTACGGCGGGGTGGCAACACCTTCGGAAGCAGCAGGCGTAGGGGCATTTCTGTGTTTGGCGCTGGCTATTCTGATCTACCGCATGTGGCAGTTGGGCCCGATCAAACTGATTATGCGCGACTCGCTGCGGGAAAGCGTGATGATCATGCTGGTGATCGCCACCGCCGAAGTGTTCGCCTATGCGCTCTCCTCCATGTTTATTACCCAAACCGTGGCCGCCGCGATTGCTGACCTGGAGATCAACCGCTGGGCGCTGATGGGAGTGATTAACCTCTTCCTGCTGGTGGCGGGTTTCTTCCTGCCGCCCGTGGCCGTGATCGTCATGACCGCGCCAATTCTGTTGCCTATTATTCTGGCGGCTAACTTCGACCCTTACTGGTTTGCGGTGATTTTGACCATCAACCTGGAAATTGGCCTTATTACGCCGCCGGTGGGCCTCAACCTGTTCATTATTAAAGGCATCGCGCCGGATATTTCGCTGCGCGACATTCTGATGGGGAGCTTGCCCTACGCGCTGTGCATGGTGCTGGGTATCTTGCTGCTGTGTCTCTTCCCGGGCATCGCGCTCTGGCTACCTAACTTGATCATGGGTTAAGGAGTTCGACCATGAACATGCTGTTTTTGCAGGAGCTGTTCAACAACATCACCCAGCGTGATGCGCTGTTGCGCCGCCGCCATCCCGAAACGATGACGCCCGACCATGGGCAGTTGGTTAACGCCTGCCACAAGCTGTTGGAGAGCGATGGCGAAGCCTCCAGCATTGCGCTGGCAAGCCGTGCCCTGGCGATTTACCAGCGCCTTTCGGCGGCTGAAAAGAGCCGCTTCTTTGCCCGCCTTACGGCCGACTTTGCGGCCGACCCCGGCCCCATTGACGCGGCCTATCTGGCCTATCAAGAGGTTCGCGACAATCAGTCGTTACAGCGACTTTTTGAAGCCTGCGAGCCCCGGCGCCAAGAGCTTTTTCGGCGCTTAAACCTGGCCAGCGACGGCACCTATGAGCTGGTTAAAATGCGTGAAGACCTGCTGGCATTGCTGCGTGAGCAGCCCGAGCTGGCGGCCATTGACGACGATTTCGCCCATTTGTTCGGCTCCTGGTTCAACCGCGGCTTTTTGATGCTCAAGCGTATTGACTGGAACACCCCCGCGTCGATTCTCGAGAAGATCATCCGCTACGAAGCGGTACACGAAATTCAGGACTGGGACGATCTGCGTCGGCGGCTGGACGCCCGCGACCGCCGCTGCTTCGCCTTCTTCCACCCGGCGATTGGCGACGAGCCGCTGATTTTTGTCGAAGTCGCCCTGCACAAAGGTCTGCCAAGCCGTATCCAACCGATCTTATCGGGCGAGAGTTCTGGAGAGAGTCGCCATACTAAAAAAGCAGTCGATGAGCCAGAGGATGCCGATACAGCCGCATTCTTTGGCATTAGCAACTGCCAGACCGGCCTGCGCGGCATCTCCTTCGGTAATTTTTTGATCAAGCAGGTGGTGCAAGAGCTCTCCCAGGAGCTGCCGCAGCTCAAATACTTCGTCACCCTCTCGCCAGTGCCTGGCTTCGCCCAGTGGTTACAGGAGCAGCGTGATGATGAGCAGCTTCCCGAATCGTTGCGTAAATCACTCAAAGGGCTTGAAACGCCGGAGTGGCATCAAGATAAAACTCGTGAAGAGCAGCTCAAAGCCATTATTCGCCCGCTGGCCGCCCGCTATCTGGTCGAGGAGAAGAACCGCCACGGCCTGCCGCTCAACCCGGTGGCCCGCTTTCACCTCGGTAACGGCGCCGAACTTCACCGCATTAACTGGTTGGGCGATATCTCCGAGAAGGGCTTTAAACAAGCCGCAGGACTGATGGTTAACTACCTGTATGTGCTGGACGATATCGAGCGCAATCACGAAAACTATACCGCCAAGGCGACCGTTGCTTGCTCAAATGAGGTGCGTGACCTCGCCAAACGCGCCCGCAAGCTGGCCAAGGGAGAGACCACCAAATGAGCCACAACCTATTTGAAACCTTTGCTGCCAAAATGCGCGAACGCGCAGAGGCCGATTTTATTACCACCCGCGACGGCCGCCGCTATCGCTATGCCGACGCGCTGACCATCAGTGCTCAGCTTGCCGGTGCACTAACCAAGCTAGGCGTTAAACAAGGCGACCGGGTTGCCGTGCAGGTGGATAAAAGCCCTGAGGCGATACTGCTTTACCTGGCCTGCCTGCGCATTGGTGGCGTCTATCTGCCCTTAAATACCGGCTACACCGGCGATGAGATACGCTACTTTTTAAACGACGCCGAACCGGCGCTGTTTGTCTGCCACCCTAAATTGCTAAACGAGGCCCAGGCGCTTGCTGATGAGACCGGCTGCCCCGCGGTGGCCACCCTGGGCAGCGCTGCCGATGGCAGCCTGATGGAAACCGCCCAAGCGGCAACGCCACGTGAGGATATCGTGGCACTTGGCGAGCGCGACCTGGCCGCCATTCTCTATACCTCTGGCACCACCGGGCGCTCCAAAGGCGCCATGCTGACGCACAAAAACCTCGCCTCTAACGCCGAGACCCTGGCCAAAGCATGGCATTTCAGCGCTGATGATCGGCTGATCCATGCACTGCCGATCTTCCACACCCACGGTTTATTCGTCGCCTGCAACGTCACTTTGGTGGCGGGCGCCAGCATGCTCTTCCTGCCCAAGTTCGATGCCGATGTGATTTTTGATGAGCTACCCCATGGCAGCGTGATGATGGGCGTTCCCACTTTTTATACCCGGCTGGTGCAGGACGAGCGTCTGACCCCAGAAGCGACCGCCCATATGCGGCTGTTCGTTTCCGGCTCTGCCCCACTCACCGCCGAAACCCACGAGGCCTTTGAAGCCAAAACGGGCCATGCGATTCTTGAGCGCTACGGCATGACCGAAACCAATATGAACCTCTCCAACCCCTATGAAGGCGCCCGCCGGGCAGGCACTGTGGGTATGCCGCTGCCCGGTGTGGAGATGCGGATTACCAATCGGGAAACCGGCGATGAGGTGCCGTTTGGCGAAATTGGCATGCTGCAGATCCGCGGCCCCAATGTGTTTATCGGCTACTGGCAGATGCCGGAAAAAACCCGTGAGGAGCTGTTAGACGACGGTTTTTTCATTACCGGCGATCTCGCCATGGTCGACGATCAGGGCTATGTGCATATTGTCGGACGTGACAAAGACCTGGTGATTTCCGGCGGCTACAACGTTTACCCAAAAGAGGTGGAGCAGGTGATCGACGAGCTTGACAAAGTCGCCGAATCCGCCGTGATCGGTCTACCGCACCCAGACTTTGGCGAGGGCGTGACCGCCGTTGTCGTGCGCCAAACAAGCGCTGATCTTGGCGAAAATCAGCTTGAAGAGGATGAGGTAATCCGTCATTTAGATGGTCGCCTGGCCAAGTACAAGCAGCCCAAACGGGTCTTTTTTGTCGATGAACTGCCGCGTAATACCATGGGCAAGGTGCAGAAAAATGAACTGCGCAAGCGGTTCAACGACACCTACCGGTCCCCCTAACCGCCCTGCAAGCACAATCTTCCCAAGCCTTTTGCCCCGTGTTTTAGGCCTACCACCCCCTGCCGCGTTTTGGTAACAATCACGCCTTAATCGGCAGTTGGGTGGTGGGCGACCGCGCCTGTGGCATGGGTATTCGCGAAGACATTGGCCGCATTACCTAAGACTCCTCCTGTTTTGTGCCCCACGCTATCGTCTAACTGCAAGTACCAAAACACGCTAGTATAGGCGGGACAGTCCTCACAAAAAAAGCTGAAATCGTTGCCACTACCCTAAGTAGGGTGGTAAGTATCACTCTACCTTTCACCCTGAGCGCTATTAAGTAAGCAGCGTCGTTAGGGCCACGTTTACTTTGGAGCAACGGCGAACATGATGGCGCGCTGGAAATCCCTACCTCTACGGCTTCGGCTATTTCTCTCCTTTGGGACGGTCTTAGCACTGGCAATGCTCCTGGCGCTCTATCTTCAAGCGCGCTCCCACAGCCAGGCGCGGCTGGATAACCTGCTTAATCAAGAGCTACCGGCACAGGTCGAAGGGCTGGCCGCGCATATAAACCTTAGCCTCAGCCAGGATCTCGCCATTTCCGAAAGCCTGGCCAATAGCTACTTTATTGAGCAGTGGGTTCGCGACGGGATGCCTGAAGAGCGGCAAAACGATATCGCCAGCTACTTAGCGCGCCTTATGGCGCAGTTAGATACCGAGTTGCTGTTTATTGCCGCCCAATACCAGGGGCGGGGCTACTATTTTCAACTCCGCAACGGTGAATTTCTTGAGCGGACAATCCAACCAGCCGGTAGCGAAGATGACTGGTACTACGATTTTACCGACAGCGATAACACCTACGAACTGAATTTAGATAGCGACACCTTCTCCCCCGATGATGCCTTTGTGTACGTCAATTACCGCAGCGCGGTAAATGCCGCCAATGGTCGTCCTCTCGTCGTGGCTGGTGCAGGGCTTGATCTCTCCCAAATGGCCAGCTTGATTGATAACTTTCGCTTAGGCGGTACTGGTCGCGCTTCGCTGTTCAGCGCTGAAGGAGAGCTGCTTGTTCGCAGCGGTGAAGTCAGTCGTAGCGGTGAATCAGCGCCTCTTGGCGGGACAACGGTAGAGGCCTTACCAGAGCAAGCGGCGCAGCGTCTGCTGCGTGACGACCAGCTACAGGTACAAGAGATTGAGCGCGACGGCCACGCCCTGCTGATCAGCACGCGCTGGCTACCCGAGCTGCAGCGCTACCTAATGGTCGAAGTCGATAAAGAAGCTTACCTAGCGTCCACTCGTGAGCGCTTTCTGGCATCCAGCGGGATAGGCCTGCTTATTCTGCTCGTCGGGTTACTGGTGCTCTACCCGCTGACCGGCAGCCTTATCCGCCCCTTGATCGATTTCCAGCGCCAACTAAAAGACATCACCCACAGCCTGGATCTTTCGAGGCGGGTCAGCACCGACGACAAAGCCGAGCTTGGCGATTTAGCCGACCAAACCAATGAGCTCCTTGAGCGCCTCTCCCGCGCTATTGCGGCGGTAGCCAAGAACGCTCAGGCACTAACGCAAGTGGCCGACCGGCTGGCAAAAACGGCCGGACTTTCCGGTGTCCACGGAAGCGATATTGATCATGAAGTGAGCCAAACCATGGCCGCAGCGGTGGAGGAGATGGCCTCTTCGGTGGCTGAAATCACCTCCACCATGGAGGAGCTCTCTACCTCGTCAACCCAAATCGCCGATCACTCCCAATCGGTGGTCGACGTTGCCAATCAGACCCTGGAGCGCAGCCGTAAAGGCAGTTCAGCCATGCAACTGCTACAGTCAAAAATGCAGGATATCCGCAGCGACAGCGAGCAGAGTCTGACCGAGATCATGACGTTAGGGGCAAAATCCAAGCAGATTAACAAGGTGATGGAACTGATCAACACCCTGGCTGCGCAGACCAAGCTGATCGCCTTTAATGCTGCTTTGGAAGCCTCAAGCGCCGGGGAGTCGGGGCGGCGCTTTTCGGTTGTCGCCAGCGAGATACGCCGTTTGGCTGATAGCGTGACCGACTCTACCCAAGAGATTGAGGCGCATACCGATGATATTCAGACGGCGATTAATCGCTTGGTGGTCGCCTCCGAGAAAGGCGCTTCCTCAATCGAGCAGGGCGTTGAAGCAAGTATGAGTACCGCCCAGGATCTTGAGGCGCTACTTAAGGCGGCGAGTCAAACCAGTAGCGCGGCCCAGCAGATATCGCTCTCCACACAGCAGCAAAAAACCGCCAGCAGCCAGGTGGTGATGGCGCTACGCGATATCGACACGGCCAGTTCACGCAACGCACACTCGGTGCGCAGCATTACCGACATCAGCCAGGATATGATCCATATGTCGGCTGAGCTCAACGCGTTGGTGCAGGAGTTCACCCTCACAAATAAAAACCGCTGATAAGGATACCGAATGAGTGTAATTCGGGTAGTCATTGCCGACGACAGCCAAGTAGCCCGCGACGTGCTACGCGATATCCTCAGCCGAGACGGTGATATTGAGATCGTGGGTGAAGCCACTAACGGCCGCGAAGCGGTGGAACTGGCCAAACGCCTTACGCCGCAGCTGATCACCATGGATCTCAACATGCCGGTGATGGACGGCCTGAGCGCCATCGAAGAGATCATGTATAACAAAGGGGTAGCCATCCTGGTGGTCAGCGACCGCTCCGATGCGCAAACGGCCTATCAAGCCCTTGAAGTGGGTGCGCTGGAAGTCATGCCTAAACCCGCATTGGAAGGGGCCGATGCCGAGCGCCTTTTGGAGCGTGTCCGCCTGCTCGCCGGTGTCGCAGTGATTACTCGTCTGCGGCGGCGCGTCACAACACCAGCGCCTATCATCGCCCTACCCACCCTACCCGCCGCCCCACGGGGAGTGCCGCGGGATTTTCAACACGTGGTCGCCATTGCCTGCTCAACCGGTGGCCCGCAAGCCCTAGTGCGAGTACTGAGGAGGCTGCCCGCCGGATTTCCTGCCCCTATTGTGATCGCCCAGCACATCAGTCATGGGTTTATTGATGGCATGGCACAATGGCTAGCATCGCTGTGTGCCATGTCGGTCAGTGTTGGCCAAGAGGGTGAGCAGCTACGCCCTGGAAATATCTATTTATCACCTTCTGAACGTAATTTATGCGTGACCCCCCGCCACCGTTTTCAGCTCCAATCCAGCCCTGAGACATTTCTATACCACCCCAGTTGCGATGTGCTGCTTCAAAGTGTTGCGGAAGTCTATGGCAGTGATGCGATTGGCATCATTTTGACCGGCATGGGCCGCGATGGCGTTAATGGTATGCGGGCTATCTATCAGGCAGGCGGTACCACTTTCGCGCAAGATGAGGCCAGCTCGGTGATTTACGGCATGAATCAGGAAGCCGTTAAAGCCGGGGTCATACAGTATGAATTACCCCTTGATAGCCTTCCGGATCGGCTGCTGCGCGATGTGCGCGGCTACTTGGATAGCCGACCGGAGCCCTTGGCATGAGCACCTTTGCTCCCTTTAAAACCCTGGTGCATCAGCGCTGCGGGTTACACCTAGAAGGCTTGGCCGAAGCGCGGTTATTCCGGGCGGTCGCCAGCTTACAAGCATCAACGGGGCTCACTGACACCACTCAGCTGCTCACAAAATTAACCAGCGACGCTGCGCTATTCGATCAGTTTGTCAGTCAGTTAACGGTTAACGAAACCTATTTTTGCCGCGAGCCGGATGCCCTGAATTGGTTGGTCAGCACCTACTTACCTGAACGTTTAGCGACACAAGAGTCGCCGCTCTCTATCTTTAGTGCAGGCTGCTCCTCCGGCGAAGAGCCCTATAGCGTGGCAATGATGCTGCTTGAGCGCTTCGGCGAACGAGCCAAAACCCTTTTTGCCCTCACCGGTGGCGACCTGGATCATCAAGTCCTCGCCAAGGCACGCCAAGCGGTTTACGGCGGCATGGCATTTCGCGCTCTCTCGCTCGGTTTCAAAGCGCGCTACTTTAGTCCCTACAAGGGGCGCTACAAGCTTCACGAATCATTGCGTCAGTGGGTCACCTTTTGCCCGTTTAACCTATTAAATGCCGAGGAGAGCAGCCCTGGCGGCCCCTTTGATGTGATTCTATTTCGCAATGTGTCGATCTACTTTGACCAGCCGACGCGGCGCCGCATTCATCAACAGCTTAGCCAGTTGCTGGCCCCGAATGGCATTTTACTCTGCGGCGTCACCGAAACCCTGGGTAACGATCTCGGCGTATTTGAACTGGTCGAAGCCCAGGGCGTCTTTTACTTTCGCCGTGCAGAGCCGCCCACGGCAGTGCCAACCGTTTCCCATCACTCACCCTTGCTTGAGCAGGCCAACAAAGCGACTGGCAGCATTGACCCAGGTGAGAGCGCAAATATAAGCAGCGCTGAGCTAGCGCCCACAGCGTCACATGCGCACGAATCGGAAACAACGGACTGCATTGCCCAGCAGTTGCACACCGCCCATCAATTGCTCAATCAAAACGCCTTTGACGACGCCGCTTCGCTGCTAGAAGCGTTGCTTAAGCAACAGCCGTGGTCGATCGACGCGCTGGTGCTAGCCGGGTTAGCCGCCCGTTGGCAGCAGCAGCCCCATCAGGCCTACGACTATTTCAAGCGGGCCATTTACGTGGCGCCGGAGTGTTGGCCGGCACACTTCTATTTAGCGGAGCTTTATCGCCAGGGCGAGCTGCCCGACGAGCCATTACAGCGCAGGCAACGCTATGCTGCGGTGGTGCGATTACTAACCACCGCGCCCACTTCTGATGGCGGGCTAGCGATGATCTCCCCGCCTCTACCGCCTGGCGATGCGCGCTTTCTAGCCGAACGTTACCTAGCCACGGTCAACACCATGCTGGCATCAACCAGTACCACACAGGGAGTGGGTTAATATGGCGCTGGATATTCGCCGCTTTATACAGCGCTTTGTGGAAGAGGCCGCCGACCACCTGCCCCGCTTGCGCGAAGGTATCAGCGCACTGGAGCAGGGCCACGCTGATCGCGAGCAGATCAACGAACTGTTTCGCGCAGCACATACGCTGAAAGGCTCGTCACGGATGCTCAAGCTGGTGCCAATTACCGCGCTGGCACACAGTACTGAGGAACTGCTCAGCGCGCTGCGCGATGGCACTCTGAGCGCAACGCCAGCGGTTACCAGCCTGCTCAGCCAAGCGGTGGACGGGTTGGCGGATCTGGTTAGTCGGCTCGCCGAAGGAGCGACGGGTGACGACTTACCCGTGGTTGATGAGGCACTGTGTAGCGCCCTTGAAAATGCTGCCCACGGCCAGACCTCCCCCCAGCCCAGCACGCCTCCTCTGGGCCCCTCGGCACCCACGCCCCCAACGGCGCTGGCGGCCGAGAGCGAGTTACGCCTTAGCGATACCGTGCGGGTGCGTCTGAACCGGCTGGACGACGTTATTCGTTTGATGGGTGAAGTGCTGTCCGGGCACCACCACTTACACACACTGGTTGATCAAGCCCGAGCGCTAAGCACCACACTGCCTGCCGAGCAGCAGGCGCCCTTTCACGCCTTTCACCGCGAGCTGAAAGATAGCGTGTTAAGCCACGACTCGCTAATGAGCGACCTACACGACCGGGCACTGCAAATGCGTATGCTGCCCCTAAGCGTGGTGTTTGACCCGCTCGCGCATATGTCCCGGGAACTGGCCCAGTCACTTGGCAAGCAGGTCGACTGCCGCGTGCGAGGCAGTGAAATCGAACTTGATCGTCAGATGATTGATCGCCTGTCGGATCCACTTATTCACCTGCTGCGTAACGCCCTGGATCACGGTTTAGAGTCGCCCGCTGAGCGGCAGGCAGCGGGCAAACCTCCCCGTGGGCAGTTGATGATTGAAGCCTGGCAGGACGCTGACTGGGTGGTGGTTGAGATGCGTGATGATGGCGCGGGGATCGCACTGGACGCGGTGCGCCAAAAAGCGCTCGCCAAGCAGTTGATCAGCGAAGAGCAGCTCAATGCGCTGAGCGAACAGGAGACGCTGGAGCTTATTTTTCTGCCCGGCTTCTCTACCAAGAGCATGATTACCGACTTCTCTGGGCGCGGTGTGGGGATGGATGTGGTCAAGCGCACCGTGGTGGATGAGCTTAACGGCGACCTGCAGCTGGCCAGCGAACGCGGCAGCGGCACGCGCTTTACCCTGCGCCTGCCGCTCTCGCTGGCGATGATGCGGGTACTGCTGGTCAACGTCGGCGGTGTCAACCTAGGGGTAACGGCGCCTTATGTATCAGAATTGGTGGAGTGCTCATCACAATCCTTCATTGATGCCGCCGGGCAGCGCACGCTGATCTTACGCAACGAATTTGTGCCAGTGGTATCGCTTGCCCAACTACTTGAGCTGCCCGTGACGACTTCCGTTAGCGATAAAGCCCTACTACTGGTCGTCCATCAGCGGCACCAGAAGCTCGCCCTGATTATCGATTCACTGATTGATGAACGCGATAGGGTGATTAAGCCACTGCCCGTGCATCTACGTTATTTACCCTTGGTATCGGGTATGGTGTCCATGGGCCGCAATGCGCTGGTAAGCCTGCTCCACGTACCCGCGTTACTGGAAGCCACCCGGCACACTGCCCAGCGTCCAAACCATGAGCCCCCGTCATCCACACTAGCGAAACGCATTTTGGTGGTTGACGACTCACTGAATACCCGCGAAATAGAAAAAGACGTACTCGAAGCGTGGGGCTATCACGTCACGCTGGCAGAAAATGGTCGCGATGGTTTAGCCAAAGCGCTGGCGGAAACATTTGATGCAGTACTGACCGACGTTGAGATGCCGGTAATGGATGGCTTTGCGCTGACTGCCCGACTGCGCGAAAATGAGGCTTATCGTTATCGGCCGATTATTATTATCACCTCGCGGGAAAAAGAGGCTGATCGACGACGAGGTATTGAAGTCGGTGCCGACGCCTATATCGTTAAGGGCAGTTTTGATCAGAACAATTTAGTAGAGACGCTCCAGGCCCTGCTGGGTTAACCGTGGGTGATACTGACACAACCGTTAATGACACAGCCGTTAATGACATAAACACCAAGAGGTTATGGAATGCCTATCCTGGTCGTAGACGACGATCCGCTTGCCGGTGAAATGACGGCGGCACTGCTTGAATCTCAAGGTCATGCTACCTTGCTGGCCTTTGATGCCATGGAAGCCGTCGAACAGCTAGATACCCACCCTGATATCAAGCTGATTGTCAGCGATATGCACATGCCCCTTGTCAGCGGGCTGGCGCTATTGGCAATGCTACGCGAGCAAGATAATCACCTACCGTTTATTCTCCTCACCGGGGACACTCCAGATGCAACGCTACAGCAGACACCGGGCCTGGATGCCTGTTTGCGTAAAGATGCCGAGCTGGCTGACAACCTAAAAACCGCCGTAAAACGGGCACTGGCACTCAGCGGCTAAGCAACACATGATGCGATGGAATGGATTAATGATGGAATGGATCGCCGCTTTCGATCACTTACGTAGGTAGTTTGATGTCTAAGCCCGCCCCTTCGCTGCACGATAAGCTAAATCAGCTACGTGAGCGTTTTATTGAGCAGTTGCCGACCCGCTTAGCGCAAACCGCCGAGCTATGGCAGCAGAGCTGCGCGTCGAGTGAAGAACAGACGCGGCTCGCGCCGGAGCTGCACCGCTTTTTTCATAGTTTGAAAGGCACCGGGAGATCGCTGGGCTTTGAGCGGCTTGCCGTGCTTGCTGATCAGGCGGAGGAGGCGCTCACTACCTTCCCCACCCGTGACGATATCGATACGTTTATCAGCCAACTGCTGCTCCAACTGGGTCGCGAACAGCAACACCTACGCTCCCATCACGGCCAGCAGCAGGCGTTGGCGGCCGTCAACAGCTTCGAACTTACCAGCCAATTGGAGCCGCTGCGCAATAAGCGCCAGCGGTTAATTTACCTGTGCGACGATGAGCCCGAACAGGTCGATCAATTGATCCATCACTTGCGCTGCTTCGGCCATGAAGTCGTTCAATTTATCGATACTGAAACATTCTTTAACGCCGTGATTACTCGTCGCCCTGACGCGGTGATCATGGATGTACAGTTCCCCCAGGGCCAAACGGCAGGCACAGAAACCCTAACCAGCTTGAACAAACTGACCGGCCAGGCACTACCCGCTATCGTATTGTCAGCCCACAGTGACTTTCATTCGCGCCTGAGTGCCGTTCGTGCAGGCTGTGGCGGCTACTTTACCAAACCGGTTAAACCGCTGGATCTTATGCTGGCGGTAGATGAACTCACCGCTCCGGCGGTGGAAGAGCCGCTGAAGGTACTGGTGGTGGATGATGAGCCCGAGGTGGCTGCTTATCACGCCTTGCTGATTGAAGAGGGCGGTATGATTGCACACCAGGTGCACCATCCCGCCGATGCTCTCACAGCCATGGAGCGCTTTAGTCCCGATTTACTGCTGGTCGATGTGTATATGCCGGTCTGTTCGGGTGAAGAACTGGCAACGATTATTCGTCAGCAGCCGGAATACCTGGGGCTACCGATTATCTATCTCTCCAGTGAAACCGACAGCAAAAAGCAGATTTCCGCCATGTCCGCGGGGGTTGAAGCCTTTCTTACTAAACCTGTGCAGCCCGAAGAACTGGTCTCTGCCGTAAGACTGCGCGCCGAACGCCTGCGCCTACTGCGCTCATTAATGACCCGCGACAGTATGACCGGGCTATATAACCACAGCACCACTACCGAGCTGATCAATAAAACTCTCGCTCAGGCCCACCGCGATAATAGCCAGCACGCCATGGCGATGATCGATATCGATCACTTCAAACAGGTTAACGACACCCACGGCCACTTGGCGGGGGATCAGGTGATCATTACCTTGGCAAGGCTGCTCAAGAGCCGCCTGCGGCTTTCCGATATTATTGGCCGCTATGGCGGTGAAGAATTTGTCGTGCTGCTGAAAGGTATTAATGCCGAGAAAGCCGCCACGTTGATCGGCAGCTTACGGGAGGACTTTGCACTGGTTGATTTTCACGCGGGCGACGTTCGTTTTCGCTGCACCTTCAGCGTGGGGATAAGCAGTTTCCCCGCGCAGCCCTCTACCGAGTCCCTGCGTTTAAGCGCCGACCAGGCGCTCTACCGCGCCAAACACCAAGGGCGCAACCAAGTAGTGATATCGACGGAGCTAGCCGATGAGCCCTGAACAGCCCCACGACAATCCAGCGAATGACCTACCGTTCGCCACTCAGACCTTGGAAGAGGCATTAGCGACACACGGCGATGCAGAGACGGTGGCCGATATTGATGAGCCTACCCAGCAGCTAGTGCTGTTCCGACTCAACGGTCAACGTTTTGCGCTACCCGGCAGCGCGGTGAGCGAAATTCTACCCAGCGACCAGCCCGTCTATTACGTACCGGGGCTACCCGCCTCCACCGAAGGCGTGCTGCACCTGCGTGGTAAAATTGAGTCCGTCATTAGCCTGCATCAGTTGCTCAGTTTACCCACGCCGGAAGGTGCTCCTAGCGGGATGATGTTGTTAGTCAACGCCGCGGGAATTAGTAGCGGTGTGCGTATTGAGCAGCTTGACGATGTCTGCGAGGTCACCCAGAGCCTGCTGCAAGCTCCCCCCGAAACGCTTCCTGCCGCGTTACGCCCTTATGTCAGCGCGCTGTGGCAGGTAGACGAGCGCCAAGCGCTTGCCCTGCTTGACCCCGAGGCGCTGTTCGACGCCTACCAGCAGGGACTGGGTTAAAATGCCCCAGCGTCGCGGCCTGCATGAACAAGCCCACGTTGCCTTGGTGCTGTTTCGCATTGGTCCTTACCATGCAGCCCTGGAAGCGTGTCACGTACTCGCCATGACCGATCACCCAACAGCTTTGCGCACCGCCGATGCTCACTCGCTGCTCTACGCAGGGGGCGATCATGACTCCCCGCCTAGTCGCTGGCTCACTCTGCGCGTCGCTCAAACGACCACTAATGACAGCCACAGCACTTGGCAACTGGGCGTAAGCGGAGACATTACGCTTCGACAACTGCCCGCCGACACGCTCTACCCGCTGCCTAAACTGCTACTTTCTCGCCGATTTTCAACCGCGCTATGCGGCTGTACCTTTGATCAGCAGCAGCTAGTGCTGCTGCTGGATGCACGCAAGCTTAGCCCTTAGCTTCTAGACTGCAAGCCATAAGCAGCTAATCATATCGCCTTCATCGATTTCACTATTGGCCGGAATCACCGCAAATGCATCGGCGTTAATACAGGATGAGAGCACCCCGGAATTCTGGTCATCAAAAGCCGTCGCCGTTACGCCGCTGGGCGTGAATTCAAGCGTCACACGCATATAGTGCTCACGTGGGCCGGTGGAGGTAGCAAACCCAGCTTTCGCGGTCACAGCGGGCAGTGATGTTAGCGCCGGACAGCCCAGCATGGCACCCAGCAAGGGGCGTAAAAACAGCCAAGCACCCACAAACCCCGAGACCGGATTACCTGGCAACCCCACAAACCGCGCATGACTGCCATCGTCACGGGGTAAGCGGCCGAGTGCTAACGGCTTACCTGGGCGAATCGCCAGCTTCCACATATCCAACTGGCCGATCGCTTCCAGCGCGGCTTTGACGTGGTCCTCTTCACCGACGCTCACGCCACCGGTGGTCACAACTAAATCCGACTCAGCAGCGGCCGACGTTAACAGTGCCACCGTGCGGGGGTAATCATCCGGTACGCTCACGGTACTCACCACCTCGGCGCCAAAATTCTCCAGCAGCCGTTTAAGCATGGGTCGGTTGGAGTTGTAGAGCTGCCCCGGCTTCAGCGGCGTACCTGGGTCGATGATTTCATCGCCGGTTGAGAGCAGCGCAACCCGTGGCCGACGGCGCACGCTGACCTGGGTAATGCCCTGGCCTGCCAAGTGGCCAAGAGCTGCTGCCTCGAGCCGTTCACCGGCATCGAGCAGCACAGAGCCACGCTTGACGTCCCGGCCCTGACGACGAACACTATCCCCCGCAGGGATATCCGCAGGCATCAGCGCACGTTCACCGTCAACCTCTACCCGCTCCTGCATAACGACACAGTCAGCGCCAGGTGGAATCTCACCGCCGGTAAAAATACGCGCGCAGCTATTTGGCTCAAGCGCTTGGGCGGGAGTGCCCGCCGCAATACGCTGACTCACCGGCAGCCACTTTCCAGCATCGGCGGCACGCAGTGCATAGCCATCCATCGCGCTATTATCGAACGGCGGCACGTCCAGCTGCGCGGTGACGGCTTCGGCCAACACAAGCCCGGCAGCGGCTTCCAACGGAACCCTCTCGACGCCGATTACGCTGACGTCTGCCAGTAGCGCTTCAAGCGCGGCTGATATCGGCTGCAAGTCACTCATGCTGACCTCGGCCAGGGATGACTAAGTTGGCGAGCATGAACCGGGTATTATGAAGTGATGGCATAGTCATCTCTAAAACAGAAAAATCGGAGTCGTTAACCCAACGGACTGCTAGTCGATCCGCGGCCATTGTTGCGCAGCATGCAACACACGAAGTATCCGTACCGTCGAGACATCCTCCTTATACACGAGAATGTAGTTCGACAAGACGACTAGCTCTCGAGTGCCTTCCACTCGGCCTGGGCGACCTTTTTTCGGGAAAGACGGCAAGCTTTCAGCTTTCATCTCGATGTCATCTTTCACGTGCTGTGCTGCACCGGGATTGTCATCTGAGATGTAATCTACGATTTCCAGTAGGTCGGTACGAGCCAGTCCCAGCCATTCCAACTCAGGCACGGCGGCGCTTGCTGTCGATCAATGCTTGTGCCTCATCCATTACCTGCCGATGGGGTACCGTTGGTCGGGTATCGGCTAGTGCCTCTTTCACTTTGTCGCGGAACCAGGCGTCATGAGCCTCCATATCAACCGTTAGCCCAACAGGCAACCCGCCCTCTTTCGATACGCGGGTTAGCAGAATGCGAACGGCATCAGACACCGTCAGACCGACGCTAGCGAGTTTTTCCGCTGCATCAACTTTCAGTTCATCGTCCACACGAACGTGGAGCATTGAAGTTTTAGCCATTTTGAACTCTCCGTTCATATATCACCCTATTTTGTATCTCAATTGAGACACAATCAAGCTATTGTCGCTTGCTTTCTTGATTCAGTCTTGACTCTGCTTTCAAAGCAAGTCTAAAACGATCCATGCAAAGATAATGGCAATACACAGCCTGACGAGCAGGCCATGTACCTCTGAAGAGTTAAAACACCCTCCAAGCAAACCACTCATTCAACCATGCTGCCCCCGGCCAGGGATAACCAGATTGGCGAAGTTGCAGGGTTTGTGGCGGCTATCCAACTGCTCGGCCAGAATGCCGTCCCAGCCGGTGCGGCAGGCGCCGGTTGAGCCCGGCAGGCAGAACACTACCGTGGCATTGGCTAAGCCGCCGAGGCAGCGGCTCTGGATGGTGGAGCTGCCGATCTCTTCACCGCTTAGCTGGCGGAAGCGTTCGCCAAAGCCTTCAATACGCTTATCCAGCAGCACCGAGATAGCTTCCGGCGTGGAGTCGCGGCCGGTAAAGCCGGTGCCGCCGGTGGTGATCACCACCTGTACTTCCGTATCGGCGATCCAGTTGGCTACCACCGCGCGAATGCGGTAGACGTCGTCTGGCACGATGCGTTTTTCAACGAGTGTATGCCCGGCGCTGGTTAATCGTTCTACCAGCGCCTGGCCGCTGCGATCCGTCTCTTCTGTGCGGGTATCGGAGACCGTCAAGACGGCGATGTTGAGGGGCACCATTGGCTCACTCATTGACGTCACCCTTGTTTGGCAGCTTTCTTTTTGGCGTGATGCGCTTCCCAAGCGGCCATCTGCTCTGGGGTGGCAGGTGGCTGGTAGAGTTCCTTCCACTCGCTGTAAGGCATCCCATAAACGTACTCACGGGCCTCTTCATAGTTGAGGCTTTCATCCCGCGCTTCGGCGGCGCTTACCAGCCATTTCGATAGGCAGTTGCGGCAAAAGTCCGCCAGGATCATTAGGTCGATATTCTGGACGTCTTTGTTATCATCCAGATGCTGTAGCAAGCGCCGAAACGCAGCGGCTTCGAGCTCGGTGCGCGTGGAGGGGTCAAACTCATTAAACGCTGACATAACCGTTCCTCTCAAAAAAATGCCTTTGGGTTACTCATTAACTTAACAGGCAGCATAACAAAAGACACCGCCAGAAGGCGGTGTCTTAGGCGACTTTGTAAGTACTTTATTACGCACTTATCAGCTGGTCCGCGTTGCCGATGGTTCGCTACTATCACCACCTGACTTGCGAGCCGCCACCTCTTGTTCCGATAGCGTTTGGTCTTTGACCTCTTCGTACCAAAGATTATGGTGCTCTTTGGCCCAGGTCTCATCCACGTAGCCGGTTGTCATACCTTCTAGCGCGCCTTCCGTACCCAGCGTGCCGATATAGATATGTCCTAAGGAGATGGCGGTGAGTCCTAGCGCACCCACTGCGTGGATAATGTTGGCCCACTGCATGGTGTCACGGCCCTGGTCGAAGTTGGGGAAGTCGAGCACAAAGCCACTGGCGATAACGAGAATACCTACCGTAGCCAATATCCAGTACCAAGCCTTCTCCCCACCATTGGCAAAACCTGCATCCACATGCTTTTTGCCAATCATACCGCCGCCTTTCTTGAACCATACCCAGTCGTGCTTTTTGGGAATATTGTCTTTGATCAAACTGACCAGCAGGATCACCAGCAGAATGCCAAAGATCGGTCCCAGGTAGTTATGCAGCACTTTCGTGGCAGCAATCATCCAAGCCCAAATCCCATCGCCAAACAGCGGGCGGAAGACGAACTTGCCAAATAGCAGCGTCATCCCGGTCAGCGCCAGCACAATAAAGAGCGTCGCTACCGTCCAGTGCAGTGCGCGCTTCATTAGCGTCCAGCGCAATAGCAGACGCCCCGTGCGCGGCGCCTCCAGATCCTTGCGGCCGACAATGAAGTAGAACAGCGCAATCAGCGCCGCCATGCCAAATACCGCAATCAAACCAAACGGCGACACCCAGCGGTTACGAATCTGCCGCCAGGTTTCACCGCTTGCATTGATCAAGCTGTAGTCGCTTTCATAACGCGAGTCACGGTAGTTAGGCCCGGTCTCTCCACTACGTACCTGACGCCACTGGTCGGCGGTAATGCCAGGAGCGGCAGTAGTCATTTCGCGGTCAGGATCTGCTTGGGCCACCGCCACTTGCGTGAATCCGAGGCTTAGCACCAAAGCAAGCGCCACCAACATAAAGCGCCAAATGCCCAGGGCGAGCCCTTTACCTGAGCGCGGCACCTCACCGGGTGCCTGTGCAGTCAACAGGTTCATGACACGCCTCCTTACCCTTTATGGGCAGCATCATAGGCTAGGTTGTCGGCACTGGCCTGAGGGTTATTGGACCAGGCACCATCTTTGTGGCCGCGATGGACAACACGCTGGCGGAAGATATCAGCCACGTCTTGAGCATCACCGGCCAGCAGCGCTTTGGTGGAGCACATCTCGGCACATAGCGGCAGCTTGCCTTCGGCAATACGGTTGGAACCGTATTTCTCGTACTCCTCTTCTTTACTCTCGGCAGGGCCGCCCGCGCAGAAGGTGCATTTGTCCATCTTGCCGCGTTCGCCAAAGGCATCCTGCTGGGGAAACTGCGGAGCGCCAAACGGGCAGGCGTAAAGGCAGTAGCCACAGCCGATGCAGAGGTCTTTGTCGTGAAGCACGATGCCGTCATCAGTTTTGTAGAAGCAGTCGGTCGGGCAAACCGCCATACAGGGTGCGTCGTCGCAGTGCATACAGGCCACTGAGATCGACATTTCACTCGCTTCACCGTCGTTGAGCGTGACCACGCGGCGGCGCTGAATGCCCCACTCGACGTCGTTGGCATTTTTACAGGCGGTAACGCAGCCGTTGCATTCGATGCAGCGTTCTGCGTCACACATAAATTTCATTTGAGCCATGGTGTTCTCCTCATGCCGGTGCGGGATGGCTCCCGCACCGTCGTGCTATCAGGTCGGTCGAAGCTTAAGCTCGCTCAATGCGGCAGATGGTGCACTTGGTCTCTTGCATCAGTGTCACCGGGTCGTAGCCGTAGGTGGTGGCGGTATTGGCCGCCTCACCAATGATGTACGGATCAGACCCATCCGGGTAACGGTCACGCAGGCTTTCGCCCTGGAACATGCCGCCAAAGTGGAACGGCATAAACGCTACGTTACGATCGACGCGAGGAGTGACCAGGGCTTTGACCTTCACTCGGCCCCCTTCTGCCCCTTCTACCCAAACATCGTCACCATCTTTGATGCTGAGGTCGTTGGCGTCCGCCGGGTTAATTTCGACAAACATCTCCTGCTGCAGCTCGGCAAGCCACGACATGGAGCGCGTCTCTTCCCCGCCGCCTTCATACTCAACCAGCCGCCCAGAGGTGAGAATCATTGGATACTCGCCAGTGTTGTCGCGATCCTGAATGGTTTTGTACATGGTCGGCAGGCGCATGATGGAGTCAAAATCGTCCCAAGTCGGGAAGCGTTCAACCAAATCGCGCCGCGTGGTGTAGAGCGGCTCGCGGTGCTTCGGCACCTGATCGGGGAAGGTCCACACCACAGCGCGTGCTTTTGCGTTACCGTAAGGCGCACAGCCATGCTCAATAGTGACACGCTGGATACCGCCAGAGAGGTCGGTTTTCCAGTTTTTGCCTTCCGCCGCCTGCTTCTCTTCAGCGGTCAGGTCGTCCCACCAGCCTAGATCTTTGAGCAGTTGGTCGTTGAATTCCGGGTAGCCGTCGTCGATATCGCCGCCCACCGGCGCTGAACCTTCCGCCAGAAGGTTGACGCCGTCACGCTCGATACCGAAACGGGCGCGGAAGCCCATGCCGCCTTCCATCACCGGCACGCTGGTATCGTAAAGATTAGGCGAGCCTGGGTGGCCGAACTCTGGCGTGCCCCAGCAGGGCCACGGCAGGCCGTAGTAATCACCATCTGCCGGGCCACCCTCTGCGCGCAGGTTTTCGAAGCTGAACGTGTGCCAGTTTTTCTGGTGCTCTTTAAGGCGCTCGGGGCTTTGCCCGGTGTAGCCGACCGTCCACATACCGCTGTTGATTTCGCGCAGAATGTCGTCAATGAGCGGCTCATCACCGTTCATCTGGTAGTTCTTGACCAGTTCATTACCGAAGCCCAGCTTACGAGCAAACAGGTACATGATCTCGTGGTCGGGCTTGGACTCAAACAGCGGTTCAATCACCCGGTCACGCCACTGAATCGAACGGTTAGTCGCGGTGACACTGCCCGTGGTTTCGAACTGGGTGGCCGCTGGCAGCAGATAAACGCCGTCGCTGCGGTCGTGCATTACAGCGGCAACGGTGGGATAAGGGTCAACGATGACCATCATCTCAAGCTTCTGCATGGCTTTTTGCATTTCCACGCCGCGGGTCTGGGAGTTAACCGCGTGGCCCCAGTAGAACATCGCTTTCAGCGCGGTACGCTGGGAGATGTTCTCGTCCTCCTCGAGCACGCCATCGACCCAGCGCGACACGGTAATACCGGCGGTGTACATGGGCTTACCATCGGCATATTCGGTATCGTCATAGCGGCCTTTAAGCCACTCATAGTCAAGATCCCACACCTGCGCCCAGTGCTGCCAAGCACCTTCCGCCAAGCCGTAGTAACCCGGCAAGGAATCGCAGCCTAGGCCAAGGTCAGTTGCGCCCTGTACGTTATCGTGGCCGCGCAGGATGTTAGCGCCGCCGCCCGCCACGCCGATATTCCCCAGCGCTAGCTCAAGAATGCAGTAAGCCCGGGTATTGTTGTTGCCGGTAGTGTGCTGAGTGCCGCCCATACACCAGACCACACAGCCAGGCCGGTTGTCGGAGAGACGTTTGGCGACATCAAACATCTCGGCTTCGGGCACGCCGGTGACTTCTTCTACAACGCTGGGCGGGAAGTTGGCGACTTCAGCGCGCACTTCATCCATACCGTAAACGCGCTGATTGATGTACTCGTTGTCTTCCCAGCCATTTTCAAAAATGTGCCACAACAAGCCCCAAATATACGCCACATCCGAACCGGGGCGTAGCCGCACGTATTTGTTGGCCTTGGCGGCAGTACGAGTAAAGCGCGGGTCAGCGACGATAATGTCACAATTGTTGCGCTCTTTGGCGATCAAAATGTGCTGCATTGCCACCGGGTGCGCTTCGCTGGGGTTAGAGCCAATGAACAGAATCGCCTTGCTGTTATGCATGTCATTGAGCGAGTTGGTCATCGCTCCATAACCCCAGGTATTCGCCACGCCAGCTACGGTGGTGGAGTGGCAGATACGCGCCTGGTGGTCGGTATTGTTGGTGCCCCACAGCGAGGCAAGCTTGCGCATTAAGTACGCCTGCTCGTTGTTGAACTTCGCTGAGCCCAGCCAGTAAACGCTATCTGGGCCGTGCTCTTCGCGCAGTTCGAGCAGCTTGTCGCCAATTTCATTAATGGCGTCATCCCAGTTCATGCGTTCCCACTCGCCGGCCACCAGCTTCATCGGATACTTAAGACGCCGCGTGGAGTGGCCGTGCTGGCGCAGCGAAGCGCCCTTCGCGCAGTGCGCACCACGGTTGATGGGGTGATCAAAAGCGGGTTCTTGCTTGGTCCAAATGCCCTCTTGAACTTCGGCATAAACGCCACAACCCACTGAACAGTGGGAGCAGATGGTGCGTTTGGTCTCGACCGGCGAGTCCAGCACGGGGGTTTTGTCGGCTGCTTCTGAGCGCTGCATCATGGGCGCACCCATAAAGCCAACGGCGGCCACACCGCCGGTGGCTGCACCGCTGCGTTTGAGGAACTGGCGACGGGAAATACCCAGCCCGGAGGCCTTGGGGGTGTCTGTTTTGCGAGTTAAGCGCATGGCAAATCTCCTGGCATTCCGCCGTCAGTCACGCAGCGAGGCGTAGTAAGCACGGACGTGATCAGTCTCACGGTAGTTAACCGTTGGTTTTTCGTCTTTCACCGGGGCAGTGTCAGCCTGTGCCAGAGTGACATGACCGACTGCCGCCGCGGCGCCAGCAGCGGCGGTTCCCAACCCAACGGTTTTCATAAACCGGCGGCGCTCAGCGTTGTGTGACGGTTGCATGGGTTTCTCCTCTTGCATGCTTTTTATGCGGGTCTTTTTATGCTGTTTTTGCTGTTTCTTTTATGAAGCCTGCGTTACGGCTCAACAATACGCACTGGCGTATGGCCCGCATCAACCCTCAAGCGAGCCTGCTCACTCTCCATAAAAACGCCGCCCAACTGCCCCAGCGCTGCATAGAAAGCGGTGTCTACCTGCCCCAGGTCGGCAAAACAGCTGGCCGACCAGGGGGCTAAATGTTGGTCAAAGAAATAGCGCTGCTCAGCGCTTTCGGCGTCAATCAGCATCGCCATGACTTCACACAGGGCCGCCAGGTGATCTTCAGGATCCCGAGTATGCTCACTGCGCTCAAAGCCAAGTACTTTTAGGTCCTGGCGAAGCGCCACCAGCGCCGCTTCCATTAATTCGCCGTTGCGGTACCAGGAGGCATAGGGCACCACCTCACCTTGAATCACCCCGACCAAGTGGCGAAAGTGCGATCGCTGCAGTCCCTCAGCATCCGCACCATTGGCGGCGACTGCCAACGACTGCCAGCACTCTGCCAAGCGGCTGCCATCTTGCTCGATGGCCAGCTCAGCCAGCCAGTCGAGTAACTCAGTATCCGGCGGTTGGCGCAGCAGCGTGGCTAACAGCCGGTAGATATCGGCGCGTAGCGCATCGGCTTCTTTGAGCGTGGGCAGTGCATCCGTCATCGGCTCATACCTTCAGTTGCGCGTCAGGATCGCGAATCATGGTTTTCCAAACATCTTTAACCCGGCAGTCTTCGCACATTTCCAGCCGGATCATCGCATCACCGGCGAAGTAAGGGTGGTTAGCCAGTTTCTGTTTAATGGTCGCTACCGTGCTGACGGTGGCAAACGGCTTACCGCAGTTAATGCACTCGAAAGCGGCTTCTTCGTGGCAGATGTGGCGCGTTTCGCGGGCATCGGATGCCAGGAAGCCGGGCATCAGAGTAATCGCATTTTCCGGGCAAGCCTGCTCACACAAACCACACTGCACGCAGTCCGCTTCAAGGAAGCTCAGCGCGGGTGTTTTGCCACCCGACTTCAGTGCCGGGGTCGGGCAATTGCTGACACAGGCGTGGCACAGTGTGCAGGCATCGCTATCGACCTGAATGGCACCGTAGGCAGCGCCAACCGGCACTTCAGCGCGCTCGCCGCTAGGGTTGCCCAGCTCGGCCAGACGCGCCAGCACACGGTTCAAACGTGCACGCTTTTCTGGCTCAGGTAGGTTCAGCGGCACCTCTGTCAATGGCGTGAGCGCCGGTAGCGCATCCCGGGCTACATCATCGGCTATCTCGATCAGCTTTACGCGAGCGCGATCATGACCCAATGCGTCTAACAGGGCGTGCGCTTGGGCGAGCTGGTCGGTCAAAAAGGCGCTTAAGCGGGCGGGCATCTTGGGGTGAAGCTGGATACGCACTTCGGCGGCACCGGCCGCCAGGGCAGTTAGCCACTGGTCATGGCCCGCTGCGCCCAGCTCTTCAAGCGGTGCGTCAATAATATGGCCTGCGGGCACGACACCCGCAGCGCGCTCAGCGTCCTGGGAATCATGGGTAATAAAGCGCAGTACCGGCGCCTGACCACCGGCTTCGCGATAGGCGCCCAGCCAAGCGGAGAGGGTATCCTGCTGGCGGCGGGTTTCAGGTAGGCGGAATTCGATAGCGCCAGTGGGACAGGCGCTGGTGCAACTGCCGACGCCTTGGCAGAGAAAGGGGTCAATTTCGATATGCGACTCAATCCGCCCCTTAATGCTGGAGATGGCATCCGCGGGGCAAACATCCAAACAGCGGGTACAGCCGATATTGCCGCTAGTGGAGTGGGCACATAGGTCACTATTAACTTGAAAGTAGCGCGGCTTGTCGAATTCGCCCACCAGCCCGACAAAATCGTCGAGGGTGTCGCTGCGTTGCTCAACGCTCTGCCACTCCATCACCACATAACCTGGCGGTGGCAGTTCCCAGCGCTGGGTGTGAGTAGCCGCAGCAAGGTCGAGAATGAGGTCAAAGCCGTCGCGTTCTATCAGCGCGCGGGCAAGATTCAGCGCTGAATCGCCGTCATCAAGCTGGACACTAAAGGCTCCCAGATAACCGTTAATACGCAGCTGGCTGAGCTGGTCGCGGGTCAATGTTTGGCTTATCAGCGGCTCGCTAGACCCGGGGGCATCGGCAGCGTCACTCCCTTTATCGGTAACTAGCAGCGTCAACGATGCCAAGCCGCGACCCTGGAGCGCACGAGCGGCTGGATAAACGTCGTCTGCCGACCCTATTAACAGCGCATGACCGCGGCTGTGATAGGTCACATTGGCTGGCGTTAAATTAGCGGGCCAGGAGATACGCTGGCGTACCGATTCCCGAGCCTCAGCATTACGCTGGTCGTCTATCGACGCCAGTTGGATTCGTTGGTTCATGCGTTCTCACGGTCAGTGAATAATTCTTATTATAATTTTGAGTTATATTATTTAACTATTGTGGCATAACAATGCATTGAAGCTAAGTTCAGCGTATGGCGAAATTCGATATTTGCCAACCTGATTACCGTCAACGCTGCCAACGCTGGCGACATATCGCATGCTCAAAATATTGATTTTTAAAAGTTTAACGCCATTCTCATGTTTTCGTCTTAGGGCTAGATAAATAATCAGACTGGTCGTCTAGCGAAGCATTTTTTTCAGTGTTGTCACTATCAGTGAGTGTTGAGGGTTCGGCCCGCTCGTCGGCAGCTACTTCTTTTGGGGGTTCGGATTCGTCTAATGTTTTATCAACCGCCTCTTCCACTTTGTGGGTCCAACGGCGCAGTTTACTGGCGAGCTCGGATCCCATGGGCTTCAACAGTTTATTATAGTCGGCGTCGTAGTCATCCAGGCCGTCGCGGACGTTGTAGTTGCCGGTTGCCCATAGCCGTTTCAATGCTTGCCTGCGTAAAGGGCCACTGACGCCCGGTGCCATAAAGGCGCTGAAGTCGCTGCCCGCGGCCAATGTATCTGGGTCAGGCAAGGTATGATCGAGGCTGCCTGGTTCTGGCGCTCGTTTTGGTTCTTGCGGTGTTTCAGATGCGGGTTGCGGCTGCTCGGCCTCATGATAAGCCGCAGCATCCGACTCCACGGACGCTTCATCACTGGGTGCGCCCGCGGTTGGCTCGTCCTCTTGCGTTGGTACATTACGCTTCAGCCGCGACCAGCGCTCTAAACGACTCATTCTGGCTGCTCCTTAGTGGGCATCTCTTTGGCGCGCCCTGCCCCTTTACGCTTTTTCTTGCGCATCTCCAGCGGCGCCTCGCCATGACGGGCAAGGTAGCTCTCAATCCATACCTGAATAGCCATGGGCATTGGCGATTCCAGCACCTGCTGTTCGCCGTCCATCCAGCCCGCCGCGACGTCCTGGCTGGCGGTGATCGCATCCGGCTTGGGCGTTTGGCCGGTAAAGCCCGCTCGCACAAATAGCCGTGGCGTCTTAGAGGTTAGGTTGAAACGGTAGGCTGCACGCTCTGTCATCGACAGCTGCAGATTAAGTACATTCTCGCCCTGGTCGCCCAGTGTAAGCTCAACAATACGCCACTGGGTCAGCGTAAAACTTTTCACCTGCTTGGGCTCGGCCACCAAGGTAATACTGATTGGGCGTAGGTTATCACTCATATATTTAAAAACCCTGAACCTTGAATGGATGGCATTTGAAAGACCAATACTTGTTAGCATAGTACTTATTTGGATAGTACTTATGAGGATGGTACTTATCAGGATAGCGTTTGAATGGGTAGACAAGTAAGCATCTCCAGCGCCATCATCGTCAACCCTGTCGTTTTGCGAGAACCATTTCGCGAGGATTACCCATGCCTGCCCTTCAGCCCACCCTGCAGATAAGCCGAGCCCGCTTACCGGCCACCACCGAGATTAGTATCGTTGACGAGTATGGCGATGCACGCCAGCAGGCGATCGCCGCTGAAAGAGCGCTGACGGTGTACCTCAATAAACGTGAAATTGTCACGCTAATGACACTGGGCGACGATCCGGAAGCCTTAGTCGTGGGCTATCTGCGCAATCAAGGGCTATTGCGTGCAGCCAACGATTTACAGGCAGTGCAGGTCGACTGGGACGTCGAAGCGGCGGTAGTGATTACTCGTCACCTGCCCGAAGATTTAGAAGCACGCTTAAGCACCCGCACGGTCACCACCGGCTGCGGTCAGGGCACGGTATTTGGTAAACTGCTTGATCAAACCGCGCTGGCGACACTGCCGGATACCCAACTAGCCCAATCCACGCTCTATCAACTGCTGCAAAACCTTAACGCCTACAATGAGACGTATCGCAGCGCCGGGGCCGTTCACGGCTGCGCGCTCTGCCATCAAGCCAACGTGCTTGATTTTGTAGAGGACGTGGGGCGGCATAACGCGGTGGATACTTTAGCGGGACGCCAGTGGTTGCAGCAGGCGGACAGCGCCAGCGCAGATATCTTCTACACCACCGGACGACTGACGTCTGAGATGGTGCTGAAAGTGGCGCAAATGGGTATTAGCGTGCTGGTATCGCGCTCTGGCGTTACTCAAAAAGGCGTTGAACTGGCCGAGCGCTTTGGGGTGATGCTGATCGCCCGCGCCAAAGGCCGCCACTTCCAAGCGATCAATACCCACAGCCGCTTAACGCTGGACGCTATTCCAGCGAAGCCATCGCATGCCCGGTCATCTAGCCAAGCAAGCTTAACAAAAGAGACAAGCCCATGATTCCTACCCACGAACTCACCGGCATGATTCTCGCAGGCGGCGAAGGTCGCCGGATGGGCGGTCGCGACAAAGGGCTTGAGCCGTTCGCGGGTCTGCCGCTCGTCGGCCATGTAGTGAAACGCCTTAAAGACCAGGTAGCCGAGCTGCTGATTAATGCCAACCGAAATGCCGACGCCTACCAGTTTTTTGCTGATCGTGTGATTGCTGATCAAGTAATGGACGATGAGGAAGGCGGCTTTAAAGGCCCGTTGATGGGCATCTATAGTGGCTTAAGGGCGGCAAAAACCCCCTGGTTACTGGTGGCCCCCTGTGATTCTCCCGCCCTACCCGATGATTTAGTGGCGCGCATGGTAGAAGGTATTGCGTCTGAGCACGGCGAGCATGACATCGCCGTAGCCTTTGACGGTGAACGGCTGCACCCCGTCGTTGCGTTAATACGCACCTCGCTCGCCGATGATTTGGCTGCCACCCTTGCCGAAGGTGAGCGTAAAATTGACCGCTGGTACGCACGTCACGACTGGTGCCGGGTAGATATGTCGGACTGTCCTGATGCGTTTGCCAATCTGAATACCGAGGAGGAGAAGCTTCACTTGGAAGCGACGCTGCTGAATACCTCAGCGAAGGAGGTTCGATGACCCTCTCCTGCTTTGACCTGGGCGAACAGATGATTAGCGTGGAAGAAGCACGCCATGCGCTTGCCACCCTGATTGAACACCCGCTGGGCAGCGAAAGTATCCCTTTGGCGCAGGCCCACGGCCGCCGCTTGGCAGCAACCGTTCAAGCCCCCATTAACGTGCCGCAAAACACCAATGCGGCCATGGATGGCGTGGCGCTAGCCTTGCCAAAGAAAGGCGTTGGCGCCAAGCAAGCCCATTGGCCGCTGGCCGGAGAGGTGTTGGCCGGGCAGTACCGCCGCGAGCTAGTGCCTGCCGGGCACTGCGTACGCATCACCACCGGCGCGCCATTACCGCCAGGCACAGACACAGTAGTGATGAGTGAACAGTTGCGCGAATCGCTAGATGAGCAGCCAGCGCATGTAATCATTGAGTCGCCCGAGCTTCTCAAACACGGCCAGCATGTTCGCCAGGCCGGTGAAGATATAGCCATTGGTGACACGGCACTGCCTGAGGGGGCACGGCTTGATGCGGCATCCCTAGGACTTTTAGCCTCCTTGGGCTATGCCGAAATAACGGTGTGCCGACGCCCGAAGGTAGCGATCTTCTCCACCGGCAATGAAGTCACTGCCCCCGGCGATCCGTTACCCAAAGCAGGCATTTATGACGCCAATCGCTTTACGCTGATCGGATTACTTACCGAACAGGGTGCCGACGTCATCGACCTGGGCATTCTGCCGGACGACTTAGCAGCCACCACAGAAGCCCTTGAACAGGCCGCCGCCCAGAGCGATTTGGTGATCACCAGCGGCGGCGTTTCCGTCGGCCAAGCTGATTTTACCCGTGCGGCGCTGGAACAATTGGGCCGCCTGGCCTTCTGGCGCGTGGCGCTGCGCCCTGGCCGCCCTATGGCCTGTGGCTGGCTGGGCGCAAAACGTACGCCGTTTGTTGGCCTGCCCGGCAATCCGGTAGCCGTCATGGTAACCTTTCTACAGTTTGTGGCGCCGCTGCTGGATCAGCTTTGTGGGCAGCCGACAAGGCCGCCCCATCGCCTCAATGCGATAGCCGATGACGTTATAAAAAGCCGCTTGAGGCGTACTGATTTTATTCGCGGCATCTACCATACTGATGAGCAAGGGCAGCTACACGTGCTCAGCACCGGCGCCCAAGGTTCGGGCATTTTAACCTCGATGGTGGCTGCAAATTGCTTGATTGAGCTTGCCGACGACCAAGACGGCGCGCAACCAGGCGAGGTAGTCAGCATACAACCACTAACGGGATGGCTATGACCGAGCAACGATCCTTACAGCAACAGTCTCAACAACCGTCTCAAGCACGCGCTGACCAGCAGTTGATTGATGACTTTGGCCGGCGCATCAGCTATGTGCGCATCTCGGTCACCGATCGCTGCGATTTCCGCTGCGTGTACTGCATGAGCGAGGAGATGACGTTTCTGCCCCGCGCCCAGGTACTGACGCTGGAAGAGATCGCCATGGTTGCCCGCGCCTTTACCGAGCTTGGGGTTGAGAAAATTCGTCTTACCGGAGGCGAGCCACTGGTGCGCCGTGGCATAGAGCAACTGGTGGATGAGATCGGCGCCATGCCAGGGCTTAACGACTTCACCATGACCACCAATGGCGCCAGCCTACGCAAGCACGCCAAGCAGCTCTACGCCAGCGGCCTGCGGCGACTGAACATCAGCCTGGATTCGCTGGATGCGGCGCGCTTTAAGCAGCTTACCCGCACCGGTGATCTGGCCAAAGTGATCGACGGCATTCACGCCGCCCAGGAAGCGGGCTTTAAGCGTATCAAGCTCAATGCGGTGATCTTGAAAGGCCGCAATGACGACGAAGTCATCGACCTGGTCACCTTTGCCCGCCAGCAAGGTCTCGACATCAGCTTTATCGAAGAGATGCCGCTGGGCGATGTTTCCGACCACTCACGGGCGGAAACCTTCTACTCCAGCGATGATGTCCAGGCGCTGATTGAGTCCCGCTATCCGCTGATTCCCACCACCGAAACCACACCGGGCCCCTCGCGCTACTTCAAAATGGCCGATAGCGACAGCCGCGTTGGGTTTATCTCCCCCCATAGCCACAACTTTTGTGACACCTGCAACCGGGTTCGAGTGACCGTGGAAGGCCGTTTGCTGCTTTGCTTAGGCAACGAACACTCGGTGGATTTGCGCGCCGTGCTGCGCCGCCACCCCGGCAATATGCAGGTGCTGAAAGAAGCGATTATCAACGCCCTGCCGCTTAAGCCGGAGCGCCACCACTTCACCACCGATGGCGATGTGCAGGTGGTACGCTTTATGAATATGACAGGGGGCTAGGCGTTGGCTCGGTCAGAAGAAAGCGCCCAACGAAAAGTGCCGGTACATATCATTACCGGCTTTCTGGGTAGCGGCAAAACTACGCTTATCCACAGTCTGATCGAACAGAAGCCTGTGGATGAAAAGTGGGCCATTCTGGTCAACGAGTTTGGCCAAATCGGTATCGACCAAGCCATGTTTGACGCCCGCGATGATGTGGTGGTGAAAGGCCTGCCTGGCGGCTGCCTCTGCTGCCAGCTCGCCTTTGTGCTACAAGCGGCGCTCGTTAACCTGCTGGCACGCAGCAAACCCGACCGGGTCATCATCGAACCCTCTGGTCTTGGCCACCCGGCGGGCCTACTGGATCTACTGCGCGGCGAAGCCTTTCAAGAGGTAGTGGAAGTGCGCGACATTATTGCTACGCTCGACCCACGCCGAATGGACGACACCCGCGCCCTGCAGCACGACACCTTCCGCGATCAGCTCAATATGGCCGATGCCGTGGCATTGACCATGCTCGACCACAGCACCCCCGAACAGCTCAGCGCCGCCCACGCTTTTGTGGCTGACCACTGGCCACCGCGAAAATGGGTGCAGGAAGTCCCGCAAGGCGAACTACCGATAGCGCTGCTGATCCAAAGCGGAAGCGCTGAAGCGCTCGATATCAGCGTTCCCGCCAGTCATCAACAGTTGGCTGCAGCTCCCAGCTTACAAGGGTCATTCTTCGATTTTCCGCCCCCGCCCGGCAAGCCCCAACGAGAAACCGGCACCTCGCTGGGCTACACCAGCACCGGGTTACGCTGGCACCCAAGCGAGCGCTTCGAGCTGGATAGTTTAGCCAAATGTTTGGGCGAACTCCCCAAGGAGGCGCGCATTAAAGGTGTGTTTCATACCGATAGCGGCTGGAAACGCCTTAATCGCGCTGCTGGCACCTTAAGCATCGAAACCAGCGCATGGCGGCAAGACTCCCGGTTGGAAGTCATTCTTCCCGACACCTTGACGGTAAAGAGCCTGGATATCGAACAATGTCGGCTCGCCCGCCACGATGGCTAATGGCCCATTATTAGCCGTTCAATCTCCTCGGCGGTGACCGGGCGTCCAAACAGATAGCCTTGATAAGCGTGGCAGTCATGGGCCAGCAGCCATGCCTGCTGCGCTTTGGTTTCAACCCCTTCCGCGATGACCTCGAGATTGAGGCTCTCTGCCAGGACAATGGTACTCTCAACAATCGCCGCGTTGGCTTGGCTTTCGAGCACCTGCTGAACAAAGGATTGGTCGATCTTTAACTGATCAAGCGGCAACTGAGCCAAGTAGGCCAGTGACGAGTAGCCAGTGCCGAAATCATCCAGCGAGAAGCGCACCCCTTTGGCTTTCAGACTCAGCATTTTATCCCGAGCGTCATCACGCGCTTCCACAAACAGTGACTCGGTCACTTCAAGCTTTAGCCGTTGAAGTGGCGCATGAGTCCGCGCAAATACGCCTTCCACACGCTGCAAAAAATTCTCATCGCGAAACTGCAGCGGGCTGATATTCACGGAGATAGTCAACTTGCTTAGCTGGGGGTGCCGCGCCCAGCGTGCTAGCTGATTGCAGGCATCTTCCAATACCCATTCGCCCACATCGTTGATCAGCCCAGAGCTTTCCAACAGCGGAATAAAATCACCTGGAGAGACCATGCCACGCTCGGGATGATGCCAGCGCAGCAGCGCTTCCACGCCATTGATCGCGCCGTGATGATCCACCTGTGGCTGGTAATAGAGCTGCCACTGCTGGCTAGCTTGGGCTTGGCGCAGATCCGCCTCTAATTTTACATGGGCGAGTAGCGCGGCCTGCATTGAAGGATTAAAAAAACACACGCCATGGCGGCCACCGCTCTTAGCCTGAAAGAGCGCCATATCCACCTGCTGCAGATAGTCATCAACGCCGTACTCATTGCTCGCCATAATCGCGATGCCGATACTACCGGTCACCGTGATGCTCTCTTCGGCAAGGGTGATTGGCGCATTAAGGGTTGCCAGCAATTTATGCGCGATACGCTCCGCAAGCATAGTAGTTTGGGCATAATTGCTATCAACGCCTTCAATCAACACCGCAAACTCATCGCTACCGAGGCGGGCCAAGGTATCGGTATCGCGCAGCATCTGCCCGAGCCGCCGAGCAACGCTCTGTAACACCTGATCTCCCGCATAGTGCCCCAAAGTGTCATTGATTTGCTTGAAATTATCGATGTCGATAAATAACAGCGCACCGCAACGCTGATGGCGCTGAAGCTCCTTGAGGGCGGCCCCCATGCGATCCATAAACAGCCGCCGATTGGCCAAGCCGGTTAAGGTGTCATAAAACGCCAGTTGGTGGATCTCCTGCTCAGCGACTTTACGCTCGCTAATGTCACTCATAGTGGCCACATAGTGAGTCAATGCGCCCTCTACGCTGTACACCGCGCTAATGGTTAGCCACTCGGGGAACAGCTCGCCATTCTTACGCTGGTTCCATATCTCACCTTCCCAATTACCGGTTTTGATAACACGCTTCCATAAACGGCGATAAAAGGCTGGGTTTTGTAAGCCAGAACTAAACATGCGCGGGTTGTTACCGACTATCTCGGCTTCGCTATAACCGGTAATCCGGCTGAAGGTCTCGTTAACCTTGAGAATGATGCCCTGTGGATCGGTAATCAGGATGCCTAAGTGCGTTTGGAAAGCGGCAGCGGCGATTTGCGCCTCGGCACGCGCTTGCTCACGCTCTTCAATACGCTGGCGTAATTGATGCGCTAACGCTAAACGGTTCAGGTAGTGGCGTGCCCCCCAAGCGCCCAGCAGGGCAATGACGACCATCACCAGCGTTAAAATCAAAGCACGCTGACGCCAAGCCGACAGCAGCTCGTGAAGATCGACACCGACCACGGCCAGCATGGGATACTCACCGACCCTGAGCATGCGAAACAGGCGCTTGCGGCCATCGATAGGTGAGTCAAAGTTGATTGACCAAGTAGACTCGCCGCGGGCGAGCCACTCAGCTGTTTCCGGGCTGTCAATTTGACTGCCGGTGGTAAATTGCTCGTCCGGTATCGGGTACCGAGCAATAAATTTCAAACCGGGGTCGACCAGGGCAATGCTTTCGCCGTCGTAGACACTCATCTGTTCAAGGGCATCGGCAAAGACTTCAGGCACAATGCTAGAGATAACCACGCCGGCAAACTCACCGGTGGAGGTCTCTAATCGACGTCCATGATACAAATAGTAGTGTTGGTCGCTGTCAGACCAGTAAAGCGGGGTAATCAGTTCCTCTTGCCCTGCTTGCTTAAAGGCATTAAAAAACGCGGTATCGCTGATATCAGCATCGTCTTTTCGGCTGCTGCGGCCACTCGCCACTACTCGGCCCTGGGCGCTCAAAACAGCGATTTCGTCCACCATAGGTACATACAGGGTCAGGTTTTCTAACGAACGCTGGAGTGCCTGAACATTGTCGCTATCTGGCATGCCTTGAAGCGCTAGCAGCTCCGAAAGCCCGAATAGCGCCTGACCGCTTTGTGCGAACACGCCTTTTGCCCACTCAGTGACCACATTAGCGCGGGCGGTAATACGTGATTCGGCGGCCTCAATTTCCTGCTTATGCTGTTCGCTCAGCAGCCAACCAAAAAGTACCACCATAACAAGCAGTGCTAGTAGATATAGCGCAATCACATGGCGGCGCTGTTGACGGTAACGCTTAGTAGCCTTCAAAACATCATCATTTACATTAAGGGAGGTAGCGGACATCGCGCAGAAGCCTTATCCAGGTAACCCATCGGGACACCTGATAGAGTATAAAAAGTCACCAGAAACGATAAATAACACGCACTGACACGCGGCCTTATACGATAATGCCGCGGTGCTTTTATGATGTATATCAGTTTTTATCGCCGTTAATGCGTTGAAAAGCGTGATGTTACGCATTGATAGCCTACCGACCAGGAAATTGTTATGGCAGCGCTGGGCCAGATGAGCGACTACGAGATACGCCTCATCCGTATTTTTAAGACGGTCGTTGAGTGCGGCGGCTTTACCGCGGCGGAAACCACGCTGGGGATTAGCCGTTCGGCGATTAGCCAGCATATGAACGATTTGGAGGGGAGGCTGGGCTTTTCGCTCTGCCAACGCGGACGTGGCGGGTTTAGTTTAACCGAAGAGGGCAAAGAGATTTATCAAGCGGGACTGACGTTATTGACCGCGCTTGAAACCTTTAAAAGTGACGTTAACGCCCTGCATGAAACGATTAAAGGTGAGCTGAATATCGGCATCACCGACAACCTGGTGACGCTGCCCGCCATGCACGTGACCAATGCGCTGGCTGAGCTTAGCGCGCCAGAGCATGAGGTCACACTGCATATTCATATGGAGCCTTCGGATGCGGTTATTCGCGGCGTGATGGATGGCCACTTGCATGTAGGTGTAGTGCCAGCGGTTAACTTGCCCACCAGTTTAGAAGCGCGCCACCTCTATGATGAGCCATCGTATCTTTACTGCGCGGCAGGCCATCCGCTATTTGCCGAACACGATGATACACTCAGCTTTGCGGATATCACCGAGCAGGCCGCTATTTCGCCTCGCTATCCGCTACCGGTTGAGGCACGCCAAGCGCATGATGCGCTAAGCCTGCGCGCTTCGGCCTCTGACCGCGAGGGCGCCGCTTTTTTGATTCTTACCGGGCGCTTTATCGGCTTTCTGCCTGAGCATGTCGCTGCACAGTGGGTGGCCGCAGGTAAGATGCGGGCACTGCATGCCGCTACCCAGCACTACCGCATTCCGTTTGTACTGATTACCCGCCACGACCGACGCCCCAACCGCGTCGTTGATGCTTTTCTGCGCTTAATCAAGAGCAGCTAAAGCAAAACCCGGCACGAAGCCGGGTTTCGTTGTTTAACTCTGCTCTGTCGCCTCGCTCGCCATTATTGGCGCGGGCCCCGCCTGAGGCGACGATGCCAGCACTTGGCTTGCCACATAGTAAACAATGGCCCCCAGCGCCGAACCGGTAAACCAGCCGTAATCATAGAACCAGTTCATCGTGCCGGTTAACAGCGAAATTAAGGTGAGCAACACCGGGACGCCAAAAGCGATAAAACCCGCGATGTTGACCGCAGGATAGGCATGGCTGTCCATATACAGGCTCGGTATATCCAAACGCTGCTTTTTAATCAGGAAGTAATCCACCGCCATAATCCCCGCGATGGGCCCGAGTAGGCTTGAATAGCCCAGCAGCCAGTTGGAGTACATCTGCTCAAGGGAAACCCCAGGCGGGATAACACCCGCTTTTTGCAGCAGATCGTAGCCCATCAGCAACACGCCTACCGCACCGGTCATGAGTACGCCGCGGGTCTGATTAATCAATTTAGGCGCGATATTCTGAAAATCATTGGTCGGCGAGACGATATTAGAGGCAGTGTTGGTAGAAATCGTGGCGATAATGATCAATAGCATCGCTAATACCACCCAGAAGGGGCTGTCGATATAGCCAATCAAACGTACTGGATCAGCAACCGTCTGGCCCACCAGCGTCTCGGATGCAGCGGTTAACACCACCCCCAGCGCGGCAAAGAAGAACATCGTCAGCGGCAGACCGAGCACCTGGCCGACGATTTGATCTTTTTGGCTTTTGGCAAAGCGACTGAAATCGGGAATATTCAGCGACAGCGTAGCCCAAAAACCCACCATCGCGGTTAAGCCCGCAAAGAAATAACCGTACACCGACGCCCCTTCAGGCCGCGACGGCGGCTGAGCTAATAGCTCGGTCATCGACATGTTAGGCCACGCCCAGATCATCAGCCCGACACCTACCGCTAACAGTAGCGGCGCGGCTAACGTCTCCAACCATTTAATTGATTCTGCCCCGCGAATGACCACATAGAGGTTCATCGCGCCAAAGACAAAAAAGCCGATCACTTCGCCCACACCGCCAAGCGCAGCCCAAGCGGGAATCAACTCGGAGAGCAGCAGATGAATAGCCAGCCCGCCAAACATGGTTTGAATACCAAACCAACCGCAGCCGACTAAGGCGCGTACCAGACAAGGCACGTTGGAACCTAAAATACCGAACGATGAGCGCAGTACCACGGGAAACGGGATCCCAAACTTAGTACCGGGAAAGGCATTTAAGGTGAGAGGAATCAGCACGATCACGTTGGCTAACAGAATGGCGAACAGAGCCTCCCCCACGCTCAACCCAAAGTAAGCGGTTAATACCCCGCCCAAGGTATAGGTGGGCACACAGATCGACATCCCCACCCATAGCGCCGCAATATTCCACTTACTCCAGGTGCGCTCGCTGGCCTGGGTAGGCGCAATATCCTCATTAAAACGTGAACTACTGCGCACGTCGTCCCCTACATCAAGCTCTATCAGTCCGTCTCGATCCACCATCTGAGAGGTTGTTTCGGTCATTTTTTATCTCCTCAGCATTGCGTTGTCCATCACTCCCACGGTCAGTGGAGCTATTCAAAAAGACGCTTAGAAATCATGGCTCTTAGAAGCGAAGCAATAAGTGTGCCTACCCATAAAAGCAGGGCGACTAACTCGTTGATTAAAAAGCTGTCTTTATAGACAACAATATTATTGTTAGCTTGTTACCTTTTCGTCTTTCCCACCTCAAACAAAAACCAATTAAACAAAGCTAGGCCAAAAAAAACATTTGCACCAATATTAAACAAAAAAATACAGCAGCCATCCATTATAAATATATTAACCACATGATTTTAAATAAAAAAACAGATCACTCAAAACGGTGCAAGAGTTCACCAAAAAAGTGAATGCCGCTGCAAAAAATAATAAAAACAAACAAACTCAAAGGGTTAAATGCGATTGTAAAAATCGTCTTTTAAGACTTGCCAAAACCACCAAGCCAGCGATACTTTCAACAAAAGCTGTCATATTAGTCAGCTTTATAATATTAATTCTCAACGCCTGAACACGCTTTAAATCAACAATCAGAATCAAACACCAGAGGGAGTGTCTCATGCAGAAGATGAAAATCGGCTTGATTCAAATGGGTCTGAAAACCAGCACCGATTTGGAACCCGAAGCCATCCGCGATGCGATGAACGAAGCGCACCTGCCGATGATTCAGCAAGCGGCTGATCAAGGCGTACAGGTACTGTGTTTCCAGGAAGTGTTTAACCAACCCTACTTTTGCCCCAGCCAGGACGGCAAATGGTACGCCGCCGCGGAGCGGGTGCCGGAAGGCCCTACCTGTCAGATGATGCAAAAACTCGCCGCTGAGCATCGCATGGTGATTATCGTGCCGGTGTATGAAGAGACCGAAACCGGTGTTTACTACAACACCGCCGCGGTGTTCGACGCTGACGGCAGCTACCTGGGCAAATACCATAAAACCCATATCCCGCAAGTGGCCGGTTTTTGGGAAAAATTCTTCTTTAAACCGGGGCAATCCAACTGGCCGGTATTCGATACCGCCTACGGCAAAATCGGCGTGTATATCTGCTACGACCGCCACTTTCCTGAAGGCTGGCGGGCACTGGCGCTTAACGGTGCCGAGGTGATTTTCAACCCCTCCGCCACCGTGGCAGGGCTTTCCCAATATTTATGGGAACTTGAACAGCCCGCCTCGGCCGCCGCCAACGGCTGTTTTATCGCTGCCATCAACCGCGTGGGCACCGAGGCACCGTGGAATATCGGCGATTTCTACGGCTCCAGTTACATCGTTAACCCCCGCGGAAAAATCGAAGCCCAGGCCAGCGAGACCGAAGACGAGCTACTGGTCCACGAGATCGACTTGGATATGGTCCGCGAGGTACGCAACAACTGGCAGTTCTTCCGCGACCGGCGCCCGGAAACCTACACCCGCCTGACAGACGGCGAATAATTCCATTGACGAAACAAGCTAACAGGAGCGAACCATGAGCCTATTGATCAAGGGCGGCACGGTGGTCACCCACGCAGATACCTATCGCGCCGACGTGCTGTGTATCGACGGTAAAATTCACGCTATTGGCACCGACTTAGATGTCCCCACTGATTGCGAGATCGTCGATGCCAGCGACCAGCTGGTAATGCCCGGCGGCATCGACCCGCATACTCATATGCAGATGCCCTTTATGGGCGCAGTAGCCAGCGAAGATTTCTACACCGGCACTGCCGCCGCCATGGCGGGTGGTACTACCACGATTATCGACTTCGTGATCCCCAGCCCCGGCCAGTCGTTGCTGGAAGCATTTGAAACCTGGCAGGGCTGGGCGGAAAAAGCCGCCACTGACTTCGCCTTCCACGTGGCCATTACCTGGTGGGACGAAAGCGTTAAAGAGGAGATGGGCACCCTGGTACGCGACCACGGTGTTAACAGCTTTAAGCACTTTATGGCCTACAAAGGCGCCATCATGGCCACCGATGACATTCTGGTGGAGAGCTTTTCGCGCTGCCTGGAGCTGGGCGCGGTGCCCACGGTACACGCGGAAAACGGCGAACTGGTCTACCACATGCAGCAGAAACTGCTCGCCCAAGGCATTACCGGACCGGAAGCACACCCGCTCTCGCGTCCGCCCCAGGTGGAAGGCGAAGCGGCCAGCCGTGCCATTCGCATTGCGACGACCCTAGGCGCGCCGGTGTATCTGGTGCATGTTTCCACCAAAGACGCAGTGGATGAGATCGCCTACGCCCGCCAGCAGGGCCACCCGGTGTTTGGCGAGTGCTTGGCTGGGCATTTGGTGATTGACGACAGTGTCTATCAACACCCTGACTGGGCAACGGCAGCAGCCCACGTAATGAGCCCCCCCTTTCGCCCCAAAGGCCATCAGGAAGCACTGTGGCAGGGCCTGCAGTCCGGCAACTTGCAGACCACCGCCACCGACCACTGCTGCTTTTGTGAGGAGCAAAAAGCCGCCGGTAAAGATGACTTTACCAAGATCCCCAACGGCACCGCGGGCGTGGAAGACCGCCTCGCCGTGCTATGGGATGAAGGCGTTAACACCGGCAAGCTCTCGGCCCAGGAATTTGTTGCCATTACATCTACCAATACCGCTAAGATTTTTAACCTCTATCCACGTAAGGGTGCGATTCAGGTCGGTTCCGATGCCGATATCGTGGTCTGGGATCCCAACGGCACCCGCACGATTTCTGCCAAAACCCACCATCAAAACGTTGACTTCAATATCTTCGAGGGCAAAACAGTGCGCGGCATTGCCCGCCATACGATTAGCCAAGGCAAGTGGGTGTGGCGCGACGGCGACCTACGCGCCGAACGCGGCGCAGGGCGCTACTTGGAACGCCCCGCCTACCCTGGTGTGTTCGAGCTGCTCGCCAAGCGTGCCGAGCTGAACGCCCCGGTCGCCGTTAAACGATAGCCGTTAAACATTAGCCGGCGCTTAATAACTGTTGTTTCTATAAGAACAGTGGAGGCTCTACCGTGACTAGCCAACTGAACCATCTACCCAGCGCAAAAGAGGTCGGCACTTACGACCCGCACGCGCTGGCAAACAACTTTAGCGATCTTCATCCACCATTAACCCAGCGCCAGGCAATCATCGAAAGCCAGCGCTGCCTTTACTGCTATGACGCGCCCTGCGTCGAGGCTTGCCCATCGGACATCGATATTCCGAGTTTTATTCGCCAAATCAGCGATAACAATATCAACGGTGCGGCGGAAACCATTCTGGAAGCCAATATCCTCGGCGGCAGCTGCGCCCGGGTGTGCCCAACAGAGATTCTCTGTGAACGTAGCTGCGTGCGTAATCACGATGCTGAGTGCCAGCCGGTGCTCATTGGTTTGCTGCAGCGTCACGCCACCGACAATATGCAGTTCGATAGCCACCCCTTTAAACGCGCCGCCAGCACTGGTCGCCATATAGCCGTGGTAGGCGCCGGGCCAGCGGGGCTCTCCTGTGCCCACCGCCTGGCGATGCTGGGCCATCAGGTAACGATTTTTGAAGCTGAGCAAAAGCCTGGAGGGCTCAATGAGTATGGTATTGCCCGCTACAAGATGACCGATGATTTCGCCCATAAAGAGGTGGAATTTCTACTGGAGATTGGCGGTATCGACATCCAGTACGGCCAGCGCCTTGGCGACAACCTTGAACTCGCTAACCTGCACAAGCAGTACGACAGCGTATTCCTCGGTTTGGGGCTAGGTACCAGCCGCGCTATAGGACTCACCGGAGAACAAGCACCCGGCCTGATGCCTGCGGTGGATTACATCAAAACCCTGCGTCAAACCGATGAACTGGGCAGCCTAGCCGTCGCCAAGCGCTGTATTGTGATCGGCGCGGGCAATACCGCCATTGATATGGCCACCCAAATGGCGCGCTTGGGGGCGAGCGAGGTAACGCTGGTCTACCGCCGTGGCGTTGAGGCGATGTCGGCCACCGACCACGAGCAGGAGATCGCCAAAGCCAACGGCGTGCGTATGATCACCTGGGCGCGGCCCGACGAGATTCTGCTGGATAATCAGGGCCGTGTCGCAGGTATGCGCTTTGCCAAGACCGCCGATCAAGCAGGACGATTAACGCCCACCGGGGAAACCTTCGAGATCGCCGCCGACGCCATTTTCACCGCTATCGGCCAAGGCTTCGAGGGCGAAAGCCTCCGCGATACTACCGCCGCCGAGCTGGCTCGCGACGGCGAACGTATTCACGTCGATGAGATGTTCCAAACGTCACTGCCCAATGTTTACGCTGGCGGCGACTGCGTAAAACCCGGCCAGGATCTCACCGTACAAGCCGTGCAGCACGGCAAGTTAGCGGCCCACGCCATTCATCAAGCGCTCGCCGCCAAGCAGGAGGCCGCATGAATACGACATCTTCCACTCCCCTTTCTTTCCCAGGTAAGAAAAGCAGCGGCGACAGCGTCGTCAACGGCGTTGATCTGTCGGTAAATTTCGCCGGTATCAAAGCCCCCAACCCGTTCTGGCTCGCCTCTGCCCCGCCCACCGACAAAGCCTATAACGTGGTACGCGCCTATGAGGCGGGCTGGGGCGGCGTGGTATGGAAAACCCTTGGCGAAGAACCACCGGCGGTGAACGTCTCTTCGCGTTACTCGGCCCACTACGGCAAAAACCGCGAGGTCATCGGCTTTAACAATATTGAGCTGATTACCGACCGTTCGCTGGAAATCAATCTGAAAGAAATCACTCAGGTAAAAAAGGATTGGCCCGACCGTGCGCTGATCGTCTCCATCATGGTGCCCTGCAACGAGGAGGCCTGGGCGTATATTCTGCCACTGGTGGAAGCCACCGGTGCGGACGGCATCGAGCTCAACCTGGGCTGTCCCCACGGCATGCCAGAGCGCGGCATGGGCGCGGCAGTGGGTCAAAACCCTGACCTGATCGAGAAAGTCACCTACTGGTGTAAGAAGCACTACTCCAAGCCGGTGATTGTAAAACTCACTCCCAATATCACCGATATTCGTGTCGGCGCCCAGGCAGCGCTGCGGGGTGGCGCCGATGCGGTGTCGCTGATTAACACTATCAACTCGATCACCAGCATCGACCTGGACAATATGGTCGCCAAACCCACCGTGGGCCACCAAAGCACCCACGGCGGCTACTGCGGCAGCGCCGTGAAACCCATAGCGATGAATATGGTGGCGGAAATTGCCCGCGACCCGGCGACGCCAACACTGCCGATTTCCGGTATTGGGGGTATTTCTACCTGGCGGGATGCGGCAGAGTTTATCGCCCTCGGTTCAGGCAGCGTTCAGGTATGCACCGCGGCGATGCTCAACGGTTTTCGCATTGTGGAGGAGATGAAGGATGGCCTCTCCCGCTGGATGGCGGAAAAGGGCTACGACTCCATTGAGGCGTTTTCCCGCAAGGCGATACCGCAAACCACCGACTGGAAACACCTGGATATCAACTTCAAGACCATCGCCAAGATCGACCAGGATTTGTGCATCGAATGCGGCCGTTGCTATATCGCCTGCGAGGACACCTCCCACCAGTCGATTGCCAAACTCACCGAGCAGAATGGCGCGCGCCGCTATGAAGTGATCGAAGAGGAGTGCGTGGGCTGCAATCTTTGCCAAATCACCTGCCCGGTGGAGAACTGCATCACCATGGTGCCCCAGGAAACCGGCCAACCCTTCCTGGCCTGGGATAACGACCCGCGTAATCCTTTCCGTGTCGCCTCTTAAGCGTCATTTTAAACAATCACTCACAGTGCTCCGCCCTCAATCAATGAGGGCGGTCGCGTCCTGCGCAACATGTTGTTCCATGATCCAATAGCGACAAAAGGCAACTTCCTTGGCAATATGAGAAGCCATCGCATATAGAATATATTCTCATAAAAGGAAGCCCAATGAAGCACGCTGCTATCACCACAACAGCTCTCACAACCCTCACTGCAACGCTACTTCTGGCCAGCGCCGCCGCGAGCGCCGACCAGCGTATCGCCACCTTTGATTTAGGCAGCCTGGATACATTAGATGCATTAGGTTTAAGCGAGCAGGTGGTGGGTGTGCCCAAATCCAGCTTGCCGGACTATCTGGAACAGTACTTAGAAGAAACATACAGCGATATCGGCGGCCTTCGCTCGCCGGATATGGAGGCCCTAAGCGAAAGCGAGCCTAGCTTGATTCTCTACACCGGCCGCCAGGGCGACTGGGAAGACGAACTCGGCGATATCGCCCCTCTACTAAACACTAGCCTGCAAGGCGACGATTACCTTGCCGCTTTTGACGCTAATGTGCGCGAACTCGCCAGTCAGACTGGCGCAGAAGCTGCAGCAGAAGAAGCCCTTGAAATCCTACACAACAGGATTGAAACCCAGCGAGAAGCTCTGAGCAACGCTCCCAGCACTCTGGTAGTGACTCATAATGGCGGCAACCTGATGTTAAACCAGCACGCGTTGGTTCACGCTGTGCTTGGCGTAGCTGCACTTGAGATGCCTGATAGCGTGACATCAGAAACCCGCGGCACCCGCACCTTTACGCCGCTTTCTGCTGACGCCGTTGCCGAAATTAATCCAGAGATCGTGCTGGTGATCGACCGCAGCGCTGCGATTGGCGATGAACCTGCCGACGCGGATGCCTTAGCGCAAATGCTTTTAGAAGCGGGTGCCGAGAAAGCGCGGGTTGTCATGCTAACACCCGCGTTGTGGTATCTCTCCGGGGGCGGTTTGCAAAGCTTAGCCTTGCAAATCGATGAAGTATCAGCGGCGCTGAGCTCATCAGATAACTAAGACTTCGCGAAACTCCCCCTCTCACAACAGCCGCTAAAGAGGGGGAGCAGTCAGACAAGAAAGAATTGTTGACCTAAAACTCTTCCCACTCGTTATCCGCAGCGCTTTTCGACTGCGCTACCCGGGGTGCTGGCCGAAGCAATGCTTGTTGCGGCTTGGCCGGTGCCAAAGGGGCTGGATGGGCAACCGCGTCCCCTTCCGCTAAACGGAAGGCAGAGACAACGCTTTCAAGCCGCGCGGCCTGATCTTCAAGTGAACTCGCCGCCGAAGAGGCCTCCTGAACCAGGGCCGCGTTCTGCTGGGTCACTTCGTCCATCTGGGCGACCGCTTGATTGACCTGCTCAATGCCCGAGCTCTGCTCCTGAGACGCCGCAGAAATTTCATCCATAATATCGGTCACGCGGCGTACCGAAGAGACCACTTCTCGCATCGTCGCACCGGCGCTTTCGACTAATGCCGAGCCCTCTTTCACCTGGGTTGATGACGCCTCAATCAGTGCTTTGATCTCTTTGGCGGCATCCGCACTCCGGCTCGCCAGATTACGCACTTCGCTGGCCACTACCGCAAAGCCGCGCCCCTGCTCACCCGCCCGCGCCGCTTCCACCGAGGCATTGAGTGCCAGAATATTGGTTTGAAAGGCGATAGAGTCAATAACACTGATAATATCAGCAACTTTCTGCGAGCTTCCTGAAATGCCATGCATAGTGGAAATCACTCGCTCAACCACTTCACCGCCGTTACTGGCCGTGCTCGATGCATCATTAGCTAACTGGCTAGCCTGACGGGCATTATCGGCATTCTGTTTAACGGTAGCGGTTAACTGCTCCATGCTCGCGGCGGTTTCTTGCAGCGAGGCAGCCTGCTGCTCGGTGCGCGACGACAGATCTGCGTTGCCACTGGCAATTTCACGCGCGCCGATATGAATCGATCCGCTGCTATCACGTACTTCAGAAACCGTTTTGGCTAAGCCGCTCTGCATATGCTGCATGGCGATAAACAGTTTACCAATCTCATTACGGCCACGATCACTGACTTTCCCTGAAAGATCATTTTGAGCAATACGTTCAAAGTGCGCTACCGCCTCGTTCAACGGTTTTACAATTGAGCCGACCATGGCGATGCGAACAAATAGAACCATTAATGCAGCAATAATAAGGGCTGCCAACTCAATGTAACCAAAGAGCTGCATCTCACTTTCATAACTGGTAATCAATTGGTCGCCGCGCTCAACCAAGTACTCATTAAAGGCTATGCTCGCCTCCATAAACTGCTGATTCAAATCACTGGTTAGCTCTTGTGCAGTGCGAAAGCGAGACTCATTGCCTGCCTGTAATGCTTCGCCTTGAGGAATTAGACCTTGCTGCATAAGGTTATTAAAGGCAGTGATCACCGCTTCAGCCAACTCTGGCTGAGTCGCTTGAGGATCGTATGATTCAAAAGTTGCAAAGAATTCTTGGGCAGCCGTTTGAAAAGTTACCGCTTGAGTGAGGTAATCACTCGCTACGCCAGTATTACCTTCATGTTCTGCGTCTAAACTATTCAAATAAAATAGCTGCGTATAGGAAACTGATCGTTGGGTACGGTTGAGAGGCAGCATTTGATGCATGGCGACATTATCTAGTTCGTCAAGGGACTCTCCCCCCTGTTTCCCCGATTGGTGACTGAGAAAAGCAATTATTAATATTATTATTGAGAAAATAGCGAGTATGAGCGTCAAACTCATTTTCACTGAAATATTACTAAGTAGTCGATTCATAGGTAGGTAGCCTCGATACCGGTGCGTCAACGCCTCGGCTTGCGTTAAGGTAATAAAGGAGACCGACCTAATCCTATTTAACCAGATAAAATCAGCAGCCTTTTGGGTTGGCTGATATTACAACCCCTACTCAACCTGCAACATAGAGTTCATACTTTTTAACAATTGACATGTTTGCCAGCGAACTACTGTCTAAATAAATTAAGCACTTATAAAGATTCGCGCGAGAGATCTCTCTCCCACGCGTTAGGTTTTGCTTTATGACTGACAGTTTTTCTTGCTCAGAACGGCCGTTGAGCTATTAAAAGCTAAATAAAGCCTGGGGCTTAAAAAGCTTCCCAATCCTGGTCAGCGCTATTCGTTTTTTGGCTACCCAGTGCTGGCCGCATAAGCGCAGGCTGTTGTTGTGAAGAGTGTTGTGAGGAAAGACGCGGCGAGGTTAGTGGAGCATGCTGCGTATGACTCTCCCCTTCAGCTAAACGGAAGGCCGACACAACGCTTTCAAGCCGCGCGGCCTGATCTTCAAGTGAACTCGCCGCCGAAGAGGCCTCTTGAACCAGCGCCGCGTTCTGCTGGGTCACCTCGTCCATCTGAGCGACCGCTTGATTGACCTGCTCAATGCCCGAGCTCTGTTCCTGCGACGCCGCAGAAATTTCATCCATAATATCGGTCACGCGGCGTACCGAGGAGACCACATCACGCATGGTTTCTCCAGCGCTTTCCACTAATACTGAGCCCTCTTTTACCTGAGTGGATGACGCCTCGATCAAGACTTTAATCTCTTTGGCTGCATCGGCACTGCGACCCGCTAAGTTACGCACTTCGCTGGCCACCACGGCAAAACCACGCCCTTGTTCTCCTGCCCGCGCCGCTTCCACCGAGGCATTGAGTGCAAGGATATTGGTTTGAAAGGCAATAGAGTCGATAACGCTAATAATATCGGTGACTTTTTGCGAGCTTTCTGAGATGCCGTGCATGGTGGTAATAACTTTATCAACCACTTCGCCGCCGTTGCTGGCCGTACTAGAGGCGTCATTAGCGAACTGACTGGCTTGGCGGGCATTATCGGCATTCTGTTTAACCGTAGCGGTTAGCTGCTCCATGCTGGCGGCAGTTTCTTGCAGTGAGGACGCCTGCTGCTCGGTACGTGACGATAGATCCGCGTTGCCACTGGCAATTTCACGCGCGCCGATATGAATTGATCCGCTGCTATCACGCACTTCAGAAACCGTTTTAACTAAGCCGCTCTGCATATGCTGCATGGCGATAAACAACTTGCCAATCTCATTACGTCCACGATCACTGACTTTCCCTGAAAGATCATTTTGAGCGATACGTGCAAAGTGCACCACTGCCTCGTTTAGGGGCTTTACGATAGAGCCCACCATGGCGATACGCACAAATAGAACGATTAACGCAGCAATTATAAGTACAGCGATATCAATATAAGTGAGAAGCTGCATGCCGCTCTCATAATCGGCAACCATCGACTTGTTTTGCTCAGCCCGATAATCATTGTAAGCACTAATAGCCTCGATTAGCTGCTGATTTAAGTCACTCACCACTTCCCTTGCGGTATTAAACTGACGGCTGTTACCCGTATTCAATGCCTCATCTAAGGGGATAATCCCCCGTTGGATCAAGCTCTTATAGGTGGCAATCACGGTGTCAGAAAGTGCCGACTCAGGATCGGTGGCTTCAAACTCTGCAAAGTAATCTTGCGCAACTCGCTGAGCATCTTGGGCCCGAGCCAGGTAGTCACGGGCTGAACTGGCATCACCCTTCTCAAACGCATCGAAGCTACTAACGTAGAAAAGCTGAGCGTAGGCAATGGATCGTTGACTGCGGCTAAGCGCTAAAGTGCGATCACCCGATAGGTCAAGCTCTTTCAACGAAGTACTGCCCTCTTCGCCTGCCTGATACCCCAGAAAAGAAATGATTATTATTAATAATGAGAAGATAGCCAAAACAAGGGTTAAACCCAGTTTGACTGATAGGTTATTAAGTATACGGTTCATAGTGCGGGAGGTGCCTCCAGGCCAAATCCATTAGCTTTTGGCAATTTTCATCATCTAGCTAGAGTACTTCTAGCGGCTTTAGATTAACTTAAATCGACCAATATTTTTTACGAGGTACTATTATCGGCCTAGAAGTCGTAGACTTTAGTCTAATTTGAAAATTATTTTCCTCCATGAAAATAACAACAATTTGACAACGGGAGTAAACGGTAGGTCGGGCGTATTGAACATCAGTAAAGATAACACCTTAGCCATGGATTGATTAAGGCCACGGCTAAGGTGAAAGGAGTCTTCTCAAGGTTATTTATCGGGGTGTATACGGATCCGGTAGAGAACACAGTAAACCACCGGTAACACTACCAGGGTTAAAAGAGTGGCGACGCCGAGGCCGCCGATCAACGCAACCGCCATGCTGGCAAAGAAGGCGTCGCTAATCAGTGGGATCATCCCCAGCATGGTGGTTAATGCGGCCATCGACACCGGCCTAACCCGACTAACCGCCGCTCGCACTACCGCGTGGTAGCGGTCTTCGTGCAACGGCAACTGCACGTTGATCTCTTCGACCAACACGATGGCATTTTTGATCACCATACCGATCAAGCTCAGCGTGCCCAGCAGCGCCATAAACGAGAAGGGCAACCCGGTGATCAACAGCGCGCCCACGACGCCAATAATCGTCAGCGGTACCAGCGACCAGATAGCCAACGGCTGGCGGAAGTTATTGAACAGCACCACGGTGAGAATAAACATCATCACGATACCCAGGGGCAGCGAGGCAAATAGCCCACTCTGCGCTTCGCCTGCGGTCTCGTACTCACCGCCCCACTCCAGCCGATAGCCCGCAGGTAGATCTAACGCTTCCACCCTTGGGCGAATCTCGGCCAATACGCTGGCGGCGGTCACCCCGCTTAACGGGTCAGGCTCGCCGTACACCGCCAGCATGCGTTCACGATTGCGGCGCATAATAAGAGGATCCGCTACCTGGGTGGTGATATCGCGGATCACTTGATCGGCCGTAATGTAGCGGCCTTGCTCTTCACTCCATACGTTCAACGAGCCTAAATTGTCTACGTCATGGCGCTGTTCGGGGATCGCCCGAGCCACTATCGGAATCAGGTCGCTGCCATCGCGGTAAACCCCCACCTGGCTGCCGCTGGTGCTGAGAGCAAGGGTGCTGGCCAAATCTTCACGGGAGACACCCAGTCTGCGCGCGGTATCCTCAAGAAAGACAGGCTCAATCGCCTGCACGCGGTTACGCCAACTGGTGCGCACGCTGGTCATATTCGGCGTATCGCGGAACATGGCCTCCACCTGGTCGCCCAACTGGCGTAGCACCGCCGGATCGCTGCCGTAGAAGCGTGCCTCTAGTTTGGCTTTCGGTGCGGGGCCCACTTCCAACGGGGCGATTTTATAGTCAATATCGCTATGGTCGCGCTCAAGCACTTTCTCAACGTCGGCCATGCGGTCATGCTGGGTCGCTTTATCATCAGTTTCGACTATCAACTGCGCATAGCTTGCGTAGCGGTCTTCCGGCGAATAGGTGAGGGTAAAGCGCTGCGCCCCGCCACCCACGGTGGTGGTCAGGTGGCGAACCCCCGGCATCTCCATCACGCGCTCTTCCAACTCGCTAACGCGGCGCTGGGTTTCGAGAATATCGGTACCTTCCGGCGTGCGGTAATCGACAAAAAAGATCGGCGTATTAGAGGCTGGGAAGAAGGCATTTTTAACCGAACCAAAGCCGACCACCGCACCCGCCAACACCACCACCATCAGCGCCAAGGTTAACCAGCGCCAGCGAATACCAGCGACAATCACGCGGCCTACGAAGCGGTAAACCACGCCTTTGTAGGGATCTTCCTGGCCATCGCCGGGGGCAACGTTGCGGAAAAATAGCTTGAAGTAGAACGGCGTTAACGTCAGCGCCGTGATCCAGCTCAGCAGCAGCGAGTAGAGCAGCACGAAAAAGAGTGAGCCGATAAACTCACCGGTGGTGTCTGGCGATAAGCCGATGGGCGCAAAGGCGGCAATCGCGATTAGCGTGGCCGCCAGCAAGGGCCAGGCGTTTTGGCTAACCACTTGATGCGCCGAATCACGGATACTTTGGCCCCGCTTTAGCCCCACCAACATGCCTTCGGTGACCACAATGGCGTTATCCACCAGCATGCCAAGAGCAATAATCAGCGCACCCAGCGAGATTTTTTCCAGCTGCAAACCGTGAAAGCGCATCATCATAAAGGTGCCGATAATGGTGATCAGCAGGATAAAGCCCATTAACAGCCCGCTGCGCCAGCCCATAAACAGCATCAGCACCACGATCACGATGGCCACCGCCTGGATCAAGCTGACCAGGAAACCGGAGACCGCGTCATCGACCACCTGGGGCTGGTTATAAACGACGTTTAGCTCCATGCCCAGTGGCGTGCGGTTTTGCAGTTCATCCAGACGCTGCTCTAGCCGTTCGCCCACCTCAACAACGTTGACGCCGCTCTCAAAGGAGACGCCCAGGGAGATCGCCGGTCGCCCCATATCGCGGTAAAGCTGCTGGGGCTGCTCCGCCAGCTCACGGCTCACATCGGCAATATCGCTCAGCCGCACCAGCTCGCCGTCCCCCTCGCTGACAATCAGCGCACGCAGATCTTCAATATTCGCCGCGCTGCCCGAGGGCGTGATGCGAAAACGACGGCCATCCTGTTTAAGATGCCCTGAGTCTGCCACGGCATTTTGGGTCTCAAGCAACTGCTGCAGGCGAGAAAGCGGGATATTGAGCGCCCGCAGGCGCTCGCGATCAACTTCGATATAGATGCGCTCTTCGTGCTCACCGCTTAATGACACTTTCGCAACGCCCTTCACCAGCGCGAGCTCGCGCTTGAGAAAGTCCGCGTGGTCAGCCAGATCCGGCATGCTATAGCCATCGCCGGTCAGGTTAACCATAAAACCAAATACATCGCCAAAGTCGTCGTTAACGCGAGATTGGCTTGCCCCCGGCGGAAGCGCGGCCTGAGCGTCCTGTACTTTACGGCGCAGCGAATCCCACAGTTGCTGCAACTCTTCGTTTTGTACCGTGCTTTCAAGCTCGACGTTAATCTGCGAGAGGCCATCAGAGCTTACCGAACTAATACGCTTAATCGATGACATCTCCTGGATCGACTCTTCCAGGGTCGAGGTGACTTCCTGTTCGACTTCTTCAGGCGTCGCTCCGGGATACTGCGTGGTGATCAGCGCATTGCGAATGGTAAATTCGGGGAACTCCAGTTGGCCCATGCCTAAAAACGATAGCGCGCCGCCCGCCAGCAGCACCACCGTCATTAAATAGCTGGCCGCTCGGTGGCGTAGAAAGTAGTCGACCATATTAAAGCCCCTGCTCTTTTTCCCACGGTGTCACCTGGGTATCCGCGGTTAAACGGTGGGCGCCAGCGGCCACGATGCGATCCCCCGCCGCCAACTCGCCGCTGACTTCAAGGCCGTTTGAGGTTAATCGACCGACCTCTACCGGCACTGCTTCAACGTTTTCCGGCGCGACGAACCGCCATACCTGGGCCTGGTCGGGATCATCACCGGCATAGCTCACCGCCTCCGCGGGCAGGCGCCACAGCGGGGCGCTATTGTCGGTTTGCAGCGAGCTCAAATCCAAGCGCACGTTGGCACTCATGCCGTCTAAAAGGGTGATATCGTCGGGCTGGGGAAGCGTAAGGGTGACTTCATACGCCAAGCTCTGTGCGCTGGCTTGGGTGGTGTAAGAGGCAAGCTGGGCGAGATAGGGCTTGTCGCTATTACCAAAGCGCACTTCGAACGCCAGCGCATCACCGAAGGGCGTTCCATTGCTTCGCGGTATGCGCTGTACGATCTGCTCGGGCAGATGAAACACCACGTCTAGCTGTCCTGGCTGCTGGATCACCGCGACTGTTTCTTGAACTTGGACTATCTGGCGATTATCCACAGGCACTTGGGCAATCACCCCATCGTAAGGGGCGCGTAGTTTTGTATGCTCGACCTGCTCCTGGGCCTGCTCAAAGGTGGCTCGCGCAGCCCGCCACTCACTCTCCGACTCATCAAACTGGGATTGACTGACCGCCCCGCGCTGCAGGGTATAGCGCATGCGCTCCAGCGTTGCCTCAGCTAGCTGCAATCGCGAGCGGGCGCTGTCCAGTTCGCTTTGCACATTACGATCATCAATCCGTGCGATCACCTCGCCCTCGCTCACTCGCTGGCCGGGGCTCACATTGAGCTCCAGCAGCTCCCCGGCCATACGAAATGACAAATTGCTGCGCGTAGAGGCTTCCACTCGCGCCGGAAACTGCCGCAAGACAGCGGCATTTTCCGACTGCAGTGTCAGTAACTTGACGGGCCGCGTTGGATCAGTTGACTGCGCCTGGGGTTGCTCACAGCCCGTCAGCACGAGCATGGCCAGTATGACGGGCAGTGAACGAAGAAGAGTAACGGGCACGGTTGGCTCCTTGATGGCGGACAGTGCGAATTTTCAAAGCTGCTTTCAGAAAATAAAGTCAGTATTATACACTTCACTGACATTCATGAATGTCAGTGAAGTGTATAATAATCACCAACTGGCGACTTTGCTATCCATCGCTGCCAAAATACTGTGAATTTTATTAATAGGAGCCGCTATGTCCCGTCGTAAGGCTGACGCTGAGCGTACCCGCGAGGCGATACTTGACGCTGCGGAGGCCACGTTTCTGGCTCAAGGCGTTTCACGTACTACATTGGCGCATATTGCCCAAGCGGCCGGAGTGACACGTGGGGCCATTTATTGGCACTTTGAGGATAAAGCAGCGGTCTTCGATGCATTGCTGGAGCGCGTACGCATTCCTTTGGATGAGATTGTGGATGAAGCTATCGAGCGAATCGGCGCAACCCCCACTATCTGTTTGCGCGATATTGCTCAACGCCTATTGGCAGCCATTTGTTATGACTTACCTTTGCAGCGGGCCATCACCATCGTGCTGCACCGCTGCGAAAAATTAGAAGATGAACATCCGCGTATCTGCATGATCACCCAACTCCCTAAACATTCAGAAACCCAGGTCGAAGCGTTATTTGAACAGGTCCAGACAGAAGGCCAATTGCGCGCGGGCCTTACCCCGACCAGTGCACGCCGCCAGTTTCACAGCTTTCTAATTGGCGTTTGCTTTGATTGGCTCCAGGATCCTCAGCAATATTCATTGGTCGATGAATACAACGGCATAGTAGAAACGCTAATGCGTGGTTTATTGGACAATCACAACATATAAGCTTTAAATAAAGCTTAAGCTTTTGATAGTAAATATTTATAAAACACGTATTGGGAAAATCTTGAGGCTATCTTGCCTCTCCAGTGATTGCTCTTTACACACTTAATTTCCAGCCTTTTCGCGGGGGGCGATAAAGTGTTCAGCCAATACGGTGCTCATCGGTACATTAAGCGTAATGTCTTTACCCGGAATAGGTTGCTGAAACCAGCGTTCGTAAAGCAGCGGCATTTCCGGACTGGTATAAATATGCTCAAGAGCCTTGTTCACCTCAGCTGCAAAGGCATCGTCGCCCAATCGCATTAGAAAACCGAGCGGCTCTGTCGACGTAATGGCTTCTTCGGAAAGCGCGTACGCTTCAGGATGCTCGGACTCAGCCATCATTGTGCTCAGTAATATATCATCCATCGCGAAGGCCGCTACGCGCCCATCAGTAACTAAATCAAACGCTTCCTGCAATGTCTCGACTGGCACGACCGACAAGTTCAGTTGCCGTTCTCGATTGACCTGGTTGATCTGGCTGACATTAACGGTGCCCCTAGCAACGCTCACGCTTCGTCCGGCCAAGTCCTCCAAGGTGTTAAACCCATTCTCTTTCAGGGCCACATAATGCACCGAGACAAAGAAATGGCTCAGTGCAAACTGCGCACTCTGCCGTCGCTCTGGGGTATTAGTACTGGCATTACACTCAATATCGATATCACCGCTATTGAGCAGTTGTACCCGATTACTAGGCGTACGATACACATAGTCTATATCCAGGGAAGGCAGACCTAACTGCACTTGCAGCTGTTTCGCTAAACGCTGGCAAATATCAATAGAGTAACCGACGACGTTACCGTGACTATCTAAATAAGAGAATGGCGCTGTATCACCATAGCCAACCCTTAATACGCCGGTTGCTTCTATGCGTTCAAGCGAATCGATAGGCGTCTCTGCATAGGCTGCCTCTCCACCAGCCATCATTACCCACAAACTACACCACCCAAGCAATAAACTCCGGCGCATAACACACCTCCTCTACTCTATGTACTGCTCAGGGTTGGCGAAAATAGCAGCGAGCGCCGGCGCTAGCGGCAAGTTCAATACCCGGTTGTCGGGAGGGAGCGGCTGCAAAAACCATTTTTCATAAAGCGTGTGGATAGTGTCACTCTGATAAATGTTGCGTAGCTCCTTATTGACCAGCTCAACAAAAACAGGGTCATCAGGCGGCATCATTAAGCCATAGGGCTCGGCACTGCTCAGCGTTGCTTGAGAAATATGGAAAGCGGCAGGGTCTGCGGCTGATGAAATCAAACCCGCTAATAAAATATCATCCATCACAAACGCGGACGCCTGCCCTGAGGCGACCATATCAAAGGCTTCTTCATGATTACGACTGAGCATCACCGATATATTGAGCCCCTCGGTGCGATTAAGCTCGTTGAGCTGAGCAATATTGATCGTGCCCGTGGTTGATACCACGCTGCGGCCCGCCAAATCCTGCACACTGTCCATATGCTGCTCGGCAAGCGATACATAACGTGTCGCGGTCAGAAAATGAGGGTATGAAAAAGCGGCTTGGCGCCGGCGTTCAGGGGTGTTGGTGGTCACTCCGCACTCGATATCCACTTCGCCATTACGCACTAATATAAATCGATTGGCAGGCGTTACCGGCACATAGGTGACCTTTAGATCACCCAAGCCCAATGATTCCTCCAGGCCTTTAATCACGTTTAGGCAGAGGTCGATCGCATAGCCTGTAGGTTGATCGTTAACCAGGTAGGAGAAGGGTACTTCGCTGGTGCGATGGCCAATAGCAATCTCACCAGCCGACGCAATACGCGACAACGTCGGCGAGGAGGCGACCTCCTCACTAGCAGCGGCACCTTGCCACATCGCACTAATCATTAATAACGCTACTAGCCACTTCATAGGCTTACCTTTGTTCGATGATCCCGGATTCCATAGTCATCCCTGCGGCATAGAGCATATAGCGGTCGCGCCCTTTCGCCTTGGCCGCATAGAGCGCCAGATCTGCGTGACGTAGCAAATCATGGCTATTACGGCCATCGGCGGGCGCGGTAGCAATGCCAACACTCACTCCAATGTTAATTTCCTGGTTATTAAACTGATACGGTTCACGTAGGGTAGACACAATCGCTTCTGCCAGTACTTTTGCCTCACTGGAGGCACTACGCACAACGCGTTGAATGATGGCAAACTCATCGCCACCAAGGCGCGCCACCAAATCATTGTGGGTCAGCAGCCCCTGTACCCGCTGACTAACTTCAACGAGCAGAGCATCACCCGCCGCGTGCCCCAGGCTATCGTTTACTGCTTTAAAATGGTCAAGATCAAACAGCATGACATTAAATACGTCACCTTGATGCAGTGAGCTCACCGCCGTTTTTAAAGCATTATTGAGTTGCACACGATTGGGCAATTTGGTCAGCTCATCATGATGCGCAAGGTGCTGAAAGCGCAGAGCTTCGTCTTTAACTTCAAGTAAGTGTTCACGCTCAATGACTTTCTTACGAAGCGCGTCTATGGCCTTTGCCATCCGGCCAATCTCATCGTTACGGTCGGTATAAGGCGTGCTGTCAGCGGTCTGGTTTTTAGCGATGTCGGTGAGCGATCTAATTAATACCGGCACAGGTGTAAATAACTGACGCATCAAAATAGTAACGAGCAGGGCTGTCGCGACCAACACCACCAGTAGCGCTATAAATGCTTTACTAATCAGATCATTGCGCATCTGATACAACCCTGCTTTCTGGCCTATGGTGGCCACTAGAGCACCTAATAGTTGACCATCAGACGTCACAATAGGCAGTGAACTAACAAAGTGCTCTTCACCGCCAATGCTGGCAAATCCAACATAAAAATCAGCGGCATCCGATGTTGTATGCCACGTATCGATCTCCAGATTGGCGGGTGAGTCTGATGATGTATTAAGTGCATCGGCGACTACGGTGAAGCCCTCTGAAGACTTCGCGAACAGCCATACATTGTTACGTGTTTGAGCACTTGCCAGCGCCAATACATCAATTGGACTAAACCCAGTTTCCAGAACCGACTCTTCATCGCCAATCGGGCGCTGGGAAATGATATGCGTGACTTGACCGGTATCATCTGTCTTAACCGCCACGGACGTATAAATACGCCTAATAGTCGCACTCACTATCTGAGCGTTCACCTGCGCTTCGCGCAACCACTGCTCCCGGGCGCCACGTTCAACCATCAAAAAACCCGATAGCGCCCCCGTTAAATACGCAAACAGCACACCCATCAGCATAAACATCACCACCTTACCCACCAGGGTATGATGCCAAGGAAGTTTAGCCACAGGCAGTGAAGCACTCCTATATTGGGGTTCTGGCATCTACTCCGGTTCCTTCATGGCTATAGCTGCAGCGGGCCTATCCAAGCGTCATCGCAATGAGCGATCATTTCTTTAACAAACAAGCTTTTTTGACCACTATTTTATTCGACAAATGTATACAAACAATTAGGTTTTATTTACTAAAGTATCATTAAAATGAGCTGGCATGTCTTAAAAAAATGACAAGCGTAATCATTCTTATTGTCCTACCCTTTTGGCATATCTCTTGCTTTATAAATAGCTAACAGGTTCGCTTATTTATGTTAGGAGATCGTGATGCACCAGTCTGATTACCCGCTCAGTGAGGTTCCTATCGGCGCCCGCAAGGGCCTGCTCTCCACCTCCGCAGTGCTGCTTGGTTTTACGTTTTTCACTGCGACCATGTGGGCTGGCGGCACGTTAGGCCAGGCCTTTCCGATTGGCCAACTACTATGGGTCATACTGATTGGCAACCTGCTGCTGGGGGCTTATGCGGCAGCACTTGCTTATATCGCCTGTAAAAGCGGACTCAATTCGGTGCTGATGGGGCGCTTCTGCTTTGGCGAGAAGGGCAGCAGACTCTCCGACTTTATTCTCGGCTTTACCCAGATAGGCTGGTACGCCTGGGGCACCGCGACGATTGCGCTAGTGTTAGTACGCACCACTGGGATGCCTGAATGGCTGGAAATCCCCTTAATGGTGCTCTTTGGGTTTGGTTTCTGCGTGACCGCCATGATTGGCTATAAGGGTATGGACTGGCTGTCGCGCTTTGCCGTCCCCGCCATGATGCTGTTTATCCTGATCAGCCTCTTCACCGGGTTGGTGGATGTGCGCGGCTTCGCGGGACTGAGCCAGCAAACACCCACGGAAAGCATGAGCGTAGCAGCGGCGATTACCGTCATCATCGGCACCTTTATTAGCGGCGGCACCCAAGCCACCAACTGGAGCCGCTTCGCCAAGACCCCGAAAATTGCCGTCATCGCCACCCTGACGGCTTTTTTTGTGGGGAACGGCTTAATGGTACTGACCGGCGCACTCGGCACCATGATTTACCAGCAGGCGGATATCGTGGATGTATTGATCGCTCAGGGCTTTGTCACTATCGCCGTGCTGATGCTGTTTCTGAATATCTGGACAACCCAGGACAACACCATCTACAACTTCGCCGTGGCAGGTTGCAATTTGCTGCGCACCGAAAAGCGCCGACTGGTCACCGTGGGCGGCGCAGCGATTGGCACCGTGCTGGCGGTAGGCGGCATGTATAACCTGTTGATTCCTTTTCTGGTACTTCTGGGTACTTTTATACCGCCCATGGGCGGGGTGATCATGGCGGACTTCTGGCTTAAGCATAAAGGCCGCTACCCCGCATTGGATAACGCCCAATTGCCTAACTTCAATCGCCGAGGGTTAGCTGCGTATGCGCTGGGCGCCGGGGCGGCTTACTTCTCCCCGTTACTACCTCCGTTGGTGGGTGTGATAGTGGCAGCGGGCAGCTACGCCGTGTTACTTCGTTTAAACCACGCTACGCTAAGCGATACGCTTCCCTCTACTGCCGAACAATAAGTGAGCCCCTGTTTTATATGAGCATGCAAATTATCAACGCCCGCCTACGCCAGCGCCCTGAGCTTTACCGACTTGAGATTGAGAACGGCACGTTCACGTCAATTACCGTGCAAGACGCACCGCAAACAGCGAGCGAAGGGCAGATTGATGCGGGGGCAAAGCTCGTTTGCGCGCCCTTTATTGAGCCACACATTCATTTAGACGCCGCCCTCACCGCCGGTGAGCCAAGCTGGAACCAGAGCGGCACGCTTTTTGAAGGCATTGAGCGCTGGGGCGAGCGTAAGCCCATGCTGACCGAAGCGGATATTCGCGAGCGGGCACTGAAGACCCTGAATTTGTTGATCGGCAATGGCGTGCAGTTTGTGCGCACCCACGCCGATACCAGCGACCCTAGCCTGATTGGGCTGAAAACGCTGTGCGCCCTGCGTGATGAGCTAAAGGATAAAATTGATATTCAGGTGGTCGCTTTTCCTCAAGACGGCCTGCTCTCTTACCCTGGCGGCGACAGGCTGATGGAAGAGGCACTAGAGATCGGCGCCGATGTGGTAGGCGGCATACCCCACTTCGAGTACACCCGCGAGCTGGGCGTGGCCTCCATGAAGCGGGTAATCGAGCTGGCGATCAAGTACGACCGTCTGGTGGATGTGCACTGTGACGAGATTGATGACCCCAATTCGCGCTTTCTCGAAGTATTGGCCTGCGAAGCACTGTTTAACGACTTGGGCAGCCGCGTCACCGCCAGCCACACCACGGCGATGCACTCTTACGACAACGCCTACTGCTCCAAGCTGTTTCTGCTGCTCAAGCGTTCGGGCATTAACTTTGTCTCCTGCCCCACGGAAAGCATTCATCTTCAGGGGCGCTTTGACACCTATCCAAAACGCCGCGGCGTGACACGGGTAAAAGAGCTCAACGAAGCGGGTATTAATGTCTGCTTTGCCGAGGACTCCATCTTTGACCCCTGGTACTCCCTGGGGAATGGAAAGCTGCTACGCACATTGGATTTTGGCCTGCATATCTGCCAGATGATGGGCTATCAGGACTTCAGCCAGGCGCTCTCACTGATTACCGATAACAGCGCCCGTACGCTCAATATTGAGGCACGCTACGGCATCGAGGTCGGCAAACCCGCCAGTTTCAACCTATTGGAGGGCGAAGATGACTACAGCGTGCTGCGCGCCCAAGGCGAAGTGCTGCTTTCCGTACGCCACGGCGAGATCATCATGCAGCGTGAGCCGAGCAAGATCACTACGCCACAGTGGCTTGGCTAAAGCACTTTAGGCAGGTTAGATTAATCATTTAATCGACCAAAGTTACCAACTAAGGAAGACTACGATGGGCATTGAGACCGTTCGCCAGTTTTTTGCCGAGCACGCGCCGGATATCAACATCGAAGTGCTAGAAACCAGCACTGCTACCGTTCAGCTCGCCGCTGACGCCCACGGCGTAGCGCCTGGTCAAATCGCCAAAACCCTAGCGTTCAAAGTCGGTGAAAAGCCGCTACTGATCATGGCCAGTGGCGATGCGCGTATCGACAACCGTAAGATTCGCGATACCTTCGGTGGCAAGGCCAAAATGCTCGACGCCGAAACGGTCATGGAACTCACCAGCCACCCGGTGGGCGGCGTTTGCCCCTTTGGCCTCGCCACCGACCTGCCGGTGTACTGCGATGAATCTCTCCACGCTTTTGATGAGGTGCTGCCCGCCGCAGGCTCGCCCAACAGCGCCGTGCGCCTAAGCCCCAAGCGCCTGGCCGAGCTGGTCAATGCCGAATGGGTAGATGTGTGTAAGTTGCCGGAGAGCGATCACTTACTCAGCTCTCAAGCCAACGCCACTCATTTAGAGACATCAATTGAACAGTACCATTCGGGGCAGGCAAAGCCACGCTCGCTATTTGAAAAGTAACGCTAGCGTGCTTTTCTGGAATTAAGTAAATGCCACATAATTAATTTTTATCAACTTAAATCACCTAACAACCACACGCTACAGCCTCTGCGCTCACCAAGCTTCCCATCTGCTTGGATGGGATGCTGGTCACGGCGCCAAGAATCCAACCCTCCCAGCAGCTCTTTTACCCGCAGCCCTGCGCTTGCCAACTTCCACGCGCCTTTGGTTGAGCCATTACAGCCAATTCCTCGCAGTAAGTGATATAAACCCGAGTGTTATCGTTTGACTTCAGCGGATGCTGAAGTCAGTCCACCGTAATGAAGGATTATGCTTTTACTGTCGCTCGACTGTCGCCATTTTTAATCCCGCAAAAATTAACATGCCTCCAGCAGTGCGATTTATGCACTTCATAATGAATGGAGAAACAGTTACTCTATTCGACTTATGACCTAGATATGCATACATTGAGTAGCATAATAAGTCTATGAACATGGTTATAAAACACAAAACTGCGAGTTGGGGAAAGACTGGTCGAGAGATGTCTATGAACTGCGGTAATATTGCTGAAAAATAGAGCAATGCCTTAGGATTTGAGGCTTCCAAGACGAAGCCTCTAAGAAAGACGTTATGATAATTTCCTGTTTCCCGCTTTGACGGAGTAATACTTAGCGGCCCAGCGGAGCCCATAATTGCGCCAAAGCCAAGATAAAGAAGGTAAGCAACGCCAATCCACTTAATTGCCGTAAACAGAACGTTCGATGCAATAATGAGCGCAGCAATACCTGTTGCAGATAGAACAAAGAATGAGATGTTTGCAATGGCAATACCCAAGATGACAAAAAATGATCTTTTGAATCCATTCGATGCGGCTTCGCCAGTGACAACAATGGCGGCAGGCCCTGGTGAAAGCACGACCACGAAAGTGGTAACAAGGAAAAGAAAAAGCGTTTCTATCGGAATCATCAGTGCTCCCTCGAGCATTGAAAAATATTAACCCGCTGATTTAGCCGCTACTCTTGTTAAGCTTGAGGTCTAACACCCGCAAGCAACAGGCTCAAATGCGAAGCTTCCCACCTGTTTGGATGGGATGCTGGTCACGGCGCCAAAAATCCAGTCCTCCCAGCAACTCTTTTACCTGCAAACCTGCGCTTGCCAACTTCCACGCGCCTTTGGTTGAGCCGTTACAGCCGATTCCATCGCAGTATGTGATATAAACCCTGGTGGTATCTAACTCAGCTAAACGCTCTGGCGTCATCTCCTTATGCGGCAAGCTGATTGCCCCAGGAATATGCCCGGCACAGTAGTGCTCAAAACTGCGGGTATCGATCACCACGATGTCGCTAATGCCATTCGCCAAGTCCTGCGCCACATCCCAGGCATCGGTGTGATAACAAAGCTTGTCGACCATCGCGGCGGCCATTGAGGCGGGATTTGCAGGAGGAAAAGCGAGTACGGCGGATTGCTGCTCGTTATTCATGTTGCTCTCCTTTATTTGATATCCAGCAAATACCCGTAAAAAGCCGTATTACGCTGCCAGCCCAATGATTCATAAAGGTGCTGAGCACGCTCGTTCTCTACCTGGGTCATTAATATCAAACGTGCAACGCCGTGATCGTGGGCAAGCTGGGTGGCGGCTTCCATTAACGCTCTGCCCGTGCCCTTATCGCGACACTCTGGTAGCACAAACAGATCATTGAGCGTCCAGCGCGCATTTAAGCCCACTGTGGAAACGCCAGGGTATAGCTGCACAAAACCCGTGAGCGCTCCTTCACTGTTCTCGCTAACCAGAATGAAGGAATCCCCTAGCCCCATGCGCTGATCTAAAAAATCCCTCGCCGCTTGAAGATCACTCGGCTGCTTATAAAACTGACGATAGCCATCAAGTAATGCGCTAAGAGCTTCTAAGTCATTGAGTACCGCCGAACGAATGTTAACCATAACGACTGCTCCATCTGGGTGGTGATTAACCACAGCTTGCCGCTATAGTGGTCTACAATAAAGAACCACTTAACGCTAAATTAAGGGAACCAGTGAAACGACGTGATGCCGCTAGCGACTGGATTGTTGAGGTACCTCGCGATATAACATAATCGGGTGCAATGGATTGAGGCTAAAGCAACTTGTGGTGAATGTTTATACTCTTCTGATCGGCGGGCTTTCTCTTCTGCAGCTTATGAACACAGCTCACATGACGCGACGTCGACTTTCCACGATGTACGCTTCGCGCAGTTGCCGCGATACCTCGCCAGGATAGCCGTCACCAATATTGACATCATCGATTGCAATGACCGGCGTGACAAACGAGGACGCTGACGTCACGAAGCACTCCTTGGCGCTCTGTGCTTCCGCGACGCTGAATGCCCGCTCCTCGACACGCAAGGAGAGCGACGCGGCGACCTCTAGAACGACGGCGCGGGTTATTCCCGGCAGGATAGCGTGAGAAAGTTCGCGCGTTACCAACACCCCCTCGTGAGTCAGCATCCAGGCATTATTCGACGCCCCTTCTGTTACCACACCACTCTCAACCAGCCAAGCGTCATCGGCACCAGCCGCTTTCGCCGCCATTTTGGCCATTGCGGGGTAGAGCAACTGTACCGTCTTAATGTCACGCCGGGCCCAGCGCCAATCAGGCTGCGTCGCGACGCGAATGCCTTCTCGGCCACTACGACTTTCAACCAGCACTTTGGCCTGGGTAAACAGCACCAGCGTGGGCTGCGTTGCAGCCTCTGGATAGCCAAAATCACGATCACCGGCACTGCCTCGAGTCAGTTGTAGATAGACCATGCCCTCTTTGAGCGCGTTGCGCCGGATCAGCTCGCGATGAATATCCAACAGTCTATCGTCACCCCACGGCAAGGCCATCTCGAGCTCTACCGCTGAGCGCTTCAATCTCTGCATATGGCCAGGGAAATCGATTAGCTTGCCGTCCAGCACCGACGAAACCTCGTAGACGCCATCGGCGAGCAGAAAGCCGCGATCAAAAACCGATACTTTGGCGTCCTGCTCCGCGACATAGTCGCCATTCACGTAGACCGTGCGCTGTGTCATCTCATGCCGTCTCTATGTATGTCTTTATGTTCATGCTTATCTCTGCTGAAACCGCGCCGGAGTAGGTGGCTCTGTCCACAATAACGACAGCTCAACCCCACAAGGCCGGCGTTGCCGGATGGATACCTTCAGCGTCGAAACGCATACCGTGCTCACGATCCCGGGCCAACAGCAGCGGCCCGTCGAGATCGACCACCGCCGCACCTTGTGCCACTAGCAACGCTGGCGCCATCGACAGCGATGAGCCCACCATGCAGCCGACCATGATCTCGAAACCTCGCGCCAGAGCTTCCTGTTTGAGTGCCAGCGCCTCGGTCAATCCGCCAGTCTTGTCGAGCTTGATATTGACCATGTCATAGCGGCCAACCAAATTCGGCAGCGATGTGCGGTCATGACACGCTTCATCAGCGCAGACCGGTAGTGGTCGATCGATTTCCGCCAGCGGCGCGTCGTTCTCGGCCGGTAGCGGCTGCTCGACCATGTCGATGCCTAACTCCAGCAACACCGGTGCCAGACGTGCGTAGGTTTCACGGTTCCACCCTTCGTTGGCATCGACGACGATCCGCGCTTCGGGAGCACCTTCACGCACCGCTCGCAGGCGTTCGATATCGTCCTCGCCGCCCAGTTTCAGCTTGAGTAGCGGTCTGGCGGCGTGATGTCTGGCCTTCTCGCGCATGATATTGGGCGTATCCATTGACAACGTAAAAGCCGTGATCTGGGCCTTGGGAGCGTCGATTCCCGCAAGCTCCCAGACCGGCTTACCGGTTCGCTTGGCCTCAAGATCCCAGAACGCGCAGTCGAGCGCATTGCGAGCGGCTCCTGCCGGCAGCCGAGACTGCAGCTCAAGTCGATCCATGTCCGCCATCAATCCATCGCTCATCGACTCGATCTGTGCGATCACGCTGTCGACCGACTCGCCGTAATGCGCATAAGGGACGCATTCGCCGCGTCCGGTGTGGACGTCATCGCTCAATGTCGCCACGACAACTCGCGCGTCAATACGCGAGCCGCGAGAGATGGTGAACACTTCGGCCAGCGGGAAAACCTGTTCCTCGACGGTCAGCTTCAGCATGCCAGCACCGCTTTCGCCAGACGATCGGCGCCTTGCCGATAGGGATCAACACACGGCAATCCCAGTCGTGCCTCCAGCTCCTGTAGATAGCGATCCGCCTCATCGACTGGCATTCCCGAGGTATTGACCGAGACGCCAACAACCTGGCACTCGGGATTCACCACCTGCGCCAATGGCAGCGCGGTATCACGCAATGTCTCGAGCGTCGGCAACTGATAATGCGGCAACCCGCGCATATGCGTCCGGGTCGGCTCATGGCAAAGAATCAACGCATCCGGCTGACCGCCATGAATCAGCGCCATCGTGACCCCTGAATAGGAGGGATGGAACAAACTGCCCTGCCCTTCGATGATATCCCAGTGGTCGTCGTCGTTGTCCGGTGTCAGCCATTCGATCGAACCGGCCATAAAATCGGCGATGACGGCATCCAGAGGCACGCCCTCGCCGGTGATAAGAATGCCGGTCTGGCCGGTGGCGCGAAAACTCGACTTGGCGCCACGCTCGCGCAGGGAAATATCTAGCGCCAGCGTTGTGTACATTTTGCCGATCGAACAGTCGGTGCCGACGGCAAGACAGCGCTTGCCGCGACGCGGCTTGCCATCACCGATCGGATACTGGACTTGCGGTACGCGCACATCGAACAGCTGGCATCCGTATTTTTCGGCAGCCTCGACCAGCTCCGGTTCTTCACGCAGCAGATTGTGCAGGCCGGAGGTGATATCCATGCCAGCGGCCAGCGCCTCCTTGAGCACCGCGATCCAACTGCGGGAAATCACGCCACCTCGATTGGCGGCGCCAATTACCAGCGTCCTGACACCCTGCGCCACAGCGGCTTCGATATCGAGATCCGGCAGCTGCATATCCGCCTGGCAACCCGGCAGCCGGTATTGCCCCAACGCATACTCCGGACGCCAGTCTCGGATTCCCTGAGCAACCTTGGCGGATAGCGGATCGGGCACATCGCCCAGGAACAGCAGATAAGGGGTCTTGAGCATGTTGTATTATCTCTAATGAGTAGATATATCGACGGAGCCCTCTCCGTCATGACGATGCGCCGCGGCACGGCACGGCATAGTAGTCAGTCCGCTACATCATACTCTGCGGCAGCCATAGCGAAATCGCGGGAAATGCCAGTAGTAGTGCAAGTATGAATAGATCGCAGGCCACGAACGGCCAGACACCAGCAAAGACCTCGCTGACCCTAACCTCCTTGCCTGCGGCGCCGGCCAGAGCGAAGGCGTTAAGCCCGACGGGCGGCGTCACCCCTGCAATCTCACACATCTTCATGGCAATGATACAGAACCAGATCGGCTCGTAGCCTAACTCGACCACGATTGGAAACATGATCGGTAACGTCAATGCGAATGCCGCCGCAGGCACCACGACCATTCCCATCAGGAACCAGATAACCAGAATCAGCCCCAGAACCATCCATGCGGGCACGTCCCAGGAGGTCATGAAATTTGTGATCTCGAAGGGAATACGCGTCAGCCCGAGAAAACGACTGAAAAACAGTGCCGCTACGATGATGAAGAACAACGTAGTCGTAATCCCGGCCGACTCCCGAAGTGCCGTGCGCAGCTTATCGAGCGAGCGCAGTGGCCCGGTCGCCACGCCCAGAATGATCGCCCCCAGCGCCCCGACAGCGCCGGCTTCGGTCGCCGTAAACAGGCCGCCGTAAAGACCGCCGATGACCACACCGCCCAGCAGCAGAATCTGCCACAGATCGAGAATACCCCGCACACGATCCCGCAGCATGATCCGCTGCTCCTCCTCTAGCATCGGCGCCAATTCGGGATTGCGCTTGGCGCGCCAGACGATCGAGATAGCGTAGACCAGCGCGGTCAGCACGCCAGGCACGATGCCGGCGATGAAAAGCTGTCCTACCGGTACGCCGGTGAAGATCGAGAACAGAATAAACATGCCGCTGGGCGGGATCATCGCCGCGAACGAGCCCGCACAGGCGATGCTGCCCAGCGCGAAGCGTTTGTCATACTGATAACGGCGCATCTCTGGATAGGCAATGCGTCCAAACACGCTAGCAGTAGCCAGTGAGGAGCCGCATACGGTAGAGAACGCAGCGCTACCGAACGCTGTCGCTACCGCCAGCGATCCAGGTATCTTAGCCGTCGCGCGATGTAGCCCTTTGTAAGCTAGCTCGGCGAATCCGCTGGCCGCCGCTAGCGCGCCCATCAAGACGAATAAAGGCAACACAGTAAAGGTCGGCGAAGCGATCGCCGTGTACATGGTATCCCCCAATAGCGAAGCGGCGCTGAAAGGAGTCAAAAGCGTGGCGATTCCAATAAAAGCGACCAACAGGAAATTGATAGCCAAGGGAACGCCAAGCACGAGTAGTATCAGTAATACAGTGACACCGACGACGCCGACTAGCGTGAAGTCCATGATGACATCCGTAGCAGAAGAAAAATCAGAAACCCAGGAGGCGCAAGCTTCCCGACCTTCACGGCTTCTTGAATCGGAGTTGGGCCACCAGCTGGCGGCACAGCTGTAGTCCGTAAAGCGCCAGCGCGGCGAACATCACGAACTTGATTGGATAAACCAGAATCGGGCGGGGGCCAGCAATCGCTTGGCGACTCTCCCAGGCGCCGACTGCGTTGGCCCATACTGCCCAAGCTACGATGATCACCGTCACGAGCGAGATCAGCGTTATGAATCCCATCAACAGCCGCGCAGCGGTACCCCTCAGCTTGTCTGTCAGGAACTCGACGCGAATATGCGCATCACGCTCTTCGGCATGCGAAAGGCCGAGATACACCACCGCGATCATCGTGAACATAGCCAGTTCGGAGACCCCGTACAGAGGACGCGAAAAGCCCCGCGCCACTAAATCGACGACCATGAACAACACCACCACGATCAACAGCCACCCGCACAATTCCGCCAAGCTCTGATTGAGCCGGGTCAACAGACGCGATCTAAGTTGTCGGCCCCCGTGATGCTCGTGAGCATCGCCTTTCGACTTATCATTCATGAGTCGCTGGCCGACGAGCCTTCATCGATGATCGCCTTCATTTTTTCGATGATCTGCACGGGATTCTCGGCACCCGCATCCTCGGCGCTCTGTATCCAGGTCTGGCGATTGCTTTCTACAGCCGGTAACGAGACGAACTTCTCAATGTCGTCTGCAGAGGTGGCTGTCACCGTATAACCGGCATCTTCCTGCACCTTGACGATGCGATCGAACTCATTTTCATAGTATTCGCCAAAGGTCTTCTCTGCTTGGGTAGCCGCTTGCTCGAACCAGCCTTGCATCTCCGCAGGCATAGCATCCCACTTGCTCTGACTGACCGTCAGGATCATGGGTACCGCCAGCCACAAGCGGCGTGACGTCAGAATATTCGGCGCCACTTCATCCATGCCGGTGCGGTTGAGGCTATCGTAATTGGTGAAGACCCCATCGATAGCCCCCGACTGCAGTGACTGATAAGTATCGCTCCACGGCACCGATACTGGCGTTGCGCCTAGATCGCCGAGCAGATTAAGCATCCATTGGCTGGAGGCACGCACGCGCTTGCCACGGAAATCATCAAACGTCGTCACCGGTTCACGGAAGACCCCGGCATACGGCAGGTAAGGGTAGATATAGATGATGCGTTGCCCCTGGTTAGCAAATTCCTCGCTTAGCTCGGGTACCTGATCATAGACAGCATGATAGACCGACATGATATCCGTGTAACTCTCAGGTCCCTCGGGAAACAGCTGGAAAGCTCCGTTGAGCAGCAATCGGTTGGGGTAATAGTTGATATTGATATAGCCCATGTCGGCGACGCCATTGCTAACACCGCCGAGGATTTCATCGCCCTGCATGACCGATGCCCCCCAGTAAGGCACCACCTCGATCTCTCCGCTGGAAACCTCACCTAAGGCATCCAGAAAGCCTTGCTCGGCGGCGCCACGCAGGCCATTAGGTGCGGTGTTGGTGGCATACGTCAGCGTTTCCGCAGCGGCGGTGTTCATAGCCCCAGCACCTCCCAACGTAAGGGTGATGGCAATTGTGGACATCAGGCGGTGGTATTGCAGGTTCAGTAAAGGCATGGACTAACCTCTTAGTAGTTAAAGCCCGTTATTGAGCATAAGAAAATAGTCGGCGAAACAGTCAGCACCTGTCTCATACCTTTTCGTCGACGAGGCATAACCTGGCGTTAATGAGCGCTACTCGATGATCTCTTTGCGATGCAGTAAACGTCCTGCTCGATTGAGAACCTTTCCTTCGACCCAGGTTGGCTGCCCGTTGACCATCACCCAATCAATACCCATAGCTGGTGTGGTAGGCTCAACGAAGCTGGCACCCTCACGAACCGTGTTGAAATCGAACAGGGTCAGATCAGCAAAGGCCCCTTCGCGGATCACGCCGCGATCGGTGAGGCCGAAGCGCGCCGCCGACATTGAGGTCATCTTGCGAATCGCTTCCGGCAGCGCGAACAAGCCTTCGTCGCGACAATAGTGGCCTAATACTCGTGGGAAGCTCCCCCATAATCGCGGATGCGGGTTGGGATCACTCGGTAGGCCATCGGAACCGATCATGGTAAGCGGGTGCGCCAACACGCGACGCACATCGCTTTCGTCCATATTGTGGTAGATCGCGCCGGCCGGCATTAGCCGTGAGGCAGCATCCGTCAAACCCACGCCCCACTCGGCGGCGATCTCGCTCAGCAGCCGTCGATTTTGATCTGGATGCGGCTTCGACCAGGTAATCAGGATGTCGAACTCGTTGGAGACGCGCCACAGATCAAGAGTGGTCGAGCAAGCAGAGTAGGGATAACAATCACAGTTGCAAGGCTGCTCACGAGCCGCCGCCTCCAGCATCTCGATGGCGTGCTCGCTGTTGCCCCAGTTTTCGACATCGGCGCACTTCAGATGGGAAATGACCAACGGCACGCGGCCATGTCGAGCCGTTTCGAAAGCCTCATCCATCGCCTCGAACAACATCTCGCGTTCGTTGCGCATGTGGGTGGTATAGATCCCCCCCTCTTCACCGACGACCTCTACCAGCGCCTTGACCTCGCTGGTTGGCGCCTGACGCGCATTGGTATAGGCAAGGCCAGTACTCAAGCCGATTGCCCCACCCCGCAAGGCCAGCCGCAGGGCCTCGCGCATGGCCAAGATTTCATCTTTATTGGCGGGCCGATCGAAACGATCCATCACCCCCGCTCGCAGTGTGGTGTGACCAATTAATGCGGCCACGTTGACTGCCGGCGATGCTTCCTCGACCGCGTCGACAAAAGCGTCGAACGTCGGGAAGAAGGCATCTCTTTCGCCGAGCAAATTCATCGGATCCGGCACGTCGCCGATAATGTTGACCGGCGAGGCGCTGATCCCACAGTTACCAACGATTACAGTAGTGATGCCCTGGGTGATCTTGGGCAACATCTCCGGCTGGCGAATGGCACAACTGTCGTCATGAGTGTGAACATCGATGAAGCCGGGAGACAGATAACGCCCCTCCGCTTCGACGACATGTTCCGCCTGGGACGTATCAAGATCGCCGATCGCCACGATTCGTTCGCCAGTGACGCCGATATCGGCAACGAAGGGCTCAGCACCAGTGCCGTCGATAACGTTAGCCCGACGTATGATCACATCGAAAGTCATGAACCATCCTCCTGGAAGTCGCCGCTTTAATGCATGTTTCAGACAAATGCACCGCTCATTGTCTACCGCGTCTAGGCCGAGGCTTGGCTAACCCAATGGTCGTTGAAAGTCATTCGTCATAATGATTCAACGCTCAACGCCAGTCTGCGAAGTAATCCGTCCGTAGTGCTCTATACGGCGATGACGCGCGAAATCGAAGATGGTCTCTTTGCCGAACTGACACAGATCCATGTCACAGTGCGCAGTCACTAACTCGTCGCCCTCGCCTTGTGTCCGGGCCACCACAAAACCATCTGGATCAGCGATAATTGTGCCACCCATCAGCGGGAATCCATCTTCGATACCCGCCTTGGCCACGGCCACCGCCCAGGTAGCGTTCTGATAGGCACCGGCGGTCACAGAAAGCTCGGAGTGATAGAGGCGTTTCTCGGTTCCTTCACCGCGGTTCTGGGAATTGATCGACGGCGTGTTATAGCCAAGCATGACCAGCTCGACGCCCTGCAAACCCATCACGCGCCAGGTCTCCGGCCAGCGACGATCATTACAGATACACATTCCCATCAATGTGCCTTCGTTATCGAATGTCTCGAAACCTAAATCACCAGGTTCAAAGTAACGCTTCTCAAGATGCTGAAAATCTCGCCCGGTGTCATACTCGACATGACCCGGCAGATGAACCTTACGGTACTTGCCTACGATTTCACCCTGGCGATTGGTCAGAATCGAGGTATTAAAATGGCGTCCTTCTGGCGTTAACTCAGCGTAGCCAAACGAGATGGCAATACTATGTTCACGAGCGCGATTAAATAGTGGTTGAGTAGCCGCATTGGGCATTTCCCGCTCGAACCAGGTGTCGACTTCGGCCTGATCTTCCATATACCAGCGCGGGAAGAAGGTGGTCAGCGCCAATTCAGGATAAACCACCAGATTACATCCTTGTTCGGCAGCCTGATCCAGTAGCGCAATCATTCTTGCCACGACCACCTCACGGCTTTCGCTTTTCTGGATAGGGCCCATCTGAGCCGCACCGATTACCCATTCACGCATGTTCGTTTCCTTATCATTAAAGCATTTAAAAAAGCACAACAACGTCGCGTCGTACCCTAGCCACTGGCTCTATAGTTCAGACCTCTCGATCAGCGTTCATGCTTGCGTTCGAAACGACTGATCAGGCGCACCAGCGGCCAGAGCAGCAGCAGGTAAATCAATGCAGCCAGAACGATGGGCGATGAGTTATAGCTCATTGAGCGCGCCATATCTGCGCGATACATAAGCTCTCCAAGTGACACCACGCTGGCCAACGATGTCAGCTTAACCACCTCTACGGTGTTCGAAAGCAAGTCCGGCAGCACCTTACGTATCGCCTGCGGCAGAATCACCCAGAACATAGTCTGAACCTGTGTTAGTCCAGTAGAGCGAGCGCCTTCAAACTGTCCAGGAGAAATGGACTTCAGCCCTGCCCGGAAGACTTCGCTGTAGTAGGCCGAATTATTGAGTACGAACGCGATCACCACCGCTGCATAGGGCGACAATTTAACCCCTGCGAATGGCATTCCCGAGTAGACAAAGATCAACAGCACCAAGGGTGGCATGGCACGAAATAGGTCGACATACGCAATGGTCGGCCAACGTATCCAGCGGCGGGAGCTATCGGCAGCCATGGCCAGCAGCAATCCAGCCATGCCGCCCAAGACAATGACGACCACACAGATCTGCAAGGTGACCACTAGCCCTTTAAGCAGTAGTGGTAATGCCTGCCTCATCAGTTCAAGGTTGAAAAACTGGCTTGCTATAGCATCCATTTCAGCGCCTCCGCCAATTCATTCGGGATTCGAGCCAACGCCCTAAAATGACGAAAGGAAGAAACAGCAAGACATAAGCCAAGGCACCTAAAGACAGTGGCGTTGCGCTGCCAGAAAAGGATTGGGCGCTCGATGCTTGGTAGAGAATCTCCGGGACACCAATGATGGTTCCCAAAGCGGTCATTTTGGTAATGGCAATGGAGCGGTTGGTCAGCGAGGGCATCGCCATACGCATCGCCTGGGGAAGCACGATCCAGACCAGCACGGTAAGGCTGCGCATGCCACTGGCATGAGCCGCCTCCCACTGCCCGATATCCACGGCGCGAATTCCGGCCCAGAAAATCTCTTCGGCGAAGGCCGCCAAAACCAGACTTAGCACCAGAAACAGCACCATCCATGCCGAAAATGTGATCCCGATCCCAGGAAAGCCGAAGTAGAAAATAAGTATGACCACCAGCGGCGGCAATGCACGCCAGATGTCAGCAAAAGCCACGATAAACAGATTGAGAAGACGTATGCCAGCACTGCGCAAACACGCCAGCACTAGTCCGAGCAAAATACCACAGGTCACCACGGCAACGGATAGCCCCAGCGTCACCCACAGTCCGTCTAGGATCGCTGGCCAGTACTTTTTCATGATCACAGGATCGAAAAACACCTGCAGGAAATGCTGCAGTCCATCCATATGCATCCACTCCCGGATTAGGGAAATCCAGCCGGTGCCTGAGCGGGCCAATCACTACTTGCGCCGCTCCGGCATAGAGCCCGGCATTAGCTTAGATTGACTCGCTACGTTTTAGAGAGATGCTATCAATCACAGGAAAGGGCGTGATCGTCTTCGGCATAACCCGAAAATCCAGGCTGTCCGTAACCAGGGATCGGCGTCACCGCAGTAGCATCTTCGGCTGGCTCCACGCCAAACCACTTAGAGGATAACTCCGCCATGGTGCCATTAATTTTCAAGCACTCTAGGGCACGCTCAACTCGACCACGGGTTGCGGTGTCATCCTTGCGGAACGGAATTGCCCACACCAAGCCGGTATGCACCAAATAGGAAAGTTCAATTGCTGGATTCTGGCTCACTGCATAAGCCGAGACTGTATTCCCGGCCACGTTCGCCGCTGCGCGTCCAGCCATCACTGCTTGAATAGCATCGCTATTGGTACCGTAGCTTTCTACTTGCCAACCGTATTGTTCGGCATTCTCGCGTGCCCAGCTGTCGTATGCCGACCCCCTATTGACTGCGATCACCTCGCCTGTCAATTGATTAAGGTCGGTGATTTCCGGCGCCCCTTTCTTGATCACGAACTGAAAGTCTGTGTCCAGATAGCCTTCGCTGAACAGCAAATTATCGGCGCGCTCTTCGGTCACCGTAGTTGGCGCCATCAAGAAATCGTAGGTGCCTGCCTGCAACCCAGGAATCAACCCAGAAAACTGCGCGGCAGTAATCTGCATCTCTACGTCCATCAGCTCACCCAGCGCATTGGCGAGGTCGACGTTGAAACCTTGCACCTCACCGCCCATAGTCGGCATGGCATGTGGCGCGAAGGTGCCATCCAGTGCGACATGATAACTATCCGGCGTATCGGCATATGCTGGGGCTACACCGAGACTCAAAGCGATCAATGACAGTTTCAGACAGTTTTCAATACCGCCAGATAGCGGAGAAGGCAAAAATGAAGACATAAGTATTGCTCCTGGGTTAAAAGTGTCAGGTCGTTTATCTAGTGACGCCGCTCGACAAAAGCCCGTGTACGCTCTTGCAGTGGCGCTGCGAAGATTTGCTCGGGGGGGCCCTGCTCAACGATATGACCATCGGCCATGAACACCACACGGTCAGCCACGGCACGAGCAAACTCCATTTCATGGGTCACAACCAACATCGTCATACCGCTTTCGCCCAGTTCCCGCATGACTTCCAGTACGCTGCCGACCAATTCCGGATCCAGCGAACTCGTCGGTTCATCAAACAACACGATCATCGGGTTCAGGGCGATTGCACGCGCGATACCGACACGCTGCTGCTGGCCGCCGGAGAGCTGGTGCGGATAATGTCCGGCGCGTTCCACAAGCCCTACGCGGGTCAGCGCCTCAAGGGCCAGCGCTTCTGCCTGACGGCGGGGCATTTTCTTGACTAGCCGCAGTGCCAACGCCACATTGCCGAGCGCAGTGTAGTGGGGGTAGAGGTTGAACTGCTGGAAGACCATACCGACCTTCTGGCGCATCCGGTCGATGGATGTATTGCGATCCATCAAGTCAATACCGTCGATGATCACTTGACCGCCGCTAGGCTCCTCCAAGCGATTGCAACAGCGCAGCATGGTGCTTTTCCCTGACCCAGAAGGGCCGATCACACACACCAGTTCCCCAGGGCGCACACTCAGATCGATATTTTCCAGCACCAATTGCTGCCCAAACGATTTGCACAAACCGACTAATTCCAGAATCGGAAAGGGATTATGGATATGAACACCTGCCCCACCCGTTGTATCCAGCGTTATGGCTTCACTCATACTCCCCTCCCGCTCAAAGCGTCGTATCCACTAATTTGCGGATAAACGCCTCTGGATCCCGCGAAGCACGTGCTTTGGCTACCGGCTCAGGAAGGCCACAGGGCAAGAACTCTCCGCTGCCTCGGGCAGCCTTGAGCTCACCGCTGTCGATGACAACACGCCCACGGTTGATCACCGTATCCGGCCAGCCGGTAACCTTCATGCCCTCATAGGGGGTGTAATCGACATTGTCATGCAAAAGGTCGTTAGTGATTGTAATCTCGCGCTCTTCATCCCAAATTACGATATCAGCGTCGGCTCCCACCGCGATGCTCCCCTTACGCGGATATAACCCGTACGTACGTGCATGGTTGGTCGCGGTGAGTGCCACGAACTCATTGATCGTCAGACGCCCTTTCAGGTAGCCCTCACTGAACAATAGAGGCATGCGCACCTCAATACCTGGCAAGCCGTTGGCCATTTCTCGGAACCCCGTCTTCTCACCTTTTGGGAGCTTACCGGTTTCATCCCAGCGATATGGCGCATGATCCGAGGAGTAGAGCGATAGCGTGCCTTCTGTCAGCCCCTGCCACATGGCACGCTGACAACGTTCGTCACGGGGTGGAGGACTGCAACAGAACTTGGCCCCTTCGACGCCTGGTTTGTCGATATCGGCCGCGGTCAGGAAAAGATACTGAGGGCAGGTCTCAGCATAGAGCGCGGCGCCCTTCTGCTGGGCCTGACGGATACAATCCAAGGTTTCGGCTTCCGAGACATGCACGATCATAATCGGCGTTTCCAGGATCCGGGAGAGCGTCACCACCCGGTTGGTAGCCTCCGTCTCGGCGAGCCCGCTGTGTGCCACCGCATGGTATTTGGGCGCATTCAATCCACGTTCGACAAGGCGGTCACCCAGCCAGCGAATCACATCATTATTCTCGGCATGCACCATGACCAAGGCGCCTTCACGATCGGCCAGAGCTAGCACGTCGAGAATCTGATAATCGTCCAGTTTCATGCGCTCGTAGGTCATGAAAACTTTGATTGAGGTCACGCCTTGGCGTATGGCTCGCGGAAGATCTATCTTCAGAGCCTGTTCATCCAGATTGGTAACGATGACATGAAAGCCATAATCAATTACCGCCTTCTCATCGGCTCGCGCACTGTAATCCTCGAGCACCTCGCGTACGCTGTCGCCGCGATGTTGGGCCGCAAACGGCATGATGGTAGTGTTGCCACCAAACGCCGCGGAAACAGTAGCCGAATAGAAGTCATCGGCACACATCAGGCCCATTCCCGATAACTGCTCCACGTGGCAATGACTGTCGATGCCTCCGGGCAGCACCCAGCGTCCACGCGCATCGATATCACGTTTGCCAGTGGGCAGACCGGCAGCAATCGCCGCAATTTTGCCGTCAATGACACCGAGGTCGGCCTCGAAGGTCTCGGTTGCCGTCGCTACCTTGCCATTGCGGACTACCAGGTCGAAGGCTCGATTCAGATGAGTTTGAGTGTTGATTGTTGTCATACTGGCTCCTGAGAGAGAAGTACTGCCTAAATACCCGAGCGGTCTAATTCCATCTCTGAGTTGTGTTCTATCGGGACACCATTTCCGGTGCGTACGACTGTCGGTTCAGACCTCGATTCGCATGACTCAGTACTTCTAGGCCTGTCATCAGGGTCAGTAGCACGACACATCATCCGTAAGATTCATTCTGCGAGCCGGATGTGTTGATGTCGCATGCCTTTTTGTCTCCACCCCTTAACATAAGGTCAAGACCGTTACGGGCCGCACAAAATACCTGACATACCTAAAGCGTTTTATATGACATGAAAAAAGACGGTAGAATCGAGGAAATCACCCGGCGGATGACAGCAGATCCGCTAGTGATGGGAAAGTTGATCAGCATTTGATTGAAGCGGCGGGTGGGGCGGTCTACCCGCCCCCTTACATAGTAGGTCAATGCCTATCTCAGAGCCTCGCAGGCTTCACGAACACGTAGGCACGCTTCCAGTAGCCGTTCGGTATCCGAGGCAAACGACATTCGGAAATGGCCGGACAGGCCGAAGGCGCTGCCAGGCACCACCGCTACCCGAGCGGATTCGAGCAGATAACGGGCCAACGCCTGATCGTCCTTGATCCTTACTCCTCCCGGTGTCTTGCGTCCCAGCAGCGCTTCGCAATTTGGAAACAGATAGAACGCCCCCTCCGGCAGTCGACAGACCAGACCGTCAATCGCACTAATCGCACTGGCGCAGCGTATGCGACGTTCGGCAAAGACCGCATTGCGTGCCTTAATAACGTCAAGAGGCTGGGCCAACGCCGTGACCGCCGCTGCCTGGGAAACAGAGGCAGGGTTGGACGTCGTCTGCGATTGAATTACCGCCATGGCCTGGATCAATTCCGTCGGCCCGGCGCCGAAGCCGATCCGCCAGCCGGTCATGGCATGCCCTTTGGAGACACCATTGATGGTTAATGTGCGCGACTTCATCTGTGGCTCAATCTGGGCCAACGTACAGAACTCGAAGTCGTCGTAGACGAGATATTCGTAGATATCGTCGGTCAGCACGAAGATATCGGGGTGGCCCAGCAACACAGCCGCCAGTGCAGAGAGCTCATCTTGGGTATATCCGGCTCCGGTCGGATTTCCCGGTGAATTGAGGATCAATACGCGGGTGCGCGGCGTGATCGCGCCGACAAGCTGCACGGGGGACAGCTTGAATCCGCTCTCGGCAGGACATACCACCGCTACCGGCGTACCGCCGGTCAGGCGCACCATGTCAGGGTAGGAAACCCAGTGCGGCGCAGCAAAGATAACTTCATCGCCCGGATCAACCAGTGCCATCAGCGCATTGAAGATCACCTGCTTGCCACCAGCCCCGACGCTGATTTCATCGGTTCGGTACTCAAGGTCGTTGTCACGACGGAATTTCTCGACGATCGCTTGCTTGAGCGCTGGCGTGCCGTCGACATGAGTGTAGCGGGTCTCACCAGCATCCAGCGCCGCCTTGGCAGCTTCGCGGATGACGGGCGGCGTATCGAAATCAGGCTCGCCCTGAGAAAGAGAGATCACATCAACCCCTTCAGCCCGCATTTTGGCGGCGCGACCACTGATTTCGATGGAGGCGGAGGGCTGAACTATGGACAAACGTTGGGCCAATCGGGTCATTGCTGAGGGCTTCCTGACGGTTGGCGGGCGGCGACAATATCGGCCATTGGCCGGATAGAGACGCCGGCATTCTCCAGTCGACGACGCAAGGTGGCAGCCATCTCGACAGCACCAGGGGTATCCCCATGGACGCAGACACTGTCGATATCGAGGGCAATACGCTTGCCGGAGATCGTGGTGACAGCCTGTTCTTCAAGCATGAGCAGAACGCGGTCGGCCGCGGCCTCGGGGTCATGAATCACCGCACCGGGCAACTTGCGCGACAGTAGATTGCCGTTGTCGGCATAAGCCCGGTCAGCGAAGACTTCATTGCCGACCCTCAGCCCCAGTTCTTGCGCGGTCAGTGACGTCTGCATGCCCGGCATGGCCAGTTGGATCAGTGCGGGATCGATGGCAACGATCGCCCGCGATACAGCCAGTGCCAGTTCCCGATCCTCGGCCGCCATGTTGCCCAGCGCTCCATGCGTCTTGACATGGCGAATGGGGTGCCCCACTACGGCGGCCATAGTGCGAATGGCACCAATCTGATAGATCAGCTGTTTTTCCAGGTCAGAAGGCGACTCGCCCTCAATGCGGCGACGCCCGAAACCGACCAGATCCATAAAACTCGGATGCGCCCCTACCTGCACGCCACGGTCACGCGCCTGCATCAGCGTCTCGTGCATCACCATCGGGTCCCCGGCGTGAAAGCCGCAGGCGATATTGGCCGTCGTGACGATGTCGAGCATGGCGCAATCATCACCCATGCGCCAAGCGGCAAAGCTTTCCCCCATATCGCAGTTCAAGTCCACATGGATACTCATCTTACTTCTCCCTGGAAGTGTTATTGAAGAGGCGCCACTCAAGCCGTACCCGCAGTATCGAATGACCTCAATCATGGTATACCAATAGTATACATTACACCCAGACTCAGATAACGTCATCGTAAGCCCGAGGTCGGAACGATTGTTATCAATTCGCCTCATATAACTCAAGGAGCTCCATGTGACCGACTTCACCTGCGTTATCGCCCAGCCAATCCATCAAGATGGCATCGAACTACTGCAAGAAGCAGGCATTCGTGTAGTTCATGCACCGGCGTCTGATCCAGCGTCGCTAAGCTCTGTTCTAGGCACTGCCGATGCTCTGATCGTGCGTAGTGCTGAAGTCAATCGCACCATGCTGGACCAGGCTCGACGACTCAAGTTGGTTGGCGTCCATGGTGTCGGCGTCAACGCCATCGATATCGCCGCCGCCACCGAGCATGGCGTGATCGTTGCCAATACGCCCGGCAGCAATGCCCAGGCGGTAGCAGAGCAGGCGATCGCACTGATGTTTGCTGTAGCCAGACGGGTGCCGCTGGCCGATCGCACTGTGCGTGAGGGTGATTTCTTCGCCTTCAAGTACAGCGTGCCAATGATCGAACTGGAGGGGTGCACCTTCGGTGTGGTCGGCTTTGGCAATATTGGTCAACGCACGGCACGAATGGCGAAAGGGCTGGGCATGCGTGTCGTCACCTATTCTCCCAATGCACCGGATAGCGCGCTGGCAGAGATGGGAGTCGAACGCGCCCGGTCACTCGAAGCATTGCTTAGCGATGCCGATATCGTCTCTATACACGTCGGTCTCAACGAGCGGACACATAACCTCATCGGGCGGCAGGAATTGGCGCTAATGAAACCCACGTCGTTATTGATCAATACCGGACGCGGGGGCACGGTGGACGAGATCGCACTGGCCGAGGTGCTGGCAGAGGAGCGCCTAGCAGGCGCCGGGCTGGATGTATTCGCCGTGGAACCGATGCCTTACAATCACCCTCTGCTGTCGCTCGACAATGTCGTGGTCTCGCCGCACAACGGCGGCTCCACCGCCGCCAGCATGTCACGCACGGCGTGTGCAGTCGCTCGACACGTCGTCGCCATAAGTCGCGGCAAGATGCCAACCCAGGTTCTCAATCCCTTGGCCTTAACCGATCGGGAAACCTGATAGCAGCATCGTGCCTGACATGCAGCTGTCCAAACAGCTCTTTCACCATTGCCAAAGGTTGAGCTGACTGCGGCGTTGATTCAGGAATGGGCGAGCATCACTGCGGCGAAATTCGTTTCAGATATACGCCAGACGGTTGATGATGCTCTGACGCACGTTGTCGATGTGCGCTTCCATCGCCTCCCGTGCGCCTTGACTGTTCCGCTCACGCAGCTGTTTCAGAATGGCCAGATGTTCGTGGCAGCCGGGCTCGAAGCGCTCGGGCACCTGCGCCAGATCGAACACTCGCGTCTTAAGGCGCAGATCGGCGACCAGCCGGGCCAATAGCCTATTGTTGCTGGCCAGCGCGATGCCGTTGTGCAGCGCATCATCGACACGGTGCAGTTGATCCGAAGTGCGAGCGTCTTCCGGCGTCTCAAGCAGCGTGGTTACCTGCTGCGTTAGCACGTCGATGGCCTCGATAGCGAGTCGTTGCGCAGCGTGCCCCGCCGATTCGCCCTCCAGCAAGGCTCGCACCCGAAGAATTTCCATGTATTCGTGCACCGAGGGCGCCTTAACCGCCAACTGACCACGAGCCACACGAATCGCGAACCCCTCGTGTTCCAGCCGACTAAGTGCTTCTCGCACGGGTGTGCGAGAAATGTTCAGCGCTTCAGCTAGATTCCGCTCCTGCAAAAGCGTTCCGGCTGGCAGACGGCCCAACTGGATCATTTCAAACAGTTGCTGATATGCCTGCCCCGACAGACTCTGGATGCGCGTTCCCTGAAGTATGCGGTCGATATCCAGCGTTTGCATTGCCGCGGTTCCCTACCAGTGAATGATTAACGTCGTTAATGTTCGAGTATACGTAACTCACATCGTAAGGCGCGCCAGATAGGTTCGAAACGCCCGTTGACGACCACGCCACAAAGTCTCGGCATGCGCGGGATCGGTCACTTCGAAACGCAGTCGATCGCCCGGTTTCATCTGCCCGAGCCGAGCCAAATCCGCCCGGATCACCGTGGCTATCTTGGGATAACCACCCGTTGTACCGCGATCATTCATGGCGATGATCGGCTGACCATCGCCAGGAATCTGCACACTGCCGGTCATCAATGCATCAGAGACGATGTTGTGTCCTACAGCACTGGCCAGCACGGGGCCGGCAAGACGATAGCCCATGCGATCAGCGAGCGTCAAGATCGCCCATTCGGCCGACAGGAAACGAGCGATTTTGGCGCGGGTAAAGAAAATCGACTGCGGACCCAGCACAACGCGGATGGGCCGCTTCTCACGCTGCGGCAGATGCTGCTCGCCCACTTGTCCGGCGTGGCTGGCACCAGCCGTGGGATCGTTTAACGCCAGCCGATCGCCGACCACCAAGGCACGCCCTTCGACCCCCCCAATGCCTGCGCGCACCAGCGTCGACACGCTACCGAGAAACGGTGTTGCGGCGAAACCACCGCCTACCGCCAGATAAGCTCTGGCACCGGAAAGCACGCGCCGGATATGCAACTCGTCACCGTCACGCAGCACCAGCGCGCGGAACGCTTCAGCACGCCGATCATTAACCAGAACCTCCGCATCTCCCGTGATCGCGACCACGCAATCGCCCCCCACGAGTCGCAGCCGTGGGCCCATCAGCGTCACCTCTAGCGCGCCGAACTCCTGGAGGAGACCCGTCTGTGATTCGCTCGTTGGTGCGTTCCCGACCAAGGCGTTGGCCAATCCCAGACTCATGGTGTCGAGCGCCCCCGATGGTGGCAACCCCAAATGTCCCTGCCCGAAGCGTCCTGAATCCTGCAGCGTGGTCATCATGCCCGGTGAGACGACCACAAAAGCGACATCAAGATTATCGCGATAGGTGCTCATACACTTGACCTATCATTGTCAATCCACTCCCACTCAGGGCGCCAATCTGGCTGCTGCTGAAGCGCGTTAAAGTGCTCGGCATTGATCGCCTCGAAACGCACGCTATCGCCCGTTTCGATCAGTATCGGTGGGGTTCGCCCAACGGCGAAGTTATGTACCGGCGTGCGTCCGAGCAGGTGCCAGCCGCTGGGCGCTTCCACAGATGAAACCGCGGTCTGCTGACCACCGATACTAATGCTGCCCGCTGGCGTTCGCGTCCTTGGCGAATGGCGACGTGGCGCATGCAACCTTGTGTCGAGCCCCCCAAGATAGACGAAGCCGGGCATAAAACCGATCATGAAGACGCGATAGTCCGGTGCCGTATGGCGCGAGATAAACTCGTCACGCCGCATGCCGAGTTGGCCGCAAAAATCGTCGAAGTCAATGCCAAATTCGCCACCGTAGACCACGGGGATGCGCCAACGTCGGCTCGGTTTCGAACTTACGTTCAGCATACCCAGTAAGCGTTCGAGCCGCACGATAAGCTCGCGCTGAGTAATTGCCATGCTGTCGTATTCCACCGCCAGCGAGCGGTAGGTCGGCACGATACCAATCACTCCAACGATCTGCGCAGCCCGCACCGCTTGCGCAGCCCCCTCAATCCAGCGATTAACCTCAATATCGATCATCTCTCCGCAGTCAATCAGCACCCCTTGATCCGCCAGCGGCGCGATTTGGTAGTTTGGCGTCATGGTAAGAAACCTCGATCTTTTATCATCGATGCCGCGACAAATGGTTCGGCAACCAGGTCACGATCTCCGGCACCACCGCCAACAGCAGCGTGAAAGCGACCATAATCAGAAAGAAAGGCATCACGGCGCGCGCGATCTGGCTAACTTTCATCCCAGTGATACCGTTGATCACGAACAGGTTGAAGCCGACCGGTGGCGTAATCTGCGCCATCTCTACCACCAGCACCAGGAACACCCCGAACCAGATCGGATCGAAGCCTGCCTGGGTGATCAACGGCAGCGTGATCGGAAGGGTCATGACAATGATCGACATACCTTCGAGCAGCATACCCAGTACCACGTAGAAGACCAGCAGCATGACGATCAGCGCCAAGGGGGACAGTTCCAACGAGCCGATAGTGTCGGCAATCGTACGCGGCACGTTGAGAAAGCCCATCGCCACCGAGAGGAACATAGCACCGACGATGATCAGCCCGATCATCGACGTGATCTGTGCCGCCCCCATCAGCGAGCGCCACAGACTCTTCAAGCTAAGACAACGCTGAAGCACGCAGACGATCAGCGCCCCCAGCACGCCAACGGCACCCGCCTCGGTCGGCGTCGCCATGCCTGTGAGCATGCTGCCAATGACGAAGGCGATCAATAGCGCTACCGGGCCGAGTTGAGCCAGCGCGCGCATATAATCCTGCCACTTGAGCCCGCGCTGTCGGGGCGGTAATTGACCAGGGTGCGTCAGTGCGTAGAAGCCCAGATAGGTCATGAACGCCAGCGCCAGCAGTAGGCCCGGCACGATCCCCGCTATAAACATCTTGAGAATCGACACCTGCGCCAGCACGCCATAGATAATCATGATGGTGCTAGGCGGAATTAGAAAACCGAGCGTACCTGCCCCTGCCAGTGATCCAGCGGCAATGCGCGCATCATAGCCACGCCGCACCAACTCGTTCGAGGTTATACGCCCGACCGTTGCCGTAGTTGCCGCCGAAGAGCCGGAGATCGCCGCGAACAGCGTGCAGCCCAGCACATTGGTATGCAGGAGTCTTCCCGGCACATGATCGACCCACGGCGCCAGGCCATCGAACAACAGCTGGGTGAGCCTGCTTCGAAACAACAGCTCGCCCATCAGGATGAACAGCGGCAGCGCCACCAGTTCCGCACTGGTGGTCGAATTCCATACCGTTTGCGCAAGCAGTTTTTCCACCGGCATGAAGCCCCGGAACGTCTCCAGCGAGACGATACCAACGCCGGCCAGCCCCAGTCCGACCCAGACGCCGCTGGCGAGTAGCGCCATCAACAACGCGAACGTCGTCAACATAATCGCGGTCATGACTTCCCCTCCATTGGCACCGGCGATTCCTCTGGCGTGGAGTCAAGCATTCCGGGCGCGGCGACAAGCACCAGCGCGCGCACCACGAGCGTCAGCGTGAAGACGAGTAGACCCAGCGCCATCAGCGCGCGGGGATAGATTAGCGGAATTTCCTGCGGCGTACTCGACACCGTGCCACCGTGCCAGGTCTGCAGACAGAACCCAATGAAAGCCGAACAGAAAAACCCGGCAATGATGACACCGATCAGCGTCGCCAACAGATCCAACCAGCGCACGCCACCCGCCGGCAGGTATTCGCGCACTAGCGTGATGCGGATGTGCTTGTCATTACGCAGCGACCAACTGCTTGCCATGAAAATGATCAGTCCCAACAGATAGCCGCTCACCTCCCAACTGAATCCGAGGCTTCTTTCAAGCAGATTACGGGAAACGATTTCCGACAGCATTAGAACGAACAGCAGTGCCAAGGCGAGCGCGGCAAGCGCGGCGGTCGCCCAGGACAAACGGTCGCTCAGTCGTAGCAAGCAAGAGATCATGGGAAGCCCCTGAAGATAACGGACGGCTCCAGCGGGCAACAGAGATCAACCCGCTGGTCTTGGCTAAAAGCCACGCGGTTACTGTGCGTCGCGTACCTCAAGGTAGCGTGTCATCAGCTCGTCGGCCTTGGGGCCGGCCGATTCACGAAACTGCTGCCACTGCGGCTGAGCGGCGTCGGTAAGCTGCTTCGACAACTCGGCACTGGGGGCGGACATATGGATACCATGATCGGCGAGCACCTGCGCGTTACGTTTGTCCTCGTCTTGGGAGAGCTGTTGAAACTGAGGTTCCAGTTCCTGGGCCAGAACTTCGATCGTCTGTTGCTGCTCCGCCGTCAACGAGTTCCAGGCGTCGAGGTTGATCGAGACGACATCCGGCGCCAGTTGCCAATCGAGTTTGTTGAAGTAAGCGGTGAATTCCCAGAAGCTGCCATCTACGCCGGAGGGCGTCGATGTGGTCACCCCATCGATCACCCCAGAAGCCAGCGCCGGCACAACCTCCCCCCAAGGCATCTGTATTGGAGAAGCCCCCAGCGCCTCGAAGAATTCAGTGCCGTTCTTATCGACGGTTCGCAATTTTATCCCCTGAAGGTCGTCCACGGTTGCCACCGGCTGCTGGGTGAATATGCCTTGCCCCGGCCAAGGTACCGTGTAGAGAAACTTCTGGTTGTACTCGGCGGCGACGGCTTCGTAGTAGGGCCAGGCGGTGTCGCGTAGCAGCGCCGCGTCGTCGGTATTGCGGGTGAGATACGGTACCGATTCGATACCCAACAGCGGCGCTTCACCCACCTGCTGGGTCAGTAACATATCGGCGCCCTGAACAATGCCATCGCGCACCGCCGAGAGCAGCTCCGGGCCCTTGAGGCCAAGATCGCCTCCAGAGTGAATATCCAGCTCGACCTCGCCGCTGGTCGCTTCTTGCACAGCGCCAGCAAATTGATTAAGTGCCTCGACCTGGAAATTACCTTCCGGCCAGGGAGTCACGATTATCAGTTGTGTCGCCGCATGGGCGCCGGATGCTGTCATAGAGAGAACCGCTGCCGTACAAAACACGGCCAGGGGGGAGAGGGTCGCTTTCATATTCTACTCCTAAGAGTTGTTATCGAGTGCTGCCGAGTGGCAGCTTTCCCAGATCAAGCGGCTGTATTGCCTACAGAGTCGCCTTGGCATATCTTTGGCATACCACAAAGATCAAGTCAATCAACTGAACGCAATTAGTCTTTGGTCTATTATTTTGAGTTTGGCGAGAGAGGCCTATCAAACGACTTGATTACGCTGACTCATGCGACAAAGTCCTCCCGAAAAGCGTCTTTCAAATGCTCAGTAAAATTCTGCGCCAACTGGGAGAGAGGTTCGCTGCGTGGATGCACCAAATTGACCACGAGTGATTGAGTATGTGATAGCGGCAATGCACACAGCGAATCAGATATGCCGCTATGCACCGAGAAGTCGTCGACTAGCGCGATACCCGCCCGATTACGCACCAGCCCACACGCATAGTGCGGAGAGTCGACTTCGATAGCGGGCTGGTAGGCGAGCCCATGGGCTTCGTACACTTGCTGTACAAGCTGACCAAAGGGTGTCTCGACGCTATAACCAATCAGAGGATAGCGCGGAAGCGTCTCGACCTCGACCCTACTCTGGGCGGCCAGCGGATGTTCGCGGTGGCAGACACATACCAGCCGGGTTTCGAAAAGTGGCGATATCTCGAGATTGGGATGATCGACTGGAAACAGGGATATCCCCATATCAGCCCGATGCTCAAGCAAGAGGTCTCTCAGCATGATATTACGGGTACATTCCAGGCTGACTCGCACCTGCTGGTGGTGATCCCGAAACGAAGCCACGGCCTTAGGAATGAGCTGATGGCCGAGACTCGGACTACAAACTAGACGCACCACCCCATGGCGCTGCTGAACTAGGTCATTAACAGTAGCGTTGACCCGCTGCACATCGCGATAGACATGTTCCACATCGCGAAAAAGTCGACGAGCTTCCGGCGAAGGATGGAGCCGCCCCTTGACTCGCTCGAACAACCGAAAGCCAATTCGCTGCTCGCTGTAAGAGAGCATCCGGCTAACCGCCGGCTGAGAGACCAGCAACAGCTGAGAAGCACCGCTAATTGATCCAGTGATCATGACCGCGCGAAAGACTTCTATCTGGCGAAGATTGAGCGACATTTCAACAAGCTCCCATAGCGGCCTATAACAAAAAGTTAACCACCAAATAAACAAGCAATAATCAAGCCATATACACATATAACATCAGGTTAACCTCATGCCATATCTCGCTAATCACGCAGGCGGCTACTGTCGTCATAAACTGGAGGATCATCTACAACAACATTGGAGCTACCCATGAGCCGTAGTCTTTTTGTTATTAACCCCAACTCTTCAACCAGCGTGACTGCAGGCATTGATGATGCCTTAGCCCCCCTCAGGCTAACGGACGGGCCCAAAATCGAGTGCCACACCCTCATTGAAGCTCCCCCAGGCATCCAGAGCGAGGCCGATATCATGCACGTTATGCCCCTGCTCTCGACATTCATTCACTCTCACGAAGCGCAGGCGGCCGGATTCGTAATCGCCTGTTTCAGTGATCCAGGCCTAGCCATGGCTAGAGAAGCGACCAGGCTACCAGTGTTCGGTATTGGTGAAAGCGCGATGTTGATTGCACTAACTCAGGGCCAGCGGGTTGGCGTCATAGCGATCCAACCGGCTTCCATCTCTCGCCATATGCGAGCCTGGGGTGCTATGGGAATACTTTCACGTCTTGCAGGCGAAAGAGCGCTGGAGCTGAACGTGGTTGAGTTAATTGATGAAAGAAAGACTTGGATACGGTTATTAGAAACAGGGCAAAAGCTGCGTGACGAAGATGGCGCTAATGTTGTGGTGCTAGGCTGCGCAGGCTTGGCGCACCATCGCCGCCAACTGGAGCAGGCACTCGGCCTACCCGTTGTAGATCCGTGTACTGCGGCAGGAGGCATGGCTCTGGCAGCCGCTCACCTTGCCGCCTCGGACGAGTAATGCGTGCGAACCGTATCAATCGACGTAAACTGATCTGCATCTTTTCACTTACCCACAAATCATCAAAATATAAGTATTAACTTTATTAGTTAATATCCCTAAGCGCTTCGTTATCAAGTATTTTCAGCAAAGAAGGAGGAGGTTTGATCGGGAAGGCCGTGCTAGGTGGACGGAGAAATCACTGGCGGCGATCTGAGTGGTGGCAAACGCTATAGTGGTCTACGATAAAGAGCCACTTAACGCTAAATTAAGGGAACCAGTGAAACGACGTGATGCCGCTAGCGACTGGATTACGGAGGCGCTAGCGCTAAGGCTAACTGCAAATGAAGCCACCACGCTGGTTCAGCAGCTTTACTGCTCGCTTAAGGAGTGGATTCAGCACGGTGAGCTGACGGCTGGCGATGCGCTTCCCTCTTCCCGCTACTTGGCCCGCGCTTTGGGCATTAGCCGTAATACGGTGCTGGCCGCCATGGATCGGCTTCTGGCGGAAGGGTTGCTGATTTCCCGCCAGGGAGCAGGGCTCTATGTGGCGAATCTCCCCGCGTTGTTAACCCGAGCTGAGCTTCCACCACCGTTGCCTGTCCGCTACTCAAGCCGGGGTAACAAGCTATTAACACTCAGCGGAACGTTGAGCCACGGACATCGCGCCTTTGCCCCAGGCGTCCCGGCGCTCGACCTATTCCCCCGCGAGCAGTGGCAGCGCCTTTTACGGCGTCACTATTATCACGCGGAAATGGCATGGATGGATTATCAAACCAGCGGTGGTCTACCTGTACTCAAAGCGGCTCTTTGTGACTATCTAAGACTCTCCCGCGCGGTGCGCTGCCAGCCAGAACAGATTGTGATTACCCAAGGCGCCCAGCAGGCGTTTGAACTGATTACTCAACTACTCACCGATCATGGGGATTCGGTTTGGATGGAGGAGCCGGGTTACGGCGGCGCCCAGGCCTGTTTTCTGGCGTCGGGATTGACGGTAACGCCCATACCTGTCGATAAAGAAGGCTTAAACCCATTACTGGCTCCCGAGAATGCGCCAACACCTCGGCTGATTTACGTGACACCCTCCCACCAGTATCCCAGCGGCGTTACCATGCCAGTACCCAGGCGACTGGCGTTACTTGAGCATGCTTATCGCGCTAGCAGTTGGATCATTGAAGACGATTACGACAGCGAATTTCGTTACGACACGCCACCTACGCCTTCCTTACAAGGCCTTGCCGAACAGGCATCGGTTATTTATGTAGGTACCTTTAGTAAAGTGCTCTATCCCGGCTTACGCTTAGGCTATTTGGTACTGCCTGATACACTTGCGGAAAACTTCAGACGAGCCCATGCGCGACTGCACCGTGAGGGTCACTATCCCGTGCAATCGGCGCTTGCTGAATTTATTACCAGCGGGCACTTTACTCGTCACATCGCGCGTATGCGGGTCGCTTATCGCCAGCGCCAAGCGTGTTTACGCACGGCATTAGCGCCTGCAGTGGCCGCTGGGCTTCGGCTTTCTGACGGCCATGCGGGTATGCATCTATTAGCTGAACTCGATACTATTGAGGAAGAGGGGATGCTCGTTAAGCACGCCAGTGAAGCGGGCATTACGCTCTCTCCACTTTCCCGCTATTACCTTTCCGAGAACAAGCGCCCTGGGTTAGTGCTCGGCTATGCGGGCTCGACTGAAAGCGAGCTTCTAGCGGCAGGCGCGTGGCTTAGCGATACACATGGTTAAGCTTAAGCCACTCACATCTTGGACTAAACAATTAGGAGCGCCCAATGCCCGATTTTATCGCCCCCGATGGACACCCTCGCTGCCAATGGTGTGGCGGCGCGCCGGAGTTTCTGCCCTACCACGATAACGAGTGGGGCTTCCCGGTAGACAATGATCAGCGGCTATTTGAGAAGCTTTGCTTAGAGAGTTTTCAGTCGGGCTTGAGCTGGCGCACTATTCTTAATAAACGTGAGAACTTCCGTACCGCTTTTCAACATTTCGATTTTCATCAGGTTGCCCACTTTAGCGAAGATGATGTGCAACGCTTGCTGCAAGAGGCGGGTATTATTCGCCACCGGGGTAAAATTGAAGCCGTTATTAATAATGCCCAGCGGGCACAAGCAATGGTGGAACAGGAAGGTTCTCTGGCTGCCTTCTTCTGGCGTTACGAGCCAGACGCTGATTCACTCGCCGCTCCGCAAACCCAGACCACCTCGCCTGAATCCATCGCACTCTCCAAAGAGCTGAAAAAGCGCGGCTGGAAATTCGTTGGCCCAACCACCGCTTTTGCCTTTATGCAGGCGATGGGGCTGCTCAATGATCACTCGCCAAGCTGCATCACCCGCGAACGGGTCGAACAGGCAAGGCAGCAGTTTCAGCGACCGGCGTAACAAAAAAGGTGGAAGACACTATACTTTTAGCATGGCGGGCAAACGGTAGTGTCATGGACAGAGGGCCTACCTGCGTATTCTCCAGGTATCTTGTTGTAGTAGGGTATGGTTCTTTCAGCTCTTATCTATAAACCAAATAGCACGGGGACACCACGTTCCCATTGGGGTTAATGTGGCTCAACCGCTCTCTTCGCAGGCAGAATCTCGCGCATCAATATGCAAGGCATGGAGCGTTCACGTATTTACTGCCAGCGGAGTGCTGCTCGGCACGATGGCGCTGCTCGCACTGGTCGATGATAATCCCGTTGCTTGCCTGCTCTGGCTAGGTGCCGCCATGATGATAGATGGTATTGATGGCACTCTAGCACGTAAATATGAAGTGAAGGCCATACTGCCCCATTTCGATGGCTCAACGCTTGATATGGTCATTGATTACCTAACCTGGGCCTTTATTCCTGCCCTATTCATCTACTACTTCATTGAATTGCCGCCCTATTTAGGGCTGCTATCCGTATTTATCATTCTGCTGTCATCAATGTTCTGTTTCTGCAATGTCGATATGAAAAGCCAGGACAACTACTTCGTTGGCTTTCCTGCCGCCTGGAACATTGCCGCCGCCTATTTCTATATTCTCGATTTCCCGCCGTTCATCACCTTTGCCGCTATTGTCTTTCTGGCCATCCTTACCGTCACTAAGATGAAGTTCCTTCACCCTTTCCGGGTGCGCTTGTTCATGCCGTTCAATATCGCCATCACGCTGGTGTGGTGCGCATGTACAACGTCGTTGGTACTCTCAAGCCCTGAGCACGCCACCTGGGCGCTATGGGGATGGGGCATTGCATCTGTTTACTTTGCCGGTATGTGCCTCTGGCGTACGGCGCAAGAGTATTTTTATTGAACAGCTGCCCAACTGCACCAAGGAGCATGGAAGATGTCACTGACCCCGCGTCAACAGGAGAAATTCAGAGCGCTGGCGGGCAACTGGTTCGAAAGGCGCTCTACGCACACCTGTATGACGAGGAGATGCCGAACTTCGAGGCCTCTCGTGCCGTAGGAGAACACTTCTTCTGGATCAACACCGTCCTCTATAAGCCCGTTGGCAATAAGGCGTGGCCCATGAAGGTCAAGCGCCACTTTCACGGCCTGATGAACGAGGTTCTGATCTCGCGCTGGGAGGGGCGGACGCTGATCACGCTGGGACGCGAGGCGTTCCTGTGGTTTGGCATTGGTCGCTCAAAGGAGGAGCGTGCGCGCCTGGAGAGCTTCTGGAAGAGTGAGAATCGCTTTGAGAGCAGTATCGAAGTGACGCTGGAGGATGATCGGGGTGAGGCACAAACCTTTCAACTTTATCCGCTGCCTCACCCCTCCCCGCTCAATCAGACCTGGTATGCCCGCTTCCCGGGCCTCTTGAAGCAGCGTCTGGATCAGCTGGATGTGCGTCCAGGCAATCTCACACTGTAAAGGCGTGCCCCCCGGTTAACTGGAAATGGCTCTCCTTACACTGCTGTAATCCCATGCCGCCACTGTTGCAGACGTCTCTGTCTTTATAGTGGTGCTCAGAAGCCCGCTCTTAGGGTTGAAAGGAGGGTCGTAAAGCGCGTCGGTACCGATCCAATTTATCCAAGTGTGGAGAGGTTCAGAAGCACCTTCCGACCACTCGGGCTAAGCGCCATCTTGACAGCTTGCCGCCAATCTTGGCCTGAAAACACTTGATAATCAGGCATCGCTGACTGGCCTAAAAGTCTCCAAATAGCCAAGAATTTGGACTGCCACGTTTGTTCAGACATGCTGGCCAAACTATCGCGTAGGTGAAACCTTCTATAGTGAGCGCCAGGCGCGGACTCCAACTGAATCGCCTGTCCCGTCAATAACCCATAAGCAATAAACCTCGTTCCTGGTGCCATTAGTTGCAAGATTTTTGCCGCCATTGCCCCGCCTAAAGCGTCAAACACTATGTCCGACTCACGGGCCGCATACGAGATCTGGGACATATTGTGGATAGGTACCGGTTTGATACCCAGTTTTTCCAAGCGGGCAACTCTACTCTCGGAGCGGTATATGCCAACAACTTCCTTGGCGCCGTGCTGATAGGCCCATTCCCCAAGGTATTCAGCGCAGTTCGAACCGGCGCCAGTTAGAAGCACACGCCTCCCCTCTACGGGCCACGTCTCAAGCATGGTCAGGGCAGCTAAGGGGTTAATATAAGCGCGTGCTGCGATAGCGTCAGAAATGGTATCGGGGACGGGCACTGCGAGAGCTGGGTCACAATCTAAAATCGTCTGCCAGGTGCCATCGCCTCGCAATGGCAGCACTCGCTTCCCGACCAAGTAGGAGTACTCTCGCGGAGCATCCATAACACGACCAACACCTTCGTAACCGGCGACAGCGGGCAGCTTGATACGATGCGAATAGGCACCGGTGATGGGGATCAGATCAGAGGGATTAACTGGGGCACACAGCATCCGAACCCTGAGTTTGCCTTCACTGAGGCCTGGAACATCCGATGCTTCCATTTTCAATGTTTCCAGCGGCGCTCCGAAAGAGCGATAGGTGAGAGCATGGCGCCGCATGGGTACCTCGAAAATAGGGATTTGCGTAGGGAACCGCTGACGTCGAAGTTGCAGATCACAAAAAGCGGGCTATAGTGTTACATGTAACATCATAGCAAAGAGCTTTCACCATGACTGCTTCAAACATCAATGACCGTGTGCAGAAACACCGAGCAACGCTTAGAGCGTCAGGGTTGCGCCCTATTCAAATTTGGGTGCCGGATACTCGCCGCCCCGGCTTTAGCGATGAGATTAAGCGACAATGCGAAATAGTGGCCGCGGCGGACAATGCCGATCACGATTTACAGGAGTTGATGGATACTGCCTTGTTAGATGTGGATGACGAGTGGGAATCATAAGGTGGGAAGTATAAGACGCGGCGATCTGGTGACGGTTGCTCCTCCAGGGGAGTTTGGCAAACCACGCCCAGCACTGATCATACAATCCGATCAATTCATTTCCACCGCGACGGTCACGGTGTTATTGCTTTCAAGCACCCTGATTGATGCACCACTGATCCGCATTGAGGTGACGCCTACATTGGAAAATGGCTTACGCAAGCGCTCCCAAATCATGGTGGACAAACCCATAACGGTAAAACGTGACAAGCTAGGCGGGCCCTTTGGTCATCTCGACGACAGCACTATGCTAATGGTTAACCGCTCGCTGGCCCTATTCCTCGGCTTTGCTTAGCACATCAATACCCATTACTCCTACTCGCTACTCATAAAGGCAGCGCATATCCCGCTTTGACCGTGTCCATGGACACCAAGGTGGTGAAGGAGCGTACGTTGGGGTGTTCCATCAGCGCCTCGCGGGTGAAATCTTCATACTCCTGCAGCGTACGGGTTACCACCACCAAAACGAAGTCCAAATTCCCTGTCACGTAATAGCACTGCTGCACATTGGGGTGCTCCCGCATCCGCTGCTTAAACTCATCGACATGCTGGTTACGCTCATATTCGAGATCAACACCGACGATGCAGGTAGTCGGCAAGCCGAGTGCTTTAGCATCTAGCCGTGCCTCTTCCTGGACAATAACGCCCCGCGCCCTTAACCGCTTGAGCCGACGCTGAACTGCCGCCGCCGACAAGCCAACCGCTTGCCCAATACTCTCCCCCGTCACACGCGTATCGTGCTGGTAAATAGCCAAAATCCGCCGATCAAAATCATCCAATTGATCCGCGGGGCGCTCGCCCGCAGTTTGGTCACTCATTATGCAGTCTCCCCGCAATGGCCCACCAGGATATGCGGCCAGTAAAAAGGTATTGCCCGTTAAGCTAACGCAACTCAAGCAAAGACTTAACCATACAGGCGGAGACAACACCATGAGCCAAGTACGCACGATCCTGACCGAGGGCGCCCCACGGTTAAGAGCCGCTTCCCAGCCAATAGAAGAAATCACGTCTGATATAGCAAAGGTGATTTCCGAACTGCATGCCACGCTTGCCGACTTTCGGACACGTACCGGCTTTGGCCGCGCCATCTCTGCCCCTCAAATAGGCGACCCCTTGCGCATCGTGGCGGTTCAATTGGGTGGCCGCCCGTTTACATTGATCAATCCAGTCATTGTCTGGCGAAGCGAAGAGACGCAGCCGGTATGGGACGACTGTATGAGCGTGCCCGACCATATTGCCAATGTTAGGCGCCACACCAGCATCAGCCTGACGTACCAAAACGAAAGCGGCAAAACCTGCCACTGGAACTACCTATCTGCCTCACTGGCTGAACTGATCCAGCACGAGGTTGACCACCTTGATGGCGTGCTAATGGTGGATCGGATAGAGCGTCAGGAGGATTTGCAGCCGATCGCTCGCCACACCGAGCTAATTGCCCCCCAACGCAGCGAGCAACGCATCAAATTGGAGCATATTGCCTCTGCCTCCCGTCGTATCAGTCCCGCTTTCTTAGCAACTCCCCAGTATCGCTCTCCCTCTCTCGATACCGCGTTAGGGGTCGCCATGACACTGAAGGTCGAAACGCTCAACCCCCTGCGCAACTTCAAAGGGCGCGGTGCCGACCATTTTGTCTCCCACCATATTCAGCAAGAGAAGCCTGCACCGCTGGTTTGCGCCAGCGCCGGGAATTGGGGGTTAGCGCTGGCTCATGCCTGCAAGCAGCACGGGCTGCCCCTCAGCGTCTTTGTCGCTGAAAACGCTAACCCACTCAAAATCGCAGGCATCCGCGCACTAGGCGCAGAGGTAATGTTCGCAGGAGAGGACTTTGATCAAGCCAAGCAGGCAGCGAACTACTTTGCTAAACAAAACGGTGGCCTATTTGTAGAAGATGGCCGACAGGTGGAGATTACCGAAGGTGCGGGCACTATCGCGGTTGAAATGCTCGCTAACGGTGACACATTCGATACGCTGCTGGTGCCCCTTGGTAATGGCGCGCTTATAAACGGCGTAGGCCGCTGGTTCAAAGCCTCTTCCCCCGCCACCCGGGTGATCGGCATCTGCCCACAAGGCGCGGATGCCACCTGGCAAAGCTGGAGGCGCGGTATGCTTGTCACTAATGATCGGGTGGATACCATGGCAGATGGTGTGGCGGTTCGCGCTCCCATTATTGAGGCTCTGGAGGATATGCGCGATATAGTCGATGATATTTGGCTGGTGGACGAAGCCAGTATCGAAAACGGTATGCGCCTTGGCCTGGAACACCTGGGGCTGCTACTGGAACCCGCAGGGGCACTCGGTTTAGCAGCCGCCTATGCTAGGCGTGATCAGTGGACTCAGGATGCTTCCATCGCGACTATTCTGACCGGCGCCAATCCTTCTCCAACACTCACCGACTCGTTACTGGCGGCCTTCTCGGCTAATTGAAAGGAGCACTACTTACCCGACACCTACCGCATGCGCCTGCGCGTCTGCCACCATCTCGGCGGCAAGCCCGCCCACGGTGCGCACGGCGTCTTCGATGGCAGGCGTTAACGTAAACGCATAGTTCAGGCGCAGGCACTGGCGGAACTTGCCTGAGGCGGAAAACAGCGACCCCCATCGAGGGCTGGGCTCACCCGTATGGCCCAGTCCCCGACCAATTCGAGTTGTTTCGCCACCCGGACTGCAGGATGCAGGACAATCACCAGGGAAGGTCTCCCTGCGCATCGGCAAAGGATCCCGACCGACCACCTTCGGCAAGTGCTGCGCGTGCCGGGGCCGTGGCGGCTTCAGCAGGCAGGCGATGGCCCGTATGGCCGGTCAGGTCTGTCGCCGTCAGCCCGGGGCAGATGGACTGAACGGAGATACCGCTATCACGCAGCTCCGCCGCAAGTTGTACCGTCAGCATGTTCAGAGCCGTCTTTGAACTGTTGTAACCAATCAGTTTCACATCATAGGCCTCCCAGGAAGGGTCGCCGTTGAGCGTCAGCGAGCCGAGACTGCTCGAAAGATTGACGATGCGGCCGGCCCCGGAGCGGCGCAGCAGCGGCAGCATCGCCTGGGTGACGGCCAGCACACCGAAGACGTTCGTCTCAAACACCTGTCGCACCGCGTCGAGCGAGGCCTTGCTGGGCGGTCCATCGCCGGCGACTCCGGTACCCGCATTGTTCACGAGGATATCGAGACGACCGTGCTCCTCTGTGATCCGGTCTGCCGCGGCTGTGATGCTCTGCGCATCCGTGACGTCCAGCGGTACCCAGGAGGCCGCGATACCCTCCTCAGCGAGCGCGCGAGCAGCCGCCTGACCGCGCTCGGCGTTCCGCGCGCCCATCAGCACGATGGCGCCCGCCTGACCAATCTGACGCGAAATCTCGTAGCCAATGCCCTTATTGGCGCCAGTCACGAGAGCAATCCGGGTTTCCGTTGGGGCGTTCATGATCTTCCTCCTGTCGTTACCGTGTCGAACACGGGTGTCAGAATAGTGATCATACGGGTAATATAAAATGCTATAAATTTGCATGAACTATGCCGTTGAAATGGATAATCCAATGCGCTCAGACCTCATCCGGGACTATGAAGCCTTTCTATGCGTAGCAGAGGCTGGCAGCTTCATCGGCGGAGCCCGTGCCATGGGCGTGAGTGCTTCGGCGATGAGCGCGATGATCCGGCGGCTGGAAACACGCGTCGGTGTTCAGCTACTGCACCGAACCACGCGCAAGGTGTCGCTGACGGATCGAGGTAAGGCGCTTCAGTCCAAGCTCCAGGGCGCCTTCGACCAGATCGACGCTGCTACACAAGATCTTCTGGAACATCGTGAAGCGCCCTCGGGCACCGTGCGCATCGTGATATCGCACGAGGCCTACGACGATGTCATCGCGCCCTGTCTCGCGGAGCTGCACGCGGCTTTCCCGCAGATCCTGCTCGACATCCACCTCGAAGATATCTGTGTCGATATCGTCAGCGAGCGCTACGATATAGGCTTCCGGATGGGGGAATACCTCCACCCCGACACGGTCGCCGTACCGGTCGGGCCACGCCTGCGCCAATTGGCCGTGGCTTCACCTAGCTATGCCGCGTCGCATGGGTTGCCCTCACATCCGCACGAGCTGACGCATCACGCCTGCCTCAATTGGCGCAAGCAGCGAGATGGCGAACCTTATGCCTGGGAGTTCGAAAAGGACGGTGAACCCCTGTCGATTACCGTGCAGGGGCCGATGATCTTCAACGACCGTAGCGCGGCCGTCCGTGCGGCGATTGACGGGATAGGGATCGTCATGTGGCTCGAGCATCGGCTACGGCCAATGATTGACGACGGACAACTGGTGCCAGTTCTGGAGGAGTGGTCTCCCTACATCCAGGGGATCTTCGCCTATTACTACCGAAACCGGCACATGAGCCCCGCCACCCGCGCGGTGATCGAATTTCTGCGGCGGAGGGCTATAGGCGAAACATGGACGTAAAGCCTCAATCTATCGTTAGCCATGAGGAGTCGTCACCACTACGGAATTAGCAGCGTCCCGGCCTGCACGCTGGCGACGCCTACCGAGAAACTCACTGTCGCGACGGCCAACCAACCTAGTGAACGTAACAACATTATCACCTCCCTCTTACGGTTCGCTGAACGCGCCTTATATCTGCGCTTCTCAACTTAAAAATTGTGGCCAGAGTGGGCTCAATTGATACTCTGATTTTAAGCAGACCGCTATACCTCAAGACGTTGTTTGCACAGTCGTTCCTCTTTTGGCGGCTCGCCCTCAATGGCGTCAGTTCAGAGAGATTCAAAAGCGGTTAGTAAACCTCAGCACTCATGCTCCTGCGCCGCTTCCACCATCTCGGTGGCAAACTCCCCCACTGTCCGCACGGCCGCTTCAATGGTAGGCGTGAGCGTAAAAGCGTAGTTCAAGCGCAGGCACTGGCGAAACTTGCCCGAGGCGGAAAACAGCGACCCCGGCGCTACGTGGATAGCGTGCTGCGCCAAGCGCTGGTTAAGGCGTACGCAGTCCACCGCGGCGGGTAGCTCAACCCACAGCAAAAAACTGCCTTGGGGGTAGCTGATACCTGCACCCTTGGGGAAGTAGCGCTGCACCCAGTTGATCATGATATCGCGCTGGCGCTGATATTGGCGGGTGGCGTAACGGACGTGACGTTCGTAGTGGCCTTTGGCGACGAACTCCGCCACTGCCAGCTGCGGCAGCGTGGCCGAGGCGCCGGTGGAGACGTACTTCATATGCAGTGCCTGATCACGGTAACGACCCGGCGCCAGCCAGCCCACCCGCAGCCCTGGCCCGACCGTTTTGGAAAAGCCGCTGCACAGCATCACACGCCCATCGTCATCAAAGGATTTTACGGTGCGCGGTCTAGGTAGAGTAAACGACAAATCGCCGTAGATATCGTCTTCAATAATCGCCACGTCGAAGCGTTGAGCAAGCTGAAACAGCGCCCGCTTGCGTGCTTCAGGCATGGTGTAACCCAGCGGGTTGTTGTAAGTGGGCGTGACCTGTATCGCGCGAATCGGCCACTGCTCCAACGCCAGTTCAAGGGCTTCCAGGCTGATGCCGGTTTGTGGATCGGTGGGGATTTCCAGGGCTTTTAAGCCGTTGGCCTTGAGGATCTGCATGGTGCCGTAAAAGCTGGGCGAATCGACAGCCACCACATCACCCGGCTGGGTGAGCGTGCGCAGCGCAATCGAAAGAGCCTCCTGACACCCGGTGGTCACCATAATATCGTCTGGGTGTAGCAAGCAGCCGGAGGCAATCGCCAGACGCGCCACCTGTTGGCGAAGTTCAGGGCTCCCGCTCAACTTGTCGTAGTTGAATCCGTGCAGGTCATTGCTGCGATGCAGGCCAGCAAGGATTTTAGACAGCGGTCGCAGCGTCTCATATTCAAAATTCGGTATACCGCGCCCCAGAAGCAGCCGTACGTCATCTCGCTGAGTGGCGACGAGCTCCAGCACTTGATCCCATTGAGAAATATCCAGCGGGCGCTGTGCGGGTCGTGAGACCGATGGCAACACCGATGGTACGCGGCTAGGCAGCACGAAGTAGCCTGATTTAGGCCGCGACTCGATCAACGCCACATCTATCAGTTGCCGGTAGGCTTCCTGCGCGGTTGAAATACTAACGTCCAGCTCCTGGCACACCGCACGGATAGAGGGCAGGCGATCGCCCACACGGTAAATACCGTGCTCAATACGCTCGCGCAAAATGCTGGCGACTTCCTCGTAGCGTGTCATGACACCCTCCTGCCTATAGCCCGATAACAATACAGATGCCCTGTCTAGCAACCATACAGAGGTATAACACGCCCTTCTGTATCCTGAAAATAATAAATCCTATATCTGTATTCAAACAGTAGCACTGAGTAATCTGGTTAGGCACCTAGCACTCAAGGAGAGCCGCCATGCCACGCTTCAACCTTACTCAGCTTCGTTATCAGCTAAGATCTCAACTGCGTCAGTACCGTCACTATCGTCGTAGTCGCCGTCAGTTACTGGCGCTTGATGACAGACTACTTGACGATATCGGCATTGACCGTACACAGGCGCTCAAAGAGGGTCATAAAGCGTTTTGGAAGCATACACCACTAGATGAGAGGCCTTATGAAAACCGCTGAGTATTACCTACTCGACGTCTTTACCGACCAGCCGTTTACCGGCAACCCATTGGCGGTGTTTCTGGATGCCGATGGGTTGGCAGCCAGTACCATGCAGGCCTTGGCCAATGAGCTTAACCTGGCCGAAACGGTGTTTTTAAGTTCTGCCACTGAACCGAATCACTACCCGATGCGGATCTTTACGCCGACTCGTGAACTCCCTTTTGCGGGGCACCCCACGGTAGGCACCGCGCATTTGCTAAGGGAACTGGATTTAGTGAACCGCGGGCAAGGCGTTGTGTTACAGCCCCCCGTCGGCGAGCTGGCGGTGAGCTATGAACAAGATAGAGCAACCTTTACTACCGCCCAGCCCGCCACGGTCACAGACAGTACAATTGATCACCCCACCGCCGTTGAGCTACTGGGATTGGACATCCACCAGGTGATTGGTGATCCCGTGATTGCCTCTTCCGGGCTGCCCTATCATTTAATTGAGCTAACGGATGTGGCAACACTAGAGAGCGTCCATATCTCTACGACGACCTGGGCGAATGCCGTTATGTCCAGCAGTGCAGAGCAGATATATCTGTATGTGATGGAGCAGACAAACGAAGCAGAAACCGTCGTTAAAAGCCGCATGTTCTGTATGCACGCCAGTATCTGCGAAGACCCCGCTACCGGTAGCGCCGCCGCAGCGTTGACGGGCTACCTGGCGTCACTGCAGCCAGACGCCTTGCACTGCAAGATTCATCAGGGTGTTGAAATGGGGCGGCCCAGCGTTATCTATACCGCCGCCAATGGCGAGATCAAGCCCGGCCTTGTGACGGTGGGCGGTAACGCAAAAGTGGTGGGAAAAGGCGAGTTTTACCTGGAAAGATAGCTAATCGACTCGCAAAAAAAGAGTGCCCGCCATTTAGCGGACACTCGGCTTTTCAATCAGTTTTTACTCGGAGGCCAGGCCTCACTCAGGCCGCCTGCACTTCGATACGGCGTGTGCGGTGGCTATCTTTCTTGGGCAGCGTTAGCGTCAGTACGCCGTTAACGATAGTGGCGGTAATAGCCTCACTGTCCACTTCGTGACTGAGGTTAAAACGCCGCGCAAAACGCTGGCCGCGAACCTCGGCGTGCAGCGCGCTCAGCCCTTCGGGCATATTTAGCGCTATCTCACCTTCCAAGCTCAGCACGTTGTTGTCGAGCTCTATTTTCAGCGTTTCATTAGTCACGCCGGGCATATCCGCCACCAGTTTGAGCGCGTTAGACTCCTCAATAATATCCACCGCTGGCAGCAGGGTTTCTTGAGAATGTTGCTCCTCACCACGCTGTAAAAGCGGGGAGTGGTTGGATGAACGAACAACGTTATTCATGATTTATCCCTCCTTTTACAAGGTTAAAAAACATGATTTACGCCGCCTGAACATCAATACGCCGCGGCTTGAGCTCTTCCCGTTTAGGCAGCACGATCTCAAACACCCCATGGGCATGGCGGGCCTCTGCCCGCTCGGCATCTAAACCGTCGGGGAGCGCAATCGCCCTTACGAACTCACCGCTGGCGCGCTCACGGCGAAATATCGGGCGCGAGCTGCCATCCTCATTGCTTCCCGTTACAGCATCACGCTTGCCACGCAGCGTCAGCACATTATCTTGAACATCAATAGTGAGATCCGAAGGTGCCAGCCCTGCCGCAAACACGTAGACACGCACAGCGTCATCGCTACGCGCCACGTTGATCATGGGGAAACTACCTCGCGGCACCGCGCGAATATCCATCGCATTGCCGTCGGGGAAGAAGCCGTCCAGCAGTTGACTAAACCAGTCAAACTGTCGATGCGAACCGGTTTCAAAACGCTTGAGATCATCGAACATATCGAACACCTCCTACGTTAAGCAGACTGTGAGAATTGCGATAAGAGGCAGCCTCTTATCCACTCCACCGAAGCAGCCTCTACAGTTTGCAAAATAGGAGCGGTCAATCAATTTTCAAGGGTCTGGATGGCAATTTTTTGGGCTATTGAATCGCCGTTAACGCCACAGAAATAGTGACTGAAGAAATAGTGACAGAAATCACTACTTACCGATAATGACTGTTCCCGACCCACTGATTACGGTATTACCGTGGGCTCCCACACTGCCAAGAATAGCGGCAGGTTTGCCATTGACGAGCACCGTGGGCGACACTTCATTAGTAATCGGACTGCCACAAGCCGACTTATCGTCTAACCTTGCGGCAGACAGCCCATCATAAAAAACATCAGGCGAGCCACTTACCAACGGGTTTGTGCCGTGCCCTGGTTTAGGGCACGCAGTAGGGTCAGTAACACGTGCTGCTGGCTTTCCACTCATCGTACAGCTCCTTAAGCGTATGCCGTTGTAAACCTTTCAATATGACGATTATTCAATATTAAGTAATATTCAGCAAGGTTACAGATCCTCACTTAAGTCCGTCAGTTAACACTTACCAACCATCAGGCGACCGTCACGTCGGTAGAGAGATAGACATCCTGGATCGCATGCAGCAGCTCAACGCCTTCCTGCATCGGTTTTTGAAACGCCTTACGCCCAGAAATCAGACCCATCCCACCCGCGCGTTTGTTGATCACTGCCGTGCGCACCGCTTCGCCGAGATCGGAGTGCCCCTTGGAACCACCGCCGGAATTAATCAAACCTGCGCGACCCATAAAACAGTTGGCGACCTGGTAACGGGCTAGATCAATGGGGTGATCCGTGGTCAGCTCGTTATAAACCTTATCGTGGGTATGACCAAAGCCCACAGCACGATAGCCACCGTTGTTCTCAGGCAGTTTCTGTTTGACGATATCCGCTTTAAGGGTTGCAGCCATGTGGTTGGCTTGGCTGGTGAGGTCGGCGGAGGCATGATAATCGGTACCGTCCTGTTTGAAGGCCGGGTTGCGCAGATAGGCCCACAGCACTGTGACCATACCCAACTGGTGGGCCCGCTCAAAGGCCTCGCTGATCTCCATGATTTGCCGACGACTTTCATGGGAGCCAAAGTAAATCGTCGCCCCCACCGCCACGCAGCCCATATCGTGGGCTTGCTCCACATCGGCAAATAGCGTCTGGTCGTATATCGCCGGGTAACTCAGGGTCTCGTTATGATTCAGCTTCAACATCATCGGGATTTTGTGTGCGTAGCGTCGCGCCACGGAAGAGAGAACCCCAAGCGTCGAGGCGACGCCGTTGCAACCCCCTTCGAGGGCCAGTTCAACGATATTAGCTGGGTCGAAGTAGCGCGGGTTAGGCGCGAACGAGGCGCCCGCCGAGTGCTCAATCCCCTGATCCACCGGCAACAGGCTGAGATAGCCAGTGCCCGCTAAGCGACCATGGTTAAAAAAGCTCTGCATATTGCGTAATACCGCTGGACTGCGGTCACTATCAGCCATGACACGGTCGATAAAATCCGGGCCCGGCAGATGCAAGTCCTCACGACGAATACCCTGACAAGTATGATTAAGCAGACTATCGGCGTCACTGCCTAGCAGAGCGGTTATATCGGTCATGGTGAACTCCTTATACTTGTCCATAACAAAAGGTAAGTGTAGGCCATATGCCGCTTCAATAAAGCCTGACCCTTAAATAGAACATAGTGGAAGCAGCACGGCAATTAGGCAACGCCAGGTTGCCCAGCGGTTGACAAAGCTACGACTAAAGAATGAAAATATAATCACGAATGAGTTTTAGTCGCAAATAAGACTAAGCCTGCTAACTTTGTATTCTCACCTGGAAACAACTTTTACAATGCCCGCCTCTTCGCCACTTGCAGCTCCGTTGGCATCCTCCTATCGGCGTTTTATCGTTACCCGCTTGCTGATTGTCGCAGGGTTAGCCATCGCCTTGGTCATTTCTCTGCTAGCTGATATCGCCAGTGGCCCTGCACATATCCCAATGGCTGATTTAATCGCGCTGGTGTTTGATGCCCATGCTCAAGGCCCGATTCAGCAGGCCATTGTCTGGGAAATCCGTATGCCGGCAGCACTCATGGCCGTACTGGTAGGCGCTACCCTAGGCTTGGCGGGGGCAGAGATGCAAACGGTGCTGAATAACCCGCTGGCCAGCCCGTTTACCCTGGGCGTGGGCGCGGCGGCGACCCTGGGCGTTTCGCTGGTGATTGTCTTTAACCTCACCCTGCTGGGTTTAAATGCCCACTACGCCACCGCCTTGATGGCGTTTGTATTTGCGGCGGCGTCGATTTTGACCATCAATGCGCTGTCGCGCCTCTACGGCGCCAGCCGTGAAATCATCGTGCTGTTTGGTATTGCGCTGGTGTTTGTACTCAACGCGCTGGTCGCGCTTTTGCAGTTGATTGCCAGCCCCGATGCGTTACAGCAACTCGTTTTCTGGACGATGGGCAGCCTATCGCGAGCTTCCTGGGAAACGGTCGCCATTGTGGCGGCGGTCTTGGCCGTTTGCCTGCCCTTCTCGCTGCGCAGCGCCTGGGCAATGACGGCACTGCGTTCGGGCGATGAACACGCGCGCAGTTTCGGCATTGCGGTTGAGCGTTTGCGACTTATCTCACTGCTTAGAGTGAGCCTACTCGCTGCCGCCGCGGTGGCGTTTGTGGGCACCATTGGCTTTATTGGGCTGGTGGGCCCGCATATGGCACGTCTGGCGCTGGGTGAAGATCACCGTTTCTACCTACCGGGCAGCGCTCTGGCCGGGGCGCTGGTGCTGTCGCTTGCTTCCATCGCCAGTAAAACGCTGGTCGATGGGTTGGTGTTGCCGGTAGGGCTGGTGACCTCGCTGGTGGGCATCCCCTTCTTTATGGCCTTGATCATGCTGCAGGGGCGGGCACGATGAAGGCCGGTTTTACGCTCAGCAACGTTACGACGGGCTACCGCAAACGACGAGTCTTTGAGCAGCTAAACCTACCCACACTGCCACCCGGTTCGCTGGTCGCGGTGCTGGGGCCCAATGCGGTGGGCAAATCAACCCTGTTAAAGGCCATCGCGGGCTTGCAGCCTTCTTGCGGGCAAATGCAGCTTAACGATATCGATCTCGCCACCCTCAGCGGTGCAGCGCGAATGCGCCATGTGGGCTATTTACCGCAAACACTCCCTCAGGCCACCACCCTGGTCGCTTATGAAGCGGTGCTTAGCGCCTGCCGTGCCGTCCGCCCCGATCTCAGCCGTGTAGAAATAGACACGTTGATCGAGCGCGTTTTTGATGCCCTGGCCATTCGCCCGCTCGCCCTGCGCCCGTTGAGCGAGCTCTCCGGCGGTCAGCGTCAGATGGTGGGCCTGGCACAGGCGATTGCCCGCCAGCCCGCGCTATTACTGTTGGATGAGCCCACCAGCGCGCTGGATCTGCGCTGGCAGCTGGCACTGATCGATACCGTGCGCGCAGTGATTGCGGAGCGTCAGGCGGTCTGCCTGATGGCGATCCACGATATCAATCTGGCACTGCGCTTCTGCGACCAGGTGCTGCTGTTTGGCAACGGCGGTCTGCTGGCTGCCGGCGACCCTCACACGGTGATTACCCCCGACGTACTGCACGCCGCCTATGGCGTAGAGGCCCGGGTCGAACGCTGCTCGCTGGGGCGTCCGGTGGTGTTAAGCGATCGCGTTAGTCATCTCTCTGCGAACACCCCCTAGGAGACCGACATGCGCCGCTTGGCTATTAATTTGCTGTGTTGGATGAGTTTGTTAAGCACTGCCGCATGCCTGGCAGGTGAGCCTGCGGAGGGTTTCCCTAAACAAATCACCGATTTAGCAGGCCGCCAGGTGACACTCTCAGCGCCGCCGACTCGGCTGTTCCTTACCCAGCCGCGCCAGCTGTATGCCTTGGCATCGCTACTGGATGACCCAACCCCGCACTTGGCGGGCTGGGCTTATCCGCTGGCCGTGTTTGACCCCGCTATGGCCCAGCGCTTTAGTACCCAGTGGCCTGCACTTGCCCAACTGCCCACGCTGTCCAGCGCGCCGACACCTCAACTCGATAGCGAAGCCCTGCTAAACCTGGCGCCGGATCTAGTGCTGTTCGATCTCTCCCGTGCGGGCAGTGTGGAAGGTTCCCCGTTGGCACGGCTGTTCGACGAACTGGGCATTGCCTATCTGTTTATCGACTTTAACCGTCACCCGCTGGAGAACACGCCCAAAAGCCTTGCCCTTTTAGGCCAGGCATTAAACGCAACGCCCAGGGCCAGCGCGATGATTGCCTTGATTGAGCAGCGCTTGGCGCGTATCGACCGGCGCTTGGCAGACCTTCCTGCATCCCCACCCACCGTCCTCATCAATGTCGCTCCTGGGGTGAAAGTTGACTGCTGCCGCACCAATCTACGCAACGGGCTTGCCGACTTAGTGGCCCGGGCAGGCGGCGATAATATTGCCGGTGCCTTAGCCCCTGGCGCATCAGCAACGCTAAGCAACGAGTGGGTGCTGAGCCACCCGCCCGAGGTCGTTATCAATACCGCGGGGCAGTGGGCAGCAGGCGATGGCATCAGCGTGGGGCTTGGGATTAGCGATGCAGAGATTGCCCAAGACCTGCGCTCGCTTAGCCTCGAACTGCCCGGCTGGCAGCATCTCGGCGCCGTTCAGCAAGGGCAGTTCTACGCGCTTTGGCACGGTTTCCACCAAGGCCCCTTCGCCATTGTGGCGCTGGAGCGTATTGCCCAGTGGCTGCACCCCGCGCTGTTTAGCGATCTCGACCCGGCCGCCACCTTCGACGCCCTGCTACCCACCCCGGCAGCGCTAAGCCGCGAGGGCCGCTTCTGGGGAGCCCTCATCGCTCAATAACACCTCCTCCCTCAACCCACTGACGACAAAAAGTATCGATACCACCCATGCTTCGCTCCCGAACCATTGCGCTGTTTTCGCCGCTGCTACTGCTCAATCCTCTGCCCTATGCCTTCGCGCAACAAGCCAACGAGACCGCTTCAGAAACGGTCTCAGAAACAGTGATCGTCACCTCAGATCGCCTCACTGACGTGCCCCCGCAGAGCTATCGCGCCCAGCGCTCCAGTTTGGCCAGCAAACAGCCGGTGTCGTTTCTGGAAGAGGCCCGCACGGTGGAAACCGTCACCGCCCAGGTGATGGCCGATCATAATATCGACAGCCTCACTGAGGCGATGGCGATGGTCGCGGGGGTCACCGAAGGCAACAATATGGGGGGCACCGAAGACGGTTTTATCAAACGCGGTTTCGGCAGCAACAGCGATGGCTCGATTCTGATCGACGGCATCCGCCAGCCCCGCGGTACCTTCTCCATGGCAACGGTGGATCATGTCGAAGTACTCAAGGGGCCAGCGTCGCTCTTTCAAGGCCAGCAGGATCCTGGCGGGGTGATCAACCTGGTCACCAAACGCCCGGAGTACCAGTGGCAACGCGAGATCAGCGCCGCAACCACCTCCTTGGGCGGCGGCAATGCCAGCGTGGATATCACCGGCCCGCTTGCCGATAGCGGCCTGGCGTTCCGGTTTATCGTCCATCATGAAGATGAAGACTCCTTTCGCGCCTTCGGTAATGACCGACGCACAATTGTTGCCCCTTCGCTGCGCTGGGAAGGCAGCGACAGCCGTGCGCAGATCTCTTATGAGTATCGCGACTACGACTTGGATCTGGATCGCGGCACGGTGATTGTCGGAGGCGAACCTGCCGAAGTAACCCGCAAGCGGCGGTTTGACGAACCTTGGTCGCGCGTTTATGGCCACGACGAAGCCGTCACCGCCTGGTGGGAACAGGATCTTAGCGCCAACTGGTCAACACGCTTGACCTACGGCTGGAACCGTCGCCAGTACAGCGATGGCCAGCCACGGGTACTGCGTGTAGATGAAGAAACCGGTGCACTAACCCGCCGCGCCGATGCCAACTACGGCTTTGACCGGCGCGTACAGTATACCGCCTGGGACACCTCGGGTAGCGCCACCCTGGCAGGCATGCGCCACGATCTCACTATCGGTGTGGATCATGAACGCCAGCGGGATTATCTGGCCGAGGTGTATCGCGGTACAGCGGTCACCGACCAAAATGTATACGACATGAGCTACGGCGGTCTAAATCTGGATAGCGATAGCCTTAACACCTCGCGAAGCAACCGCCTTGATGAGATTAATACGACCGGCGTTTATCTCAATGACCGTTGGCACTTCAACGACCGCTGGACGCTGGGGCTAGGCGGGCGCTATGCCCACTACGAGCAGTTTGGTGGCCGTGGCCGCCCCTTCGTGACCGCCACCGATATCAGCGACGATATTTTCCTGCCGTCGGTCAGCCTGCTGCATCGCTTGAGCCCGGAGACATCCGTTTACGCTAGCTACAGTGAAGCTTTTGTGCCCAATGGCGCCGATAGCGATACCGGCAAAGCGCTGGATCCTGAACAAAGTATGGGCAGCGAAATCGGCGTCAAACACCTCTGGAATGACCAGTTCTCGTTGGCCGTTGCGCTGTTCGATATCCGCAAGGAGAATGTTGCCGTCTCCGACAACGGCGTGACCCGCACGGTAGGCGAAGCGGGCTCCCAGGGTGTAGAGCTAACGGTTTCCGGCCGGTTGACCGATCAGCTCTCACTGCTAGGCGCGTACGCCTATACCGACACCGAAGTACTCAAAGACACCGAAGGCACCCAAGGCAACGCGCTAACTAACGCCGCACGCCACACCGCCAGCCTCTACTTGGCGCACGACTTAACCACCGCACCTGGATTGGGTGACTGGCGCCTGGGCGGTGGAGTACGCTACGTGGGCGAGCGCGAAGGCGACGCCGACAATAGTTTCCAGCTAGACGCCTACACCGTCGCCGATGCCTTTATCGGCTGGGATACCCCTTGGCTGGGCGACAACCTGCACCTGCAGCTCAACGCCAAGAACCTGTTCGACACCACTTACTACCCCTCCAGCGGCGGCAGCACCCGGGTAGTGGTCGGTGACCCGCTGGAAGTTAGCCTGCAGGCGTCGGTTAAGTTTTGAACAACTCATCGCCTTTGTAGCTTCATCCAAATGTGACTGCTGCCAAAGCCGGAAGAATAGTGCTTGAATACGCCCGATACAGTACGTCTGGCGTTACATCACTCCTCCAATCCCCCACACCAAACGCATCGAAAAGGCGATGAGCAGCACTCCCATCAACCGCTCGAACCAGTGACCGATACGCAGAAATCGCTCGCGAACAGGTGGGCTGGTAAACACAAGGCTGACCAACACGAACCAACCGGCATTGACCAGGCACATCCAACCGCCATAAAGCATTTGAATGCGCAATGGCGTCGAATCACTGACCACAGTCGTGAACACGGCCAGGAAAAACAGCGTCGCCTTGGGGTTGGTCGCATTGGTCAGAAACCCCAGCGCGAACGACTGGTGAAAACTCCTTGCCCCTGTCTCGGCTGCGGCATCCAGCGCCAGCCCGGCTGTGTGCTTGCCTGCCTGCCGGATGAACATGATGCCGAGATATAACAGGTAAGCTCCGCCCACCAACTCGGCCGCACTCAGTAGCCAGGGGGTTGTGTGCATCAACGCGCCGACCCCCAGCAAGGTATAGATCACATGTACCGAGATACCGGCACCAATGCCGACCGCCGTAGCGATGCCTAGACGCCTCCCATAGAGTACGCTCTGGCGAATCGTGACGGCGAAGTCCGGCCCCGGCGCCACGACTGCAAGAAAGTGTATGGCGGCCAGGGCAAGAAATTCCGCCAGATAATCCGGTGTCATATATCCGCTCCTCTCTCATCGACTATCAATTGTATTGATAAAGAACGGCTGCGATAATCCAACGTAAATTCAAATGTTCTTTGCCTCATGAGCACAAATCAGATGGTCGCCCTGTTGGGCGAAATGGCGGTCTTCGTCAAGGTCGTCGAAACCGGCAGCTTTTCAGAAACGGCACGCCAGTTGGGCGCAACGCCCTCGGCAATCAGCCGCTCGGTTGCCCGCCTGGAGAAGGCGCTGGGTACCCGGTTGCTCCAGCGCACGACCCGCAAACTGCGACTAAGCGAAAGCGGGTATGAGGTTCATAGACGTTGCGTGGACATGGTGAGCGCAGCGCAAGCCGTGATGGCCGTTTCCGGGCAGTTCGACCCAGAACCACAAGGTCTAATACGAGTCAGTGTGCCGAAGGCGGTAGGACGTTTCGTCATTCACCCCCACATTCCTGACTTCCTGACGCGTTATCCCAGAATCAACGTTCAGTTACAGCTCAATGACAGCTATGTGGACTTGATTGATGATCAGGTGGATCTGGCAATCCGCATTACTGATCGCCCTTCACCAGGTCTTATGGGGCGAAAGCTCATTGACATCGACCACATGCTTTGCGCGACGCCGGACTATCTCAAGCGTCACGGCACACCAGCGCACCCGCACGATTTGAAAGTGCACAATTGCATTTTTCTGGGCGAGGAGCCCGGTGATTCCCGCTGGAAATTCCAGCGCAACGGCAAGAACGTGAGCGTCAATGTGCACGGTCGCTATGCGGTCAATCACACTGGTGCAAGGCTGGATACGGTCTTGCAACACCTTGGTATTGGCAGCTTGCCGTACTTCACTGCTCGCCATGCGTTGCAGCAGGGACATATCGTCCAAGTACTTCCGGAATGGGAATTCAAGACCCATTATTATTGCGGCGAGGCCTGGGTGCTTTATCCACCAACTCGGTATCTGCCACCAAAACTGAGTGCTTTTATCAGCTTCATGGCCGAGCGACTGGGCCAGGAACCCACTTTGTATAAAAAGCCACCCCAGGAACTACTAGAGCTATCGTCCCCTCCCTACGAATCGCCTGAGGCGTCCTTTTAGTACCCTGCAGTGCGAGTCAAGTTAGGTGGCCGTAGTCAGTCCTTTGTTACCGAGACTGACATTAACGACGATATATTTTCCTGCCACTTACCCCTCAAGCGGCGGCAGCACGCGAGTAGTGGTCGGTGACCCGCTGGAAGTTAGTCTGCAGGCGTCGGTGGGGTTTTAAGCGAGGTTTTGAACAGCTCATCCCCTTTATAGGCTTCAACCAAATGCGACTGCTGCCAAAGCCGGGCGACTAACTCTTGGATAAAGCTGCGCACGATAAGCGAGGGGCGTCGACCCGCCCGAGTAACGACACAAAACGGCGAGGCAATCTCGACTTGATCCGGCAGTAGCGCTTTGAGTTCGCCCCGTTCCACCCAGTGGCTAGCGTAGTAGTGGGGCAAGTTACCGATAAAGTGGCCGCTTAAAATCAGTAGCGCCTGTGCCTCCATATTGGAGGCATGGGCGCCGACTTGCGCATTGGGAAAGCTTTTAAGTTCCTGAAGATTGGCATAGGGGCGCACGACAAAGGGGTATTTGATAACTTCTTCTACCGTTAATTGGGCACTGTCGCGGGCAAACAGCGGATGCTGTTTCGCGCAATAAATGCCGTGCACCTCCGTGTAAACTTGGCGGTGTTGCAAGCCTTCCATCTGGGCCGTTTCTGGCAGTATACCTAGCTGCACTTCGCCACTGGCGATCTCGCCGATCAAGCGGTCAGGACTGCCCACGGTGATATTAAGCCGCGCCTTCGGGTTCTTGCGCAGGAACTCACCAATCACGCCTTTCAGATCAAGATCCACATCCATAATGGTGTTATCGACAACACCTAAACGCAGCGTGCCGTAAACGGAGCTGCGCAGCTCGCTCATCTCGCTATCAAAATCATCAACGGAGGCAAGCAACACCTTGGCACGCTCATACACCATTGTGCCCCGCTCAGTGAGCTCAAACCCCTGCCGCCCCCGGCGACATACAGTGAAGCCTACCCGCTCTTCAAGTGCCCGGATATGAAAGCTCACAGCGGACTGGCTCATATGCAGCGCCGTTTGCGCACCCGCAAAACCGCGATGCTCAGTCACGGCAAGGAATACAGAGAGGCTTTTAAGATCGGCAGCTGAGAGTTTCATTAGAGTGCTCTACGTTAGTGCAATTCACATCAATAAAACGGGTACAAACATCGAAAGATAGCAGTTTTATTGTTGCATAACGCCTGCTTTACTCAAGGGGTTGTTGTTCAACGGGCCTTCGCCTTTTGATTCGAGTATCACCACCCCGAGGAGCATCCCCATGCAACGCATCCCGACGATTACCGCAGGCCTCTTACTTGGCGTTAGCTTCGCCTCTACTGCGCACAGTGATTTGCTTGACGATATTCGCTCAGACGGCACTTTTACTGTCGGCACTGAAGCGCGCTTCGCCCCGTTTGAATACATTGAAGAGGGTGAGATTGTCGGCTACTCCGCCGACATTATGGAACACATCATGGAAGAGCTTGAGGGTGTTGAGCTGATCCGTATGGATCTGCCCTGGCAGGGTATTCTGCCGGGCCTGGAGCGCGAGCGTTTTGACTACGTGATCACATCGGTCACCGCTACCCCCGAGCGCATGGAGCGTTACCACTTAAGCGCCCCCATTGCCGATGCCACCATGGCGATTCTCAAACGCGCTGGCGAGGATGACATCAGCTCACCTGAAGATATCGCTGGCAAAGTAGCCGCCGCTCAAGCGGGTTCCGCTCAACTGGAAGCACTGGAATCCTTGGCCGCCGAGCTTGAGGAAGCGGGCACCCCTGTTGAAGATATCCGCACCTACACAGGCGTTGACGAAGCCTACGCCGAGCTGGGTACCGGCCGCGTTGATGTGGTGATTAACAGCCTGCCCAATTTGCTCGAAGCCGAGCGCACCCGCCCCGAGGTATTTGAAGTGGTCGGCACCTTTGGTGACCCGGTTTACTTTAGTTGGGCAGGGCGTAATGACGAAGAGAGCGCCTCGCTAAATGCCTTTATGGATGAGCAAATTCAACGCCTCAATGAAGACGGCACTCTGGAAGAGCTACAAGAGAAATGGTTCGGCGGCCCGATGGATCTGCCTTTAGAACTGCCAGCGGCCGAGTAACACGCCGCGCAGTTCGCTAAGCCGATTCTCTTTTTTCTAAGGGTGCACCATGTTTGAGATATTACTCAACCACTACCCTGTGCTGCTTAAGGGCTTGACCACCACCTTGGTGGTCTCGCTTTGCGCCATCGCACTGGGCTTGGTATTAGGCGTGTTGCTGGCCTTTGGCTTAACCAGTCGCTACCGCCTGGTGCGCTGGCCCTGTGGGCTTTACCGCAGCTTTTGGCGTGGCACCCCCATCTTGCTGCAACTACTGCTGGTCTATTACCTACTGCCCGAAATCGGCATTGAGATAGCGCCTATTTCAGCGGCTATTTTGACCCTAACACTGAACACAACGGCCTTTCAGGCGGAAATTTTCCGAAGCGGTATCGGCCATATCCCCGCTGGACAAATAGAAGCGGCGCGCATGGCGGGCATCTCGGCTTGGCAAACCCGCAGGCGCATCATCATGCCCCAGGTATTTCGCCTGACGCTGCCGCCGTTAACCAACGAGATCATCACCATTCTCAAAAACTCCTCTTTGATCTCAGTAATTGCGGTCACCGAACTCATGCGCGTCAGCGAACAAATTGCTTCGCGCACCTTTCAGCCGCTGGAAACGTATTTGGCTGCCGCGCTGCTTTATCTCGCGGTCAATTTGGTGCTGGCACGCATCAGTGCTTACTTAGAACGCCGCATGGTCGGCGGCCTGGCCACAGAATAAGGGAGTGTCCGCTATGTTAGATATTGCCCTGCTCTGGGAAGCGCGAGGCCTGATTTTTCAAGGGTTATGGAACACCCTGTGGATCTGCTTGTTAGGCTGCCTAGTGGCGCTTTCATTGGGGTTGGTGCTGGCAGCGCTGCGGCTGGTCAATCCACGTTTGTTCAGCTACCCGGTGGCCTGCTACGTTGAGATATGCCGCGGCACGCCGCTACTGATCCTGCTGTTTTTACTCTATTACGGCGGCCCCAGCATCGGTTTGACGTTGAGCGCTAGCATCGCTGGCGTTGTTGGAATAGGTCTCTATGGCGCGGGTTACTTTGCGGAAATTTATCGTGGCGGCTTCAAGTCGATTCCGAAAGGGCAGCTTGAAGCGGCACGGATGCTCGGCATCTCCCCCTGGCACGCGCTAATACGCATTCAAATTCCTCAAATGGCGCGCTTGATCGTACCGCCCAGCACCAACCAACTCATCATTTTGGTGAAAGAGTCCGCGCTGATTTCAATTATCTCGGTAGACGATCTGACTAAAAATGCGACCACGATCGTTAACCAGACCTTTCAGGTCATTGAGCCCTACCTGGCAGTTGCGCTGCTCTATTGGCTAATGATTGAACTGGTTGCGCGGGGCGGCTATGCACTGGAAAAACACTTAGCTAATCGTCAACCGCGCCAAGTCGCTCAAAAGGATAACGCCCATGCCAACGGCTGACACGCTCTCACCGCCTACTTCTACCCGACAAAAAGCCATTGTTGAGGCACATGGTATTAGTAAGCAGTTTGGCGAGCTGGAAGTGTTGACCAACATCGACTTCAGCCTCGCCCCTTCCGAGGTGGTCTGTGTGATTGGCCCCTCCGGCTCGGGTAAATCCACCCTGCTGCGCTGTTTGGCGTTTTTAGAGCCCTACGATCACGGCAGCGTCTATATCGACGGCCAACTATTGGGCTATGAAGACCGCAGCGGCAAGCGTGTGCGCACTAGCGAAAAGCGCGTGGATGAAGTGCGCGCCCCAGTGGGCATGGTGTTCCAGCACTTTCATCTCTGGCCCCACCGCACTGCGCTTGAGAACGTAACCGAGGCGCTGCGCTTGGTTAACGGTCTATCTCACCGTGATGCCGATGTAGAAGGCATGGCGATGCTCGAACAGGTTGGCCTTGCCGACCGTGCGGGCCATTTCCCCGAGAGCCTTTCCGGTGGCCAGAAACAGCGCGTGGCCATTGCCCGGGCGCTCGCCATGAAGCCCAGGGTGATGTTCTTCGATGAGCCTACCTCAGCGCTTGATCCGGAATTGGTCGGCGAAGTGCTGGATGTCATGAAAAAGCTGGCCGCCGAAGGCATGACCATGGTGATCGTCACCCACGAAATGGGCTTCGCCGCCAAAGTCGCCGACCGGGTGATCTTTATGGATCAAGGCCAGGTGGTGGAGAGCGGCCCGCCCGCTACGCTGTTTCGACAGCCGAAAAGCGAGCGCCTACAACAGTTTCTGAATACCTGGCGCGAGCGCCATATCGACTGATTCGAAAGACAAGTACCGATTAGCTAACACCACGACGACACACCTGGAGATTCAAATGAGTACTGACACACGCTTTGACCACGCGCGCATTGACCAACTGCCCCACAGTAACAGTGAGCCCTGTGGTCACAATCATACCCTGGACAACCCCATTTCTCCCGATGGCACACCAGTGCTAGGCGAGCGTTACGAAGTCGCCGCCCGTGGCGGCAAGGCAGTACGCCTTAAGGCCGGTCAAACAATCCGTATTATCAATACTCATGGCACTCAGGTGTGCGATACCTGGGCGTTCAGCACCGCTAACCCCAATGAGTTTATGTCCTGGGAGCATGGCCGCGCCTGGTTGAGTGGGTTGATTCCTCAGGTAGGCGACCCACTGATGAGTAACCGCCGTCGCCCGATTATGACCCTCACCGCCGACACCTCGCCGGGCATTCACGATACGTTGATGGCCGCCTGCGACCTGTTCCGATATATGACGCTGGGCGTCGAGAGCTATCATGATAGCTGTGCCGACAACCTGCGCTTAGCCATGCAAGCCATTGGCACAGAGGCCCCCGAGGTCCCACAGCCGTTCAACTTATGGATGAATATCCCGGTTAACGCCCAGATGAAAGTCGACTGGTGCCCTCCGGTGTCTAACGCTGGCGACTATGTTGAACTACGCGCCGAGATGGACTGTATTGTGGTCATGTCCGCCTGCCCACAGGACATAATCCCTATCAACGGAGCGGACTGTGTGCCTGTCGAGTTGCATTTCGAAGTTTACGAATAACAAACACCTGTGGAGAGCCTGATGCAGAACCACACCGATCACCCTACCGATGGATCCCCCACAGATCTGGCGACAATCGCCGCTGCGGTAAAACCGGCGCGTTTAGCTAATGACTTGGCAACGGCAGCCCAATTTGGCGCTCGCTCGGATGGTGGTGTGGCGCGCCTTGCGCTTGACGAAAACGATACCCGGGCGCGGCTGTGGCTGATTGAACAGGCCAGTGCGCTGGGGGCAACGGCAAGCGTAGACGCCATCGGTAATGTGTTTCTTGATATTCCCGGCAGCGACCCTGAGCTTGCCCCCGTGGTTACTGGCAGTCACTTGGATAGCCAACCGGCAGGTGGTAAGTACGATGGCGCACTCGGCGTGCTTGCTGGCCTTGAAGCACTACGCGCACTTAAACAGGCTGGTTTTATACCGCGCCGCCCTCTATCACTGGTAAGTTGGACCAATGAAGAAGGCGCGCGCTTCTCACCCGGCACCTCAGGCTCAGCGGTCTTTTGCGGCGTGCGCGAGCTTGATGAAACGCGCCAGGTTGAAGACAGCGACGGCGTCAGCCTGGGAAGTGCATTAGACACTTGCTTGGCTGCACTGGACGCCGCCGGTGTGCCGCGACGTTCATTGGCAACGCCCATGCACGCCTTCCTGGAACTGCATATTGAGCAAGGCCCAATATTGGAGCGTGCCGGTGCTGCAGTGGGCGTGGTTGACGGTATTCAGGGCGTTAGCTGGTTTGAAGTCACGATAACGGGCAGCGCCAACCACGCAGGCACTACCCCGCGTGCCATGCGTCGCGATGCATTTGAAGGCGCCTGCGCGTTAGCAACAGCGCTCAGGGAAGCCGCGAGAGATGACGAAGACCGGGTGCGCTTTACCATCGGCAAGTTCACCGTTAGTCCTTGCTCGGTGAACACCATTCCTGACCACGTCTCCTTCAGCATTGATTTACGCCACCCAGAAGCGCTAACGCTCAAAGCGCTGGAAGCCGAATTCAATAAGCTCGCTCAGCAGAACTGGGCAGGTTGCCGTGCAACGCTGACACCGCTCTCGCGGGTTGAGCCGGTCGCGTTTCCCGAAACACTTACCGCCCTACTAGATGACGCCGCCCAGGAGTTAGATATTAGCGCACCGCACTTGGTATCCGGTGCCTTTCACGACGCTATTCACCTTGCCAACCACTGCCCAACGGCGATGCTGTTTGTGCCCTGCCGCGACGGTCTTAGCCACCATCCAGATGAGCATACCGAGCTCGCCGATGCCGTGGCAGGTACGCAACTGTTAGCCGCCAGTTTGGCGAGCCTAACTCGATAAGGAGAGCAACATGACCAAGGGCACCGACGGCACTCGCCACAACGCCGCCACTGGCGAAAGCTACCTACCGCACCAAGAACCACGCTATCGCGAAATAGCCAGCTTTATGCGTGCGCCGCTCGCCGACTCCTTGGCGGAACTTGATATTGCCCTGGTCGGCATTCCGTTTGATGGCGGCGTGAGTAACCGCCCCGGTACCCGCCACGGCCCGCGGGAGATTCGCAACCAGTCAAGCATGATGCGCAGCCTGCATCATGTTACCCGGCTTGATCCCTTTGCCCAGGCACGTATTGCTGACATCGGCGATGTGCGCTTTTCGTCGATCTACGACCTTGAGCAGGTCTCCAATGATATTGCCGCTTATTACAGTGCCATTCGCCGGGCAGGCGTTATCCCGCTAAGTGTCGGTGGCGACCACTCGATTACCTATCCGATTCTGCGTGGTTTAGCGTCTGATGGCCCAGTGGGCCTCATCCATATCGATGCCCACACCGACACGTGGGATGAGTTTCAGGGCTCAAAATTTCACCACGGCGGCCCCTTCCGGCTCGCCTGCGAACATGGCCTGATTGATCCTAAACGCACGGTGCAGATTGGTATTCGCGGAGCCCAAAACACCACCCAAGGCTGGGATTATTCTGACGCTAGCGGCATGCGGGTGATGTTTATGGAGGAAGTAGATACGCTGGGCATTGAAGCGGTCATCGCCGAGGCTAAGCGCGTAGTGGGAGATGGTCCGGTCTACCTCTCGTTCGATATCGATAGCATCGACCCCGCCTTTTCCCCGGGCACCGGCACCCCAGAAGTAGGGGGTCTCACCAGCCTGCAAGCACTCAAGCTAGTGCGCGGCTTTCGAGGTTTACCGCTTATCGGCGCCGATGTAGTGGAAGTCTCCCCACCCTTCGACCCCAGCGGTAACACGGCCCTGCTTGGCGCTACTGTTATGTACGAGCTTTTGTGTTTGATGACAGAGCAGGTAGGCAGTGAGAGGCAATAAACTTACCAATGGTTGATAAGGAGTCGTCTACACGGGTGTTATCCATTAGGATTAATGCGATGAGTCATTTCAACCCCGTCAGGAGATGCGCCCATGCAGCTTTCCACCTGGTTGCTTTTTGTTGCCGTGGCACTAGTCAGCATTGCCAGCCCCGGGCCCGCTTTTCTAGTCGCGGTGCGCAATGGCATGGCAGGAGGAGCCAAACGCGTGGCGCTTTCGTCGCTGGGCAATATCACTGGCCTACTCATACTGGCCAGTGCAGCAGTCTTGGGGCTGGGGGTGGTGTTGAATGCTTCGGAAGTGCTGTTCAACCTGCTGAAACTGGGCGGCGCAGCCTACTTGATCTACCTGGGCATTCGTCAGTGGCGCAGCAACACCTCCCTTGCGGTCTCAACCAGCCCGGCGAAATCCACTCCCAGATGGCGCACGGTCAGTGAAGGTGTACTGGTCGCCATGAGCAACCCTAAGGCGATCCTGTTCTTCACTGCCCTGTTTCCACAGTTTCTGGATACGCAGCGCGCCTTGCTTCCTCAGTTCTCCATCATGGTAGGTACCTTCATGGCACTCTCCTTTGTCACCTTGATGACCTACGGCACCCTTGCCAAGCATCTCGTCCGCTGGCTGAGCAGTCGCTCGCGGGTGGCATGGGTCAATCGCCTGATGGGTAGTGCTTTTATCGGATTGGGCCTATCCATTTTACGCTTACGGCAGCCGGTGTAGCGCCCTATTGATTGTGGTTGCGGGCCAACGGGCAATCATAGCAGTGACAATAACGGCAAAGAGTAGCCGTGCCCATAAAATGCCCGCTATATCGGCCCCGAGCATTAAGATCAGCAGCGTGTCTTCTATAACGCTATGGCAGAGGCCGAGAAAGCATAATGCAAGCGTACTGTCGCGCTTGCTGAGGACGCCGTTTTGCACATCCCGAATCAGCAGCCCCGCGCCGTAGCTTAATCCCAACGTAAAACCAATCACCGTTACATTCGCTGCCGAACGGCCAATGCCTAATAGCTTGAGTAGCGGTAGCAAACCAAGATGAATCCAGCGCTCCAGGCCGAGCTTTTTCAGAAGTTTTAGGAGCACAATCAGCGCTAAAATAATCACAAAGATAAGCGCTAGCGTTTCAAGCTGTGCAATAGCCCAACTGCTTAGCGTTGGCGCTGTCGACAAGCTTGGTTGCCATACCAATGCTACTGGCGCTTGCAACAAACCAAAATACGAATAGAAACAGTGCAAGAGCCAAGCAAGCAGCAAAGCCCCACCTACGCGCAGGACTAACGTAGCCCACCACGGTACGCCAGCGCGCTTGGCGACGGCCCCTTCAACAGGAATCGAGTGCCCTACCAGCATCAACGCACCCAGCACCGTTACTTGCTCGGTACTCAAGTGCATATCACCGGCTACTTGAAGAAATACCACAATGGCGGTGTACAAGTTGGTAAAGAGCGCCGCCGCCCACACAACGCCCAACTGCTCGGGCAAACCGAGTATGCTCATTAAGGGAGCTAATACCGTTCCCAGCCAGCCGATAACCCCAAAGAGCTCTAATCCTTTGACGATAAGCAACGCTGGAATCAGGATTTTGAGCAGTGTCAGGTACACGCGCAGCGCGTCTTGTAATAGGTGAGTTACCCAAGCCCATAGATGATGAATTGTTATCTGCATCAAGCCCCCGTTGCCATCATTTGAACAACGGTTATGATAATGGGGCTCACGCAGAATCTTCTTTTCAATTCTGCACTAACAATCACTATTCGTTCTTTATGAGCTCAGAAAGGACATTTTATTTCATGGACGCCATTGATCGACGAATCCTTGACCAGCTTCAGCGTAACTCCAGCCTGACCAACCAAGCATTAGCGGATGCGATAGGGCTTTCACCCTCCGCCTGTTTAAAGCGCGTTAATCGATTACGCGACGCTGGAATCATTGAGCAGGAGGTAGCACTACTCAATCCTGACGCCTTGGGGCAGTGCTTGCACATGGTGGTAGAAGTCACCATGGAGAGGGATAACAAATCACTCTACCAGCGTTTTTTAACAGCAGCGCTGAGCGCCCCTGAAGTGAAGCAGTGCTATCAGGTAACCGGCGAGTGTGATTTTGTGTTGATAGTGACAGTCGCTGATTTAGATGAGTACGACAGCTTTTGTGATCGCGTGCTCTATGGCGACGACAACCTGCGCAAGTTCCGCACGTTACTGTCGCGTAAGCGGCATAAGTTTGATACGTCGGTACCGATGGGAAGCTTACTCTCTACATAACGAGATTTACTCTGCTGGGGCGATGGGGTACGTCTGCCAGCCAGTTGGCGGCTCATCTCCCAGCCAGTGCGCAAGTACCGCCTGGCTTGCCGGAAATAACGGAGCAGGCAGAGCGTCGGGACTGAACCAACGCCATTCAGTAAATACGTCAGGCTCAAGCACGAATGCTTCAGCTTCCTGCTTCACCTTGGCGAGCACTGCTCCTGTCACGACAGAGACTGCGCTATTCAAGTGCTGAGTTATCGCCAGCAATTTTGGACACTGCAGCTCGGAAATCCCCGTTTCTTCTGCAATTTCGCGAACAGCTGCCATCTCAAATGACTCACCCGCATCAACATGTCCACCCGGCAAACACCAGCTTGGCGATTCACCGGGTTTATCGCGGTAGCCAAGCAGCACTGCTCCGTCAGGCCGGACAAGAATAGCGCCAACACCGATAATAGGCTGTCCGATACTGTCCATCATTAACCCTTTTACAGATCAGCTAGAGCACATAGGTAACTTAAGCCGTCAGCCCAATCCCGCGCAATATCACCGAGGTGACCGACTGTACAGCTTTTTCGAACTGCAAGTCATCCAGCGGTTGATCGTCGTTGAGCAGATAGATTTGGTAGTCAAAGTCAGCGTAGTGCTGGGTGGAGGCCCAGATCATATAGAGCAGGTAAGACGGCTCGACGGGGTTGATTTGGCCTGTTTCGACCCACTCGCGAATTTTCGACTCTTTCAGCTTGGCCCATTCGTAAAGGTTGTCGCGCAGGCGCTCTTTAAGAATTGGCGCGCCCTGCATCACCTCGGCTGCCCATATTTTTGATCCATGAGCGCGATTGCGAGAGTGGTTCATCTTGGCGCGGATATAAGTGGAGAGCACCACGCGGGGGTCATCGTAGAGCTCGAAGCAAAGCGCATCCTGCTTCCATACTTCTAAAAGCTCCAGTAACACATCCTGGTACAAGGCTTTTTTGGTGGAGAAGTAGTAGTGCACGTTGGACTTGGGAATATCGGCCAACTGGGCGATTTCACCCATAGAGGCACCGGCGTAGCCTTTTTCGGCAAATAGCTGCTCCGCGGCTAAGAGAATCTTCTTAACGTTGGTCTGGCGAATTTCGTCCTGGGTTCTTGCCACGCTGCACTCGTTCCTTACGTCGAAGATAGGCACTAAAAAAGCACCGTCGCAGGACGACGGTGCTGAGAAGATGTCCTATTTACCCTAGAACGTCAACTTTGATTGGCGGGAAACGAGAACTCCGCTCGCGTCGCTTCGCTAACCGATGGCCAGCGCTGGGAAACCGCTTTGCGGCGGGTATAGAAACGCACTGAATCCGGGCCGTAGGCGTGAAGGTCACCGAACAGCGAGCGCTTCCAGCCACCAAAGCTGTGGTAGGCCACCGGTACTGGCAGCGGCACGTTCACTCCGACCATGCCCACTTCGACGCCATCGGTAAAGCGGCGGGCAGCTTCGCCATCGCGAGTGAACAAACAGGTGCCATTGCCGTATTCGTGGTCGTTAATCAGTTGCATGGCATCATCCAGGCTGCCTACGCGCACCACGCAAAGCACCGGGCCAAAGATCTCTTCCTGGTAGATGCGCATCTCGGCGGTGACGTTATCGAACAGACAGCCGCCCACAAAGTAGCCTTCCTCGTAGCCAGCGACTTGCAGATCACGACCATCAGCGACCAGCGTTGCTCCAGCGCTTACACCATCTTCGATAAAACCGAGCACTTTAGCGCGGTGCTCAGCGGTCACCAGCGGGCCCATATCCAGATCTTTTTTGGTGCCGGGGCCAACTTTCAGTTGGGCGATTTTAGGCAGCATGGTTTCGACGAGGCGATTGGCCGTTTCATCACCGACGCACACCGCGACCGAGATCGCCATGCAGCGCTCGCCGCAACTGCCAAACGCTGCGCCCATTAAGGTATTGGCGGCGTTTTCCAGGTCGGCATCGGGCAGCACCACGGCGTGGTTTTTCGCCCCGCCCAAGGCCTGAACCCGTTTGCCAGCAGCGGAGCCACGGCTATAGATCGCTTCCGCTACCGGCGTAGAGCCAACAAAGGAAATGGCTTTAACGGCCTTGGCGTCCAGCAGCGTTTCCACTGCTTCTCGCCCGCCGTGAATCACATTCATCACGCCTTTGGGTAGCCCGGCTTCTTGCAGCAGTTCAGCCACCGCCATTGCCGCTGAAGGGTCTTTCTCTGAAGGCTTGAGGATAAAGGTGTTGCCGCAGGCAATTGCCATGGGGTACATCCACAGCGGTACCATGGCGGGGAAGTTAAACGGGGTAATGCCCGCCACAACGCCCAACGGTTGAAAGTTAGACCAGGCATCAATACCTGGCCCTACATTGTGGGAGTACTCGCCTTTGAGCAGTTCCGGCACGCCGCAGGCATACTCGACGTTCTCAATACCCCGTTTGAGCTCGCCCATGGCGTCTTCGGGGGTTTTGCCATGCTCTTCGCTAACTAGCTGAACTAAACGGTCAGCGTGATCTTCCAGCAGTTGCTTAAAACGGTACATCACCTGGGCACGCTTGGCGGGCGGCGTATCGCGCCAAGCCGGAAAGGCGGCCTGGGCAGCGGCAATGGCACGCTCTACATCGGCGGCATCAGCGTCAGCGACTTGTCGAATCACCTTGCCCGTTGAGGGGTTGGTGACATCCAGCGTGCGCTTACTTTCGACTAATTCACCGTTAATCAGGTGGGAAACATTACTCATATTTAAACTCCGGAACAGATTATGCTAACGAATCCAAGGTGGTCGCCACCGCGTCGAACAGGCGCTCAAGTTCGGCTTCGGTGGTGCCAAACGGAGGGCCAAACTGCAGCGTGTCGCCGCCGTAGCGCACGTAGAAGCCCGCCTTCCAGAGCGCCATATGGGCATCCCGTGGGCGGATAATGGGATCGCCGTCCCGGGGCGTTAGCTGAATCGCCCCTGCCAAACCATAGTTACGAATATCAACCACGTGGTTGCGACCTTGCAGGGCGTGCAGCTTGCGCTCAAAGGCGGGCGCAATGGCGCTCACCTGGGCGGGGAAGTTTTCACGCTCCATCATCTCAAGTGCCGCCAATCCCGCCGCACAAGCCACCGGGTGGGCGCTGTAGGTATAGCCGTGGGTAAACTCAACCGCGTGCTGGGGGCCACCGGCGTGCATAAAGGTGTCGAAAATTTCGCTTGAGGCGATCACCGCGCCCATGGGGATGGCGCCATTGGTGATCTGCTTGGCCACGTTCATGATATCCGGTGTGACGCCAAAGGCTTCGGCACCGGTGGTCGCGCCGCTGCGCCCAAAGGCGGTAATCACTTCGTCAAAAATCAGCAGGATATCGTGGGCAGTACAGATCTCGCGCAGGCGATCCAGATAGCCCTTTGGCGGCACAATCACCCCCGCCGAGCCGGACATCGGCTCAACAATCACCGCCGCAATGGTGGAGGCATCGTGAAGGGCGATGTGATCCAGCAGCGCATCGGCTAGTTCGGCGCCGGTTTCCGCTTGACCACGGGTGTAGGCGTGATCCGCTTGAAGGGTATGGGGAAGGTGCGTCACATCCATCAGTTGGCCATAGTGTTTACGGTTGCCGCCGATCCCACCCAGGCTGGTGCCACCGATATTCACCCCGTGATAGCCCTTGGCGCGGCCGATCATACGGGTCTTCTCAGGTTTACCTTTTAACCGCCAGTAAGCCTTGGCCATTTTGACCGAGGTGTCGGCGGCTTCTGAACCTGAGTTGGTGAAGAACACATGATCCAGCCCAGTAGGGGTAAGGCTGGCGACCTTTTCCGCCAGCTTAAACGCCAGCGGATGGCCAAGCTGAAAACCTGGGGCAAAGTCGAGAGTGCCTAGCTGCGCCGAAACAGCCTTTTGGATCTCTTCGCGGTTATGGCCCGCGCCGCAAGTCCATAGGCCTGACAGCGAATCGAACAGCTTATGGCCCTGGTCATCAATGTAATAGCGCCCTTCCGCCCCGGCGATAACACGCGGGTTAGCGTGGAAGTCGCGGTTGGAACTAAACGGCATCCAGTAGTGCTGATTGAGCGCCGTTTTCTCTGGCGTATCGGCCAGTGAGGTACGCGCGGTTTCAGCAGGTGTTTTGCTTTTTATTCCAAACATGGTGTCCGGCTCCATCGTATAAGGCATTGCCTCAGCATGCGCCACCGGACACGTTTATAAAATTACGCTTTTCTTTTGTTCACGTTAGGAAATCTATACGCAACAAGGCATCTCGACATGCCTCTTGACCTTGACGCCGGTTGAGAAAACACCTAATTATTATATTTATACGAATAAATACAACAAATATATGGAGCACGCCCAACCAGTCATTGGCACCTATCACGTTGCTTCCAAGAAGCACGCTGTTGGTAGCTGCGTACTGAAAATACCGCTCACAAACTCAACATAAACAATTCACTATGCACATAGGGCAAACTCGCTATGAAGTATTTAACTCCCCTCAAACTGTCGATTTACAGCGTCATGCTTTTCAGTTTCTTTATGCTGGAAAGTCCCATCATTATGTTGGCTAACCGTATAGAGCCCATGTTGATGGGCATCCCCTTCCTGCTGGTATGGAACTTGTTTTGGTGGTTTGTGCTAACGGCGCTTTTTTTGGTGGCCTATTTCACCAACTGGGGCAGCCCAACATCCACACCTGAAGGCGCCACTAAACAACACTAAGAGGGGGGATTAAGCATGACCGGCAGTCTATTAATTATTGCGGCGTTTATGATTATTCCCTTGTTGGTGGGGATTCTATCAGCACGTCAATCGCAAGAAACCAGTGAAGACTTTTTCGTTCAGGGTCGCGCCATGGGCAGTATTGCGGTGTTTTTCACCGTGGCAGCAACCTGGTGGAGTGCCTTTGCCTTCCTCGGCTCTAATGCCACCTTCTATACCAATGGGCCAGTATTTCTTACCGCGCTCGCCTGGAACCTGCTGTTCGGTTTTATGTATTACTGGATCGGTAAGCGGGTTTGGTTTTTAGGCAAGCGATTCAATTATTTAACACCTTCGGATTTAATTGGCGACTTTTATAACAGCGAGGCACTGCGCATTACCGTTGCCGCTATTACGCTGATTTTCACCGTGCCTTATTTGCAGATCCAGCTCACTGGCGGCGCCTATTTAATCGAAGTCGCCTCCGGTGGGTTGATTCCGTTCTGGCTCGCCGCGTTGCTGTTTTACTTCATTATTATTATCTACGTATGGATTGGCGGTATCCGCGCCATCGCCTGGACAGATGTTATCTACGGCGCTCTGCTGTTCTTCGGCATGCTGTACGCGGGTTACTACATTTCCACCCAGGTAGGAGGGCCAACCGCTCTGTTTAGTCAGTTGCAGCAAAGCTCACCCGAGCACCTCACCATGCCTGGGCCTAACGGCACGATGGGCTACCCCATGTGGTTCTCGCTATTTGCCATCACCGCGATTGGCGCCTTTATGGGCCCGCAAATCTGGCTGCGTATGTACTCGGTCAAACACGGCAAGCTGTTTAACTTAATGCCCTTTTTACTGGGCTTGGCCGCCTTTGCCTATGTAGGTTCGGTGCTCTCTGGCTACTCCGGCGTGCTGCTTGAGCCCGATGTGGAAAACCCCGATCAAATCCTGCCCATCATGTTGATGGATTACGCCCCCTACCTGCTTGCCTCGCTGATTATGGCGGCAGGCGCGTCTGCGGCCATGTCCACCGCTAACTCGCAGATTCACGCGGTGTCCACAGTGGTAACAATGGATATCTATAAGCGTTATGTGAACCGTGAAGCAAGCCAAGCGCGAATCGTTTATATCGGTCGTTTATCGTTAGTAGGCTTCTCTCTGGCAGCTTATATCATGGCGCTTACCGTTCCCGGCGTATTGGTGACTATCGGCATTGCTGCGCTAGCAGGTACCGCACAGCTGGTTATTCCTACCATTGGCGCTATCACCTGGAAAAAAGCCCACCCCACTGCGGCGCTCGCGGGGCTTTGGGCCGGTGTTGCCTGTGTACTACTGATGACCTTCGGCCCGCTAAGTGCCCCCTTTGGTTACCACGCGGGTATTTGGGGACTATTGTTGAATGCGGTGCTGTTCGTTGGCCTAAGCCATGCGCTGCACCGTCGCGATACAGCAGTAGTGGAGCGGTTCATCCAGGCACGCTACGACTATGATGCCGAGTACCACCCCGAACGCTTGCCTGCTTACACCCAAGAAACGACCAACGCCGCTAACTACAAATAAGGAGTGAGTTGATGACTCAAGCCCCCAGTTCAGCCTCTCGGCGCCGACCCAAACTTGCCGAGCTGATTAGCGATGATATCAAGCGCTGGATTGCCGCCGAGTCTTTGGGAGAAGGCGACCGACTGCCGAACGAAAAAGCGCTGATGGAGCTTTACGGTAGTGCCAAGGCGACGGTGCGTGAAGCGCTCAAGATTCTTGAGGTTGAGGGGCTAGTCACTTTAAAAACCGGGCCTAAAGGCGGCGCGGTAATTAATCAGCCAGGCATGGAGCCCGCCAGCCGCATGCTACGTAACTTTCTGCATTTCCAACAACTGGATGGCAAGCAGGTTTACCAGTTGCGCAAGCTGTTGGAAGTAGAGCTGGCGGCATCAGTGGTGGGAAGGCTCACCGAGCACGACTTCCAGCAGTTGGAAGCCAATATGTCGGCCTGCGCTTGCTGTGCGAGCGATGAAGAAGATCACCGACACCAGCGCTTTTTAGAGCTGGAGTTTCACCAACTGCTGGCGCGTGTCTGCCCTAACCCTCTGCTCGCCTTTATGTGCCAGTTTTTAAACGACATGCTGCGCGATTTGGTAGTGATAAAGAAAGCTTACGTGCCCGAACGCAAGCAGTTCGATCACGCCAATCAGGACTACCACCGCCAGCTGGTGGACGCCTACCGGGCCGAAGATACCCAGCGTGTGCGCCAGGTAATGGCTGAGCATATGGCCGATGCCGAGCACCATATGAGCGCGCTGGAAGCGGAAATGGCCGCGCAGATGCTGATCAGCAACGATTCTCCCAACCTTCAGAATCACCGTTCCAAGCTACACGACCTAGCGACGGAAAATGCATCCGTTTAATCTTGCGAGGAGAGTGAAATGAACACCTACGTTACGCCCAGCAAAGATAGCACCGACCTACGTACTGATAGCGACCGCCTATGGGAATCGCTAATGGAGATGGCCAAACTAGGCGCCACACCCAAAGGCGGGGTGAACCGTCAAGCGCTTACCGATTTAGAACGCCAGGGGCGCGACCTGTTTATCCAGTGGTGTCGCGCCGAAGGCTGCACAATTCGCATTGATAATATCGGCAATATCTTTGCCCGCCGCGAAGGCAGCGACCCCAACGCCAAAACGGTAATGGCGGGCAGCCACCTGGATAGCCAACCCACTGGCGGTAAGTATGATGGCTGCTTTGGCGTACTCTCCGGTCTGGAAGTAATTCGCACCCTTAACCAGCACAACATCACTACGCAATCCCCTATCGAAGTCGTCGCCTGGACGAACGAAGAGGGTTGCCGCTTCCCACCCTGCATGATGGGGTCTGGCGTATTCACCGGCGAGCTGGCGTTTGACGCCATGATGGCGCGCACCGACGCCGATGGCGTCACGGTAAGCGATGCACTGGACGCCATTCACTACCGCGGCAGCGACAGCGTTTCGCCAGATGAGATAAAAGCTTACTTTGAACCCCATATTGAGCAGGGGCCGATCCTGGAAGATACCGACACGACCATTGGCGTGGTTATCGGTGGGCTTGGTCAGAAGTGGTTTGATTTAACCCTGACCGGACTTGAAGCCCACGCAGGCCCTACACCGATGAACCTACGTCGGGATGCCATGATGGGCGCAGCCGAAGTCACCCAAGCGCTCAACCGTATCGCTTTTGAACATCAACCCCACGGTCGCGGCACGGTCGGCTGTATGACGCTTCACCCAGGTTCGCGCAATGTGATTCCCGGCCAGGTCAAAATGACCCTGGATATGCGTCACTGGGAGCCTGAAGCGCTTATCGAAATGGGACATTCCGTTGCCGCAGCCGTTGAGGAAATTTGCCAACGTCACGGGCTGGCGTACGAGCTAACCCCCACCGCAGACTTTGAACCTGAACACTTCAATAAAGCGTGTGTTGATACCGTACGCCAGGCAGCCGAAAAGCTCCAGCTGTCGCATATGGATATCATCAGCGGTGCTGGGCACGATGCCATGTTTGTTGGCCGCGTTGCCCCTGCTGCGATGATCTTTATTCCCTGCAAGGATGGTATTAGTCATAACGAAATCGAAAGCGCGACACCTGAGCACGTGCATGCAGGCTGTAACGTGCTACTGCACGCGATGCTTGAAGCGGCCGGCGTTGAGAAGGGTGAGTAATCATGGCCGATACCTTTGAAACACTAACGGCCGTACAGGCATTGGTTCGTTTCGGCGAAGAATCGCTCTCGCCGGAGGCACTGGTAGATGACTGCTTAGCGCGTATTGAACGGGATAACCCCAAGGTCAATGCCTTCACCTGTATTAACGGCAAAGAGGCCCGCCGATTAGCAGCAGAATCCGCTCGACGCTGGCAAACAGGCATACCCTGCGGCCCGCTGGACGGCATCCCCGTTACCATTAAGGATTTAACCTTAACCAAAGGGCTGCCCACCCGCCTGGGTTCAACGACCACCACCCCAGATGGCCCTTGGGAGGTGGATTCGCCAATTAGCCGTCATCTGCGTAATGCCGGGGCTATCGTGATTGGCAAGACCACTTCGCCGGAGTTTGGCTGGAAAGGGGTCACCGACAATCCGCTGCACGGTATTACCCGCAACCCCTGGAACACTGATCTCACACCAGGGGGGTCATCCGGCGGCGCGGGGGCTGCCGCTGCGCTCAATCTGGGCCTGCTTCACCAGGGCAGCGACGCGGGTGGTTCAATCCGCATACCGTGCAGCTTCACCGGCACCTTTGGCATTAAACCCACCTTTGGCTGGGTGCCCCAGTGGCCCGCCAGCGCCATGAGTACGCTCTCTCACCTGGGGCCAATGACCCGCTCGGCAGCCGATAGCGCGCTGATGCTTAGCGTGATGGCGCAGCCCGATACTCGGGATGGCTATTCCGGTAATCCACTCGGGCCAGACTGGCTTACGCCGCCCCCTGCTGACCTACGCGGCTGGCGCATCGCCTTTAGCGCCAACCTTGGCTATGTAGAAGTAGCCCCGGATATTGCCCAGCGGGTTGAGGAAGCCGTGGCCCATTTAGAAGCATTGGGCGCGACGGTAGAGCGAATTGACCCTGGCTTTAGTGATCCGCTTAAGACGTTTAATACGCTGTGGTTTGCGGGCGCCACCCAAGCACTCGAAAAACTCAACGAACAACAGCAGGCAGCACTCGACCCTGGGTTTCTGGATATCGCACGACGCGGGCAGGATGTATCGCTTTCCGCCTACCTCGCCGCCCGGCGTGAGCGCAGCGAATTAACGGCGCAGATGGTGGCGTTTCATAAACGCTATGATTTGCTGGTCACGCCTACAATGCCCATTGCGCCCTTTGCCGCGGGCCACAACGTGCCACCGGGCGAGCGCTATAAAGACTGGATGGACTGGACGCCGTTTAGCTACCCCTTCAACCTTACCCAACAGCCTGCCGCCTCCATGCCTTGCGGGCTGGATAACCAGGGGCTGCCGGTAGGCTTGCACCTTGTAGCAGACAAATATCAAGACCTTAAGGTATTACATGCTGCCCAACTGCTGGAGCGCTACTTGCCGCCACTGACACCATCAGGAATAGCATAACCACACTAGCTGGCTACTTATTAACCAACTGCTTTCGCGCCAGCTCAGCAAACTGCTTGCGGGAGGGCTTAAAGCCCACCCCCGGCGGCCAGGCCAGCCAGGCATCGGGCACCATAAAGCCGGGCAGCGCCTCCCGCACCCAGGCGTTTAGTGCTTGTTCTGTTACCGCCTCCCCATGCCAATCGACAAACGCCACCGGGCGCTCGCCCCACTCGGGGTGGGGCACCGCTACCACCAGTGCCTGGGCGATGCTGGGGTGGTCGACCAAGCGCTGCTCGATGCTTTCCGGCTGGATATTCTCGCCACCGGAGATAAAGCCGTTATCGAGTCGCCCTTCCACCACGAGCGCCCCGTCCGCATTGAAGTGGCCCTTGTCGCGGGTAGCAAACCAGCCTTCTGCGTTGAGGGCTGGATCAACCACGTCATCATTCAAATAGCCGCAGAACAGGGTCTCGCCGCGTAGCTGGATTTCCCCACCGATGACCCTAACCTCACGGCCCGGCAACGGCCTACCGACGACGCCCGGTGCGGTAGGAGTGCCGGTGCAGACTTGGCTAGCCATCTCGGATAGCCCATAACTAACTTTCGGCGTTAGCCCTAGCGATGTCATCTGCGCCACCAGCGGCGCAGGAATCGCCGCACCACCAAGCAGCAGCTCACGCAGCGGGGTGCGCTTAGGCGTAAAGCCCGCCTGCAGCAGCCGCCACAGTTGTGTAGGCACCAGGGAAAGATGGCTAATCGCCTGCTGCTCCAGGCGCTCCGCCAGCGTATCGGGAGCATCGTTGAGGATCACCCGCCCACCAGCAAGAAAGACCCGGAACGAGATCGCGTAGCCACCGATATGAAACAGCGGCAGCGACAGTAGCCAGCCACTGTTTTGATCAACGGGAATCAACGACGCCGAACCACGGGCAGATGCCAAATGATTCCCCACGCGGTGCAGCACCGCCTTGGGCGTACCGCTGGAGCCGGAGGTAAAAATCGTGTTGCACAGCTGGTTGCTATCCAGCACCGGAGGCTCCCTCACATCGGCTTCCGCCAAAAAATCGAAGCTAACCGGTGTAAGCTCGGCAGGGTAATGATGGTCGCTTTCCGTTTGGCAAACCCGCCCAGCCTGCAGGCGTTTGGCTAGAGTGAGCTGCTGGGAAATAGGGAACACAGGGTTAAACGGACAAAAAATAACCCCTGCCCGTAGGCAGGCCCACGCCAACAGCAAGGATTTAAGAGCCCCTTTAGCGGGCACAACTAAGCGATCACCGGGCACAAAACCTGCGCGCTTCAGTTGCTGCGCTAAAGACGCCACCCGGCGATTGAGGGTTCGGTAACTAAGACGCACGGAGCCAGCCTCTACCGCAATATGCTCAGGGGTCTCTTTGGCCCAGTAGTGGATGGGGCAGGTATCTATCATGCAGAGTTGTCCTTGCTACCTATATTCATTTTGCAAGCAAGCTGGTTTAACACAACGTTAACTTGCATGAAGTCCTGTGTACAGGTATTAGTGCTTCAGCTCTGAGGGTTCGCACCCCATTCTGTAGGTTATTAGAATCTCTTTTCTCTTTAATGGTTTCTTCTATAGAAGGTGCTACTCAATCAGGGGGTGACATCGGCTATACCATTAGAGATATTTACCTGTACAGAGATACCAGTGCCTTAACTCTGTAGCCTCACAGAATAAATAACCATCTTTTAAGGGACTGGTTTCTTGGGGGTTCTCGAGAGCATCTGCTAGAGAAGGAACTACCCCCTCCTCAAAATATGCCCCACTAGGAGAATACCTTAGATACCACCAAGGTGTGTATAATGGAAAACCTTTGACTTCAAAAGGTCTGCTTATTCTCAAAAAAGCTTCAAAATAGCACTCTGGAAAGTGTCCGCAAATCTTTGTAAAACTAGCGCTTTTTTATATTAATACTTGATGCTTCTATGCTCTTTATGGCCGAGCTAGGAATATGGTTCTCTAGTGCAATCGGTTTGGCATGAAACCTGCCATCACGTACATAGGTCTCGGCTTTTCCATTTTCTACTATAATTTTCAATATGTCGTTTTCATCTATAAAATCGAAAAGCACTTCAGCACTCTCAGTGAGCTTCGGGTCAGGTCGATAATCCATTACACTATAAATATATCTTTTCCAGATAAGAAAGCTGACGATGACAATTAGTGGGACTATGATAAATTTACGGTGATAAATTGACATTAACCTTTCCTACTCGCCGCTATTTGATATAAATCTTTAATTAAAAAACCCTACTACGTTGACAAATAGTCACCTCAAAGCAACGCAACGCAACGCAACGCAACAATAAAAAAACATCAAAGGTACTCACCACGACAAAAATGCCAGTGCTCTTGCTCTAAAGGTTCACAAAAAAAATACACTTTGCCAACGTCTTCTTTTCGCGCTTCAGATATAGAATGAACAAACTCTTCATTCCATCCGTATTGATTATACTGCTGAAATTCGGTTAATTTATTTTGACGATACTCTGGGTGCACTACACGTTTCAAATGACCATCAGGATTATACTGAAGATAGCGGTAAGGCCCATCAATAACTCTAGGAGGGGGTATATCAATATAAAAATTAGCGGTGAAATAGCACTTATCTCTGCATTGGTATGAGAATGTTGCTTCATTGATTTTATCATTGACACTTTCTATATTTTTTATAATCGCATTAAAGATATCTTTTTGTAACGACTCTGTATCTACCCCCCCATTTTTTATTGCCACCCAATCTAAATCGTTGTTAAGCATAATAGCGTAGACTTGATCTGCGATTTCAGTTAGAGCTTGTGTTTCTTTCAGGCTTGGCCGATGGTTTTCAACAATCTTTAAATAGCTCTGCCAAGCAAGAAAGCTGACAACTATCAATAACGGCAAGATCACACTTTTACGACGATAAAGATGCATTAGTATTTTTCTCCATATTTATATAACTCCTCGTTATCTGTACATTTCTTCATCTACTTCCCGCTGCACGTCGCCTAGCTATTTGGCAGCTGTGTTGTTCTTTGGAGCCGACTTCAATTGGATAATCTACTTGAGCAATTTCATCCATTAACAGAGAACCAGTTAACTGTTGCGGGGTAAAACGCTCGGACAGTGATATGCCCAAGCTAACCGAAAGATGGTCGGTGACATCATCAAAGCGCCGATACCCATTGACTTCGCCGCGGTCAGTGGGTGATACATCAGATTTCATACGATCAACTAGATACTGCGCCAAGCCAGCACCGTCTAGTAAAATATCCTCAGAAAAGCCGATGTAACGACCAACGTAACCATAGTGAATATTGGACCAGATATCATAAAAATACTCATAGCCCTGGTATTTATGGTGCCACGGATATGCTGAGACTCCCCTGGAGTCGAACTCATCGCCCTTCTTTCCACCTTTGTGGAAATCTGGTTTGTGGTCCCAAACTCCTCCTTCCCTCACCAGCAAAGCCCAACTGGCCAGTGCCGCTCTGCGGGCGTGCCGTTCGATTTGCATAAAATTCGGCCTTGCCATACCACGTGCGAGACGCTGAACGCTATTTAGTGACTCACCTTCCCTCCGCCAACGCTCCATTGCCTCCTGAGCGCTGTAAGCATTCTGCTGCTTTATGCGCTGAGCAGCAGCGGATTCTACATTGATCTGAATTTCCTCGACGATCCAGGTAGCGACTTCCAGCGCTTGATCTCTATGCGGGCAGGGAACCGTAACCGGGCAGGGAACCGTAACAATGAAGGGATCATCCAGCGTGGCTGGGGTGGTGACGGTTTGCGCTATACGTTGCCACTCGGCCATATCAATTCCCTCTGATCAGAATATCGACCACCTTGGCGGCAAGATCTGAATCCATTAGTTCTGCTTCACCTTGGGCATTGGTTTGCCCCTCTTTTGTATCACCACCTTCTAGCACCAGTCGGTAAGATTCATGAGCAAGAGGAGCGCCGAATTCATCACGAAACACCACTCGCCGGTTGTAACGCGGCGGCTGAACGGTAGGGAGTGATGTGGTGCTTGCACCACCTCTTGGTTGACCAGTGATCGCACTAGCAGCCGCAATCACCACCCCTCCGCATGAGGTCTCGCTGCCGTGAATAGCGGCTGCGGCACCTTCAATGGGATACCAGTCGAGGCCGCTGACGATGCTGGCACCGCAGGAGCTACGGTCACCCACGCGGGCAGCGGGTAACCCATCAACAAAGGTGGTAGAGGCTGCACTAACAATGCGGTGAGGGCCTCCATTACAGCGGCAGGCAACCTGATCGCCCAACTTGGCTTGTTCCATGGCAGTATAATTTCCCTGATAACCCATAGAAGGAAGCTGGCTTAACGAATAGTCAACTTCATCCGTCTCGGCTCATTTGAGCAAGACTTAACTGATTATCATTAAACATATCAGGTTAACCTTGTGCAGTAAATACTAATACTAATAAAACTGAGGATCTGTAGTGCGAATAAACTGTTAATGCTATCGGGAGAGGAGTTAATGGCGGAAACGCTCAGCAGTTAAGGTAAAGACATTTCAGACTATCTGTAATCACCTCGCCACTGGCAGTTATCATTCGCTCGGTGAGCCAATGGCCCGTATCCAGCCCCGGCGGCTCATTCGGCGCCCACTCGCTTGCTAGACGGGCAAGCTGCCCAAGGCCTAGATCAGACTCAAAGCTGGAAGAGATAACTACACGCAGATTATCCGCTCGCGCCCGTTTAACGAGCGCTTCGCAGGCACTTAGCGAGCCAATCAAGGTGGGTTTGATCACCAGAGCTTTAAGCTGCGGGTGATAGTGCCATGCTTCCCCGCAGGATAGAGTTTCGTCCAGAGCGATGGAGACTCCCGTTGCCTCAGCCACGGCGATGCTGTCCGCAAAAGCGGCGCAGGGCTCTTCCAGGTAATCGATCTGTTTAAGGGGTAGGCGCTCACACAAACGCTGAGCTTCTTCCCGCGTCCAACCGCCGTTGGCATCCAGAATCAGTTGGGTGGTGGGTAGCCGAGTAGCCAGCTGGTTAATCAGCGCCAGCTCCTCTGCCATGGCGTAGCGCGCCACTTTTAGTTTGAGCCGAGTCGGCGGTAAATCCCCCCAACCGGCTACGATATTATCAAGATTGGCTAACAGCGCCGCAGGCGCCCCTTGAAGCAGCGGATAAGGCGGCAAAGGCACGGGAAGATTTGCAGGCCATTGGCGCTGAGCACAGTCGAACCCAAACTGCACTGAGGGTAACGTTGGTGTGGCTTTATCACCGCGCGTGATGGCGGCAAGGCAAGCCAAGCTTTCAGCTTCTGCTTCGGCGAGGGTTTCTGTGGAGAAGCCAGGCAGCGGGGCTATCTCGCCCCACTGGCCATTGATGGAAACGAGTAGCCCTTCTCTGCTGGCCAGCCGCTGGCCTTTAAACATCAGCGGCTGGCGAAACGGTAGCGAGTAGCGGTAAAGCGCCAGCTGCATTATGGGTTGCGCGGGTAGCGGGAGAAGTCCGGGCGGCGCTTTTCATTAAAGGCATTGCGCCCCTCCTGCCCCTCTTCGGTCATATAGAAGAGCATGGTGGCGTTACCCGCCAGCTCCTGCAGCCCGGCTTGCCCATCGCAGTCGGCATTGAGGGCGGCTTTCAGGCAGCGCAGTGCCATCGGGCTGTTCTGCAGCATCTCGCGGCACCAGCGTACGCTCTCTTTTTCCAACTCTGCCAGGGGCACCACATGGTTGACCAGCCCCATTTCCAGCGCTTGGGCAGCATCATACTGACGGCATAGGAACCAGATTTCCCGGGCCTTTTTCTGGCCCACAATGCGCGCCATATAAGAGGCGCCGTAGCCACCATCAAAAGAGCCGACTTTAGGGCCAGTCTGGCCAAAAATGGCGTTATCGGCGGCAATGGTCAGATCGCACATCATATGCAGCACATGGCCACCGCCAATGGCGTAACCGGCCACCATGGCGATAATCGGCTTAGGACAGGTGCGAATATCGCGCTGGAAGTCCAGCACGTTAAGGTGATGGGCGCCCTCTTCGTCCTGGTAACCGCCGTAGTCGCCACGAATACGTTGATCGCCACCAGAGCAGAACGCTTTGTCACCTGCACCGGTAATAATAATCGCGCCAATGGCGCTGTCGTAGCGCGCCCGGCTTAGCGCCTGGATCATCTCGCTCACCGTTAGCGGGCGAAAGGCGTTGCGCACCTCGGGGCGGTTGATGGTGATGCGGGCAATGCCCTCTTGCGAGGTGTGATACAGAATATCCTGATAGTCGCTTGAGTGATCCTGCCACTCAATCGCCGCGTAGAGTTCCGCTTCAGTGAGTCCTTTAATCATGCCAGTCTCTTTTTTTATCTGTCAGGGTTAAGGTGATGACAAGGCGCCGTTTAGCGAAGGAAACCCGCCACAACGATGCCCAACGCCAAAACACTCAACAGCGCCGCCCCACCGTACATCAGCTTCTTATTGAGTGCGTCACTGCCCACGCTGATATCAAACATCCCATGGCGCAGGCGGTGGGCAGCATGAAATAGTGGCAGACACACCACCGCCCCAACAAACAGAAAGCCTGGCACACTAAACAGCAGCGATGATGCTCGCTCATAGCTCAGCGCCTCAGCGGGCAGCAGGCCCAGGGGCAGTAGAACGGCGATAAACAGAATGACGGCGGGCAGTAAAACTGCGAAACAGACGCCGCCCGCGCTAAATAGCCCCCACCAAAGCGGCTCATCAAAGGCTTGTTTATGCTGAACATCATGTTTGTTCATGTTCATGCCCCACTCCTCCCCAATAGCCAGAAAAATAGCAGCGCGACCACGACTACGCCCGCCCACTGCCCAGCAACAATGGCCTGATCGGGCAGGCTATGCCCAGCAATGCGGATCGGCATCACCCGTGGGAACAGCGCAAAGAAAGTAGCGGCGTGGAACAGGCTGGCAGCCAATGCGATAAGGTTCAGTAGCAGTACGATGGGGGAGCCCATAAAGGCGATCCACCCCTGCCAACTCTCCGCCCCTTGCAACAGAGCAACCATACCGGCGAGTAAACAGAGGGTAAAAAACAGCAGCGGTAGCACCGTGGCTTCGCGCAGCATATAGAGCTTGAAAAAGCGGTGTTTCAGCCACCAGTTGCGTTTTAGCGGCGGCAGGCGTTGCGATGTCGACTTATCCATATTCGTTCTCCTACCCTTTAAACAACGCAATAAGCGTGTGTTTGGCGGCCTCGACTTTGCCCTGATTTACCGCGGCTGCGGGGTCAACGTGTTTGGGGCACACCTTCGAGCAGAAGCCCACAAAGGTGCAGCTCCATACGCCGTCGTGGCGGTTAAGCTCGGCCATACGCTCCTTTTTGCCATGGTCGCGGCTGTCCAGGTTGTAACGGTGAGCTAGCGTTAGCGCTGCCGGGCCGAGGAACTCTTGATTAAGCCCAAACTGCGGGCAGGCGGAGTAGCAAAGCCCACAGTTGATGCAGTTAGCGAACTGCTTGTAGCGCTCCAGCTGCTCTGGTGTCTGCTGATAGGTTTCCGGCGCCTTGGGGTCGTAGGGTTTTACCGGATTATTGTCAATCAGATAGGGCTTAACCGCCGCCAGGTGTTCCAGGAAGATCGCCATATCCACCACCAGATCCCGCTGCACGGGGAAGTGGGCCAGCGGCTCGATACGAATATCACCCTCGTAATCGCGCAGGAAGGTTTTACAGCCCAGCTTGGGAATGCCGTTCACCATCACCCCGCAGGAGCCACAGATCGCCATACGGCAAGACCAGCGGTAGCTCAGCGTGCTATCGAGCTGCTCCTTGATGTGGTTAAGGGCATCCAGCAGCGAGGTGCTGTCATCCACCGGCAGGTCGTACTCCTGCCAGTACGTTTCAGTCGAGGTGTCCGGCAGGTAGCGTTTGACGCTGATATGCTTGGTGCTGGTGTTATCAGCGCTAACACGCTTGGCAGTAATCTGATCGGTACTCATACCTTCTCCCCCTTGCCCGCATCGCCATAGGCCCGCTCCGCCGGGGCAGAGAATTGCACATCGACGTCCTGCCAGCGCAGCTCGGCATGGGCATCGCCTTGGTAGAACACCTGGCTATGCTTAAGGTAGTTAACGTCATCGCGTTTCTGCATGCCTTCATCCAAGCGCTGGTGGGCACCGCGGGACTCACGGCGCTCAAGCGCGCCCAAACAGGAGGCTTCGGCAATATCCAGGCCACACTCCAGTTCAAGACATTCCAGTAACTCGGTATTAAAAATCTTGCTGGTATCGTTAACGCGGATCTCGTTGAAGCGCGCACGCAGTTGGCGCATGGTATCCAGCGAATGGCGCATGCCCTCTTCGGTGCGGTAAATCCCACAGCCGCTCTCCATGGCCTGCACCATGGCGTGCTTGAGTTCTACCCAGTTCTCGCCGCTCCCCGTTCCGTCACATAGCCGCAGCAGCTTGGCTTGCTGGCGGTCGCCCTGGGCTTCCAGCAGGCGCTCATCGGCCCACTCTGTTTGCGCCGCACGCTGACTGGCCTGCTCACCGGCCAGGCGGCCAAACACCAATAGCTCAGTTAGCGAGTTAGAGCCCAAACGGTTGGCGCCGTGCAAGCCCACCGAAGCACACTCCCCGGCGGCGTACAGCCCGGCAATGGAAGTTTCACACTGGGGGTTGGTTTCAATACCGCCCATGGTGTAGTGAACCGCTGGGCGAATGGGGATGGGCTCTTTCACCGGGTCGACGTTGATATAGGATTTGGCCAGCTCGCAGATAAACGGCAGGCGCTCCAGAATGGTCTTTTCACCCAAGTGGCGCAGATCAAGATAGACCACATCGCTGTCGCCAAACTTGCCGGTGCGGCCTGCCTGCTGCTCCTGCCAGAAAGCCTGGGAGAGTTTGTCCCGAGGGCCTAGCTCCATGTACTTGTTTTCCGGTTTGCCAAGCGGTGTTTCCGGGCCAAGGCCATAATCCTGCAGATAGCGATAGCCATCTTTGTTTAGCAGAATCCCCCCTTCACCCCGGCACGCTTCGGTAATCAAAATGCCGGAGCCGGGCAGGCCGGTGGGGTGATACTGAACAAACTCCATATCCCGCAGTGCCACACCGTGGCGATAAGCCATCGCCATACCGTCGCCGGTAACAATGCCCGCATTGGTGTTGAAACGGAATAAACGCCCCGCGCCGCCGGTGGCCAGAATCACCGCTTTGGCGCGCAGCACGGTTAATTCGCCAGTGGCGATTTGTAGCGCAATCACACCAATCACTGCGCCTTCGTGAACCGCCAGGTCGAGCACGAAGTACTCGTCGAAACGCTCGATCTCGGGATATTTCAGCGAGGTTTGAAATAGGGTGTGGAGCATATGGAAGCCGGTTTTGTCGGCGGCGAACCAAGTGCGGGCGGTTTTCATGCCCCCAAAGCGGCGTACTTGCACTTGGCCATCGTCTTTACGGCTCCAGGGACAGCCCCAGCGCTCCATCTGCACCAGCTCTTGGTAAGCGTGGTGAACAAAGTAGTCGACGACACCCTGTTCAACCAGCCAGTCACCGCCGGAAACGGTGTCATCAAAATGCGCCTGATGGGAGTCTTCTTCACTGGTAACCGCCGCCGCTCCGCCTTCCGCGGCAACGGTATGGGAGCGCATGGGGTACACCTTGGAGAGCAGCGCAATACGCTGAGGGGCGCCCTGGGTTTTAGCCTGCTCGGCAGCTCCAATAGCAGCACGTAAGCCTGCGCCGCCCCCACCGACAATGACGATATCGAAATCTCGCTGCTGCATGACAACCCCTTCCATTAGCCAAGTCAAAGGTGGTACTGGCGGCACTCTTCGGTGCCCTTTCATTATTCGAACTTACCACGCCCTTGGCAGGCCCTGCTCATTAGTCCAAAGAACTATTGACGTGCGTCAAGCAAGTGGGAGATCGAGCGGGTATTGCTGTTCCCCGCGTGCCGCAGCCCCTACTCTTCAAGCCACTCACTGCAAGGCAGATAGCTATCCGCCAAGCAATACCAGGCAATAAAAGAAGCCCAGACAGGCTCAAGAAAACTAAAGAGAGGTGCCGCATGACGACGAATGCTCAACCCTCACCGCGATGGAAACTGTTAGCACCGCTAGCAGTCACTATCATCGTCGCGCTGATCCCCATTCCCCCGGGGCTTGCGCCTCATGCGTGGTATTTTTTAGCCATTTTCCTGGGCTGCGTGGTGGGTTTGATTCTTGAACCACTACCGGGCGCGGTGGTGGGTCTGATCGGCGTTACCCTAGTGGCGCTACTTTCAAGGTGGGTGTTGTTCTCTCCCGAACAGCTCGCCGTTAACGGTTTCAACCCCGCTGGCCAAGCCTTTTCCTGGGCGGTGTCGGGCTTTACCAACTCTACCGTATGGCTGATTTTTGGTGCCTTTATGTTTGCCCTGGGCTACGAAAAAACCGGCCTAGGTCGACGAATTTCCCTCTGGCTGGTCAAGGCAATGGGTAAGAGAACCTTGACCCTTGGCTACGCGGTGATGATTGCCGATGGCATTCTCGCGCCCTTTACGCCCTCTAATACGGCGCGCAGTGCGGGCACGATCTACCCGGTGATTCGTAACTTGCCACCGCTTTACGATTCGCACCCTAATGACCCCAGCATGAAGCGCATGGGTAGCTTTTTGATGTGGACAGCACTGGCCTCTACCTGCGTGACCAGCTCGCTATTTTTGACCGCCCTGGCCCCCAACTTATTGGCTATCGCGCTAACCGAAAGTACCACCGGCATCCAAATCAACTGGGGGCAGTGGTTTATGGCGGTCGTGCCAGCGGGCATTCTGCTGTTACTGCTGGTGCCGCTGCTAAGCTATTGGCTATGTTCCCCCGAAGTGAAGGCGGGCGATGAAATTTCCGACTGGGCCGGCAAGGAGTTAACCAAGCTGGGCGCACTGACCCGCCATGAAATCATGCTGGTCGTTATGGTGGTCACTGCGCTGCTGCTGTGGATTTTTGCTGGCAGCATCATCTCCGGCTCACTGGTAGGCCTAGTGGTCATCTGCGGCATGCTGTTAACAAGCATCATTAGCTGGGACGATATTCTTAACAATCGTGCGGCTTGGAATACCTTTGTGTGGTTTGCCACCCTGGTGGCGCTAGCAGGCGGACTCAGTCAAGTAGGATTCGTTAACTGGTTTGGCGGTGTGGTGGGTGGGCAGATAAGCCACTTCGACCCAGTGATGGCCATGGTGGCGCTAGTGGTTATTTTTTACCTACTGCACTACTTCTTTGCCAGCGTGACGGCCCACGTGACCGCCCTACTGCCGGTGATTCTGGCGGCGGCATCGGGTATTGCCGGGCTGGATATGCAGATGTTTATCCTGCTGCTACTCCCCACCCTCGGCTTTATGGGCATTCTCACCCCCTACGGCACTGGGCCTAGCCCGGTTTACTACGGCAGCGGCTACTTACCCAGCGCACTGTTTTGGCGGCTAGGGGCGATTTTCGGGCTGCTTTTCCTGGTGGTTTGGCTGGTGATCGGCCTGCCCTGGCTTATGCTGATCAGTTGATAAACACTAGCCTAGGTACCAAGTGTTGAGCTGCTGAGCAATCATCTCTGGTTGCTCAGCATGAAGATTATGGCCCCCCTCCAGCGTGATATGGCGCAGGCGCGGGGCCATCGTTGTTAGTTGCGTTGCCAGAGTGTGGAACTTGGCGTCCCGTTGGCCCGAAAAGTAGCTAACCGGCAGAAGGGTGCTCTCCAACCACGACCATAGCGAGGGCTGGTGACCCAAGGAAGTAGACCGCAGCATGTTGGCGACGGCTGGCCCGTGATTCGCGAGACGGCGTTGCATTTGCCGACTGCGCTGAACGTCGGTGAGATCGGCAAACACCGGCTGCTGATACCAATCGATAAGTACGTCTTCCAACGGCTCCTTCTCAAAGCGAAGCGCCCAGCGTTCATCATGAGCAATACGGCCAGGACGCTCACAGGCGGGTAGCCCAGGGTGAGCGCTCTCCAACCAAAGTGCTTTCAGACCCGGCGGTTGGCGGCTGGCGTGGTACAGCGCCAAACGCCCGCCCAGGGAGTAACCCAGCAGGCAGTAACGGCTTACACCGTGGGTTATCAGCGTATCGCTCAGCCAGTGATGAAACGCTTCAAAAGAGGCTACCTGTACCTGATGATTCTGGCCGTGGCCGGGCAAATCCAGCGCGAGGCAGTTAATGCCTTCCAAGCCAGCGATGACCTCAACCCAATCCTGATCATCGCCCAGCAGGCCATGGAGCAGTACCAGAGTCGGCGCCTGCTGAGGTTTACTGCTCACGCGGTGCCCCTCGAATCGCTGCGCCAAGGGCCTTAAGATCATCGGCGACCTGCCGATGGGGCACGTTAACCTCAATCAACGTAACGCCCGACTCTAACGCCTGGGTATAAGCCGCCGCGAAGGCCTCCAATGAGCTGGGCGCTGAATAACCAAGCCCAAACATCTTGGCCGCATACTCAAAATTCAGCCCGTGGGGCTGGCGATAATAGCGCTCCAGCAGTTCCCCCTCTTTGGGCACCGGCAGCATATGAAAAATACTGCCGCCATCATTGTTAAGTATCACCACCACCAGGGGCTGCGCTGCCTGCTTTAACAGTGCGAGGCTATTGAGATCATGCAGTGCGCTGGTATCTCCCAGCACAATGGTAGTGGGTGCTGAGCATGTGCAGCTGACGCCATAGGCCGTGGCGATTAAGCCATCAATGCCAGACGCGCCGCGATTGGCCAATACCCGCAGCGGCATTTGGCGGTGTGTTCCCAGCATATTCATGAGCCTTGCAGGCAGACTGTTACCGATAAACAGCTGCCCTTCCGCCAGTTGCGCCAGCTGGTGACAAATACCCAGCTCTGAGAATGTCACGCACTGCTCTTCTACAAACTGGCTGGTACGGCGCTGAAGGCTATCCAACTGATGCCAAGGCGTTTGTTCGGAAATGTTCGGCAAGCCAGCTATAAAATCCGCGGGCGAGCTTATCAAACGGCGTTTAACGCAGTAATCAGGATCAAGCCGTAGGGGCAGCGGATCAACCAGCCAGACATCCTGCCAGGGCTGTTGGGCAATAAACTGCGTGAGTCGCTTGGAAATTAACCGTCCACCAAACTGCAGCACCACCTCTGCCTTAGCCAGTTCCGCGCTAAAGCGTTCGTCATGGAGCGCCAAATCAAAATGGATCAGGTTATGAGGATCAAAACGCACCTGGCTCTGCACATCCGCCAGTAGCGGCCAGCCCAGTTGCTTGGAGAGCGCTACCACTTGCTGCGCCTGTTGCGGGTCATCAATGCTACCCGCGACGATAATTCCGCGCTGCTGGGCAAATGCTTCCCATACATCACTAAGCGCTGGAATGGTGGCGCTTGCCGGTCCATCACCCCATGACCAATCACTCCAAGGCGTGGAGTCCGTCAGCCAGCGCCCCAGCGGGGCGAGATAGTCACTGGCATCCACCAAGGCGTCGCCTGGGTAAAGGGGCTCGCGGTAACGGCAGTTGATATGGATGGGGCCAGGGGTGCGGCGCTGCTGATCAACCGCTTGGTCAATAGTGCTAAGTACAAATGCTGCTTTTATCTCGGCATCGGGCGGCGGCAAGTCGTGGTGAACAATCGTGTGGCGGGAGAAGATATCCCGCTGGTCGATTGCCTGATTGCTGCCGTTATCCAGCAGCTCAATGGGGCGGTCAGCGGAGAGCACAATCAGCGGCACGCCGAGCAGGTTGGCTTCCACCACCGCCGGATAGAGGTTGGCCACGGCGGTGCCTGAGGTAGTAATCACCACCACGGGCCGGTGACTGCTCCGGGCAATACCCAGCGCCATAAAGCCCAGCCCACGCTCGTCAAAATGGCAGTGGCAGCGCAACCCAACATGCTCGCTGGCGGCCATGGTCAGCGGAGATGAGCGCGAGCCGGGCGCCAGCACCACATCGCGCACGCCTAAGCGATAAAGCTCCTCCAACATTAGCGCCGCCCAAACATGATTAAAGGTAGCGTGCGCTTGCGCAAAACCGCTCGATGTAGAAGCTGTCATACGTGTTATCCCATCCCTAGCAGCGACATGATATCGGCGATTTTAGTATCCAGCTCCCGCCACTCTTCGTCCGGCTGGGAGCCCGCCACAATGCCGGCACCGGCATAGAGCCGGATCATTTCTGAATCGATATGGGCGCAGCGAATAGTCACGGCGAGGTCGCTACTGGCGTGGCTGATTCTCCCAAACACCCCTGAGTACCAACCACGTTGATGACGTTCATGCTGACGAATAAACGCTAGCGCCGACTCGCGAGGAACGCCGCCCACCGCCGGAGTCGGTGGCAGTAAGGAGAGCAAAGACTGGTCGGTGACGCTATGGTGTAATTCGGCGTGGATCAGTCGGCGAATATGCTGCACCGAGCGCAGCTTAACAATATGCGCCTCACCCATTTGGACTTGTGAAGAAAGCGGCTCCAGTTGGGTCAGGAGTTGCTGATAAACGCACTGGTTTTCCAGCGTGTTTTTCTTATCACCCAGTAGCTCAGCGGCAAGCGCTTGGTCTTGTGCGGCATCACGACCGCGGCGTGTTGTACCGGCTAGCGCCTCGGTGGTTAAGTGCCTGCCTTCACGCTTATATAGCTGCTCGGGAGGGCAGCCAATGAATGCCTCGCTCGGTGTCAATTGGACGCCAAAGTGAAAACAGTCGGCAGCTCCCGACTGCCAGCGTGACAACAGCGCCCAGGGATTGGGGGGTTGCGGTGTTGTCAGCCGTGTTTCACGAGAAAGCACCACCTTGGGCGTATGCAGTAGGTGGTCGGGGTTCGTCACCAGCCCCACCCAAGTCGCCCACTCTTGTTGGCTGGGGCGGTCTTCACGCTGGTAAACCAAAGGCTGCAGGCGAGGCAGCGGCTGCTCTGCTACCAACGCGTCTAAACAGGCATGAGCCTGGGCGATTTCGGCACTGGGGCAGCGGTCATCGAAACGTAGATTCAGTGATAGCGTCGCGCCTCCTTTGTGACGTTTCAGCTCGATACGCGGCAGCACAAAGTGGCAGGCTGGAAAGTGAGCCCATCCTGGCGTGCCAGGGTCGAAGGCCATGCCACCAAAAAAGTCGGGCTGCTGGCCGCCAATATCGTTCAGCGCAGCAAGACCAGCCTCCAGCGCAGCTAGTGAATCAAAGGCGTTAACAGCCCCCAGCGTCGCATACTCAACGGCACCCACATCACGTGATTGCCAGTAGAGACGGGGATAGACGCTCTGCAAGTTTAGCCACCCCATCATGTCGTTCACCTGACACGGGGTACTTAAGCGGATAACCCCTTTCTGAGCGGCATCACAAAGCGTAGCAAGCTGATGCCTGAGGGCTTCAATAGGGTTAGATTGCATAGTTCGCCTGTTAGGCCAGCGTTTTCAATTACCTGCTGGCGACCGCTTGGTACCTTAAGCCTAGCTTCTTCTTGATATAGGGTAGTACCCAGCGATCGCCGCCAAGCCGACCGGCATTAGCACCCGCCACCAGCAAGAAGAAGGTCAGCGCAATCATCCATGGGTTAGTAGACACGGTGCCCGCCATCAAAAAGGACATGTTCATCACAATGGCGAAAAACGCAGCGAAGGAGGTCAACACACCAACGATTAATCCCAGGCCAACCAACACTTCCCCAAGCGGTATCATAATATTGATCAAATCTGCGTTGGGCAGCGCAAAGTTCTCAAGGAAAGCGACATAATTAGGGTAAACCGCGCTGCCTTCTCGCATCACGGGATTGGCCACGGCATTGCGCAGAAAGCCTTCGGCATTAAAGCCACCGGTTATCTTACCAATACCAAGCGTCAGCCAAGTGATGCCTAAATAGAGCCTTAGCAGCAACCAAACTACCGCCATATATTTGTTATGTCTAAATAAGTCGCCAATCATCGCGTAAACTCCTACTCAAGGGGTGCTTGCAGTGTGGGACAAGATGACGCGGCATATTTTGACGTAGATCTACTTTTTAGCAGTTAATCATACATTTCCGAATGTTTATTAAATGAAAACGGTCAACAGGAATATCGACGTAATGGAACAGAACAGTAAGCGCCGCTACTACCAAGCATGGCTGTTAGCCGCACGCCCTCGCACGCTACCGCTGGCGTGTGCCTCTATTCTATTGGGTACTGGGCTAGCGGCTAGCGTGGATGCCTTTAATGGCGCGGTGCTGTTGCTAGCCCTACTAACCGCTATTGCGCTACAGGTACTCTCTAATCTAGCCAATGACTATGGCGACGCGGCTTCTGGCGCCGACGACCAATCACGCATTGGGCCGGTTAGAGCGGTCTCTTCTGGCTTGCTAACGCCGCAGGCAATGCGCGTAGGGATGGTTATTACGGCAATCGTAGCAGCGCTGTTAGGGCTGTTATTGCTGGTGACCGCCTTTGGCAACCAGTGGGGGCAGATTGTCACCTTTATGCTGTTAGGAGCGGCTGCGCTATTGGCAGCGGTCACCTATACCGTTGGGCTAGGCGGTACTCCCTATGGCTACCGGGGATTTGGCGATATTGCCGTCTTCATATTTTTCGGCCTGTTAGGCGTTCTAGGCACCTACTACCTGCACACCCACCAGCTAAACTGGCTGCCGTTGCTACCCGCCGCCGCTTGCGGGCTGCTGGCAACTGCCGTGCTCAATGTAAATAACGTGCGCGATATCGAAAGCGATGCACGCAACGGCAAAATCACCCTGGCGGTACGGCTGGGTCGCGCCAATGCGATCACCTACCACTGGGCGCTACTGGGTGTTGCGCTACTGCTGACGCTAACTTACCTAGTCGTGCTGCCTGTACCGCTGGTGGGGTGGAGTTGCCTGCTGGTGGCCAAGCCACTAACGGATGCCGCCAGAACACTACGCCATATTCATGATGGCGAGATCCTGACCGGCATGTTGAAGAAAACCGCTATTTCGACGCTGCTCTACAGTGTGCTGCTGTCGATTGGCTTGGCCTTTGTCTGATTAGGCTACAAAAAGGCTATTAAAGCACCACCTCATAACCTTCAAACTTAGGCGGGCCGAGATAAATCCCCTCGGGCGACTTGGCATTGGCGTGAGCCTTACGGAACGCGTCTGACTTGGTCCAGGCGCGGAAAGCCTCTTCCGATTCCCAAACGCTGTGGGAAATAAACACGGTGTGATCTTCCTGGCTTTCACCTTGCAGCATCTTAAATTGCTTGAAGCCCGGCACTTCGTCCAGGTGAGAATCACGATTGCGCCACACCTCCAAAAAGTCCTCTTCGCGGCCTGGAGCAATCCTAAAACGGTTCATGGCGATATACACAGTTACTCTCTCCTAATGATTGGATACTGCTGGGTTGATTACGCAAACGGTGGCTTGATGGTAACGTCATGGTTTGGTGACGAATAGGCTTCACGGCTAATGGCTAAGGCACCCATTCAGGTCATTTGGTTCAAACGCGATTTACGTATTCATGATCATGCGCCGCTTGCCAACGCCGCCATGGCAGGCCCCGTGCTGCCCATATTTGCGATTGAACCCGGCCAGTGGCATGCGCCGGATAGTGCCCTGCGCCACTGGCAGTTTGCCGCTGATTCACTTATCGACCTTTCTAACGCACTGGCTACACTGGGCCTGCCGCTGTGTATTTGGCAAGGCGATATTGTCGATTTGCTGGACGCCCTGAAAACCCATTACGGCGAGTTTGCTCTTCACTCCCATGAAGAAACCGGCAACGCCTGGAGCTTTGAGCGCGATCTTAGCGTCAAGGCATGGTGCCAACAGCAAGGCGCGCCATGGCATGAAGCACGCCAGCACGGCGTAATACGCGGCCTGAAATCCCGGGTAGTAGAGCACGATGCATGGGAAAAGCAGTGGGAAACGTTCATGACCGCTCCTACCTTCCCAGCCCCGCAAAACGCTCAAGTGACCGAGGGGTGGCAAGACTTTCACCACATTGACGTTGATCAGCTTCAAAGCCTGACACTAGGGTTTGATACCACGCCCTGCCCCGAGCGACAGCCTGGCGGGCGTAGCGAAGGCCGCGCTCTGTGGCGCAGCTTTATTGCCCAGCGCGGGCGGCGTTATCGCGGCTCTATTTCTAAACCGCTGCTGGCCTGGGAATTTGGCTCCCGGCTGTCGCCCCACTTAGCCTGGGGCACGCTCTCCATGCGAGAAGTAGTGCAGTCACTGCGCCGCCAACGAAAAAAGCATGCGGAAGACACCGCTTGGTCGCGCTCGCTGCGCGCCTTCGCCTCCCGGCTTCACTGGCACTGCCACTTTATTCAAAAGCTGGAAAGCGAGCCAAGCATCGAGTCACAAACCCTACACCCGGCGTTGCGCGGCCTGCGGGAGCGCGACCCGGAACACCCCAACCTGATTGCCTGGAAGCGCGGGCAAACCGGCGTGCCGTTAGCAGATGCCTGTATGCGCAGCCTGATCGCCACCGGTTGGATCAACTTCCGTATGCGCGCCATGCTGATCTCCCACGCCACCTTCGGCCTGGGGCTGCACTGGTACGAGCCAGCATTACACTTGGCGCGGCTGTTTACCGACTTCGAGCCGGGCATTCATTACCCTCAAGTACAGATGCAGGCAGGCGCCACGGGCACCAACGCGCTGCGGGTGTATAACCCCATCAAACAGGCGGAGGATAACGATCCCACCGGTGAGTTTGTCGCCCGCTGGGTGCCGGAATTAACGCCACTGCCCCAGGAGTGGCGTGCCAAACCCTGGGCACTGCCGGAAAGCCTGCAAAAGCGGTTCGACTTTCAGCCTGGCGTAAACTACCCAATCCCCAACGATTTTGAGGTCGAAGCACGCCACTGGAAGAAAGTGCTCTATGAGCTTCGCCGCACTCCAGAAGCAAGGGAAGCCAGCCAAGCGATTGTGGATAAACTCGCCAGCCAGCGCCGACCGCCTGCTCGGCGCGCTAAAAAAGCAACACCCGCTAATCGCCAGCAGCTTTCGCTGTTTGATGAGGGCGGGTTAGAACCAACAGCCGACACGCACGATTAGAGAAATCGATGTGCTCTGCGATTTTCCAAGCCCCACATAGGCCATTCTGGATACCTTTGAATGCTGAGCAACGCCTGGTTAATTTTTGACCTGTTTCATGATTTTGAAAGCTGCTACAATATTATTGGCAACCACTTATAGGAGGTGCCAACTAGTGGCTACTGCATCTTTTGATAAAACCTTTGTAGTCAACGATAAGCAATCCATTGACCGGATTCACCAGGATTTGGCGACCCCCCGCCATATCAAGGTTCAGAAGCGTGACTATGAGGCCGAAAACAAACGGGGAATTCAGCTATTAAAACAACGATTGTCCAACTCGGAGACCTGCTGAAGGAGCTTGATGAGACATCCACCATCGAGCTTCTCAGTACATTTTCCTGTCACCGCAACGCTGATGTCGAAAGCTTCCTCACCCAGCCTGCTAAAGCCATCCGCTTTGAGCAGACAGGCAACGCTAGAACCTACCTGATCATCAACGACGATACTGCCGATATCCTCGCGTACTTTTCCTTATCGTTTAAAGAATTAACACTTGAAGGAGCCAACGTCAGCAAGACCAAGGTTCGGCAGCTGGATGGTATGTCTAAGCGCGCTGAACGTATCCGCGCCTTTCTGATTGGCCAAATTGGTAAAAATACGGCTGTCATTGACAACCCGATATCGCTTGATGCCATTCTGGGAGAGATTTATGCGGTTATTTCACAAGCCAAGGCCCTTATTGGTGGTCGTGTCATCATCCTTGAGTGTGAAGACTGCCAGAAACTGATACAGCTTTATGAGCAACACGGTTTCACACTTATTGAGACACTAGGCGACGAACAGCCTCGGTTACGTACAATGTATATTCACGTCACCGAATGAGCCTGCTTAGGAAGTATAAACAGATGACGTGTTCATTCTGTACCTTGCTGATTACCAACGCATCACTCCAGATTGGCGCGCCACTGGAAGAAAATACTGTGTTAGTTTCGCCGCACTCCAGACGCCAGAAAAACAAACCCCATCCATCGTCAAACAGCTGTCGCTGTTTGACGATGGATGGGGTTGACGGCGTTTACCGTCAGGGTTAGCTAAGCGCTTCCAAAGACTGCTCAATAATACTCAAACCCTCTTCCAACACCGCAGAAGACACCGTTAGCGGCACCAGAATGCGGATGCTGTTGCCGTAGAAGCCGCAGGAGAGCAGGATCAAACCTTTCTCGCGGGCTTTTGCACAGAGCGCACCGGTCATCTTAGTATCTGGCTTGCCATCACTGTCGAGCAGTTCAAACGCCGCCATGGCGCCTAGCTGGCGGCCGTGGGCCACGGCGGGGAAACGCTCTTCCCAAACCGCGAAGCGCTCGGCGAGCATTTTGCCCATCTGTTCGCTGCGGGCCAGGATATTTTCCTCTTCAATCACCTCAATCACTGCCAGCGCCGCTGCACAAGAGAGCGGGTTGCCGCTGTAGGTGCCGCCCAAAGAGTTGGGGCCGGAGGCGTCCATTACCTTGGCGCTACCTACTACTGCAGAAAGCGGCATGCCGTTGGCTAGGCTCTTGGCGGTGGTGAGAATGTCTGCCTCAATGCCGCTGTGTTCCAGCGCAAACAGCTTGCCGGTGCGGGCAAAGCCGGACTGCACTTCGTCGGCGATTAGCAGAATGCCGTGCTCGTCGCACAGGGCGCGCAGCGCTTTCAGGTAGTCCGGTGAGGCGATGTAGAAACCACCTTCGCCCTGTACCGGCTCAATCACGATGGCTGCCGTGCGGTGGGGGGCGATATCGGTTTTGAACAGCGTGCGAATAGCGTTCAACGACGCTTCTTCGCTAATGCCGTGCAGCGGGTTGGGGAACGGTGCGCGGAACACATCGCCCGGCATCGGGCCGAAGTCGTTCTTGTAGGGCAGCACCTTGCCGGTCATCGCCAGGGTCATCATGGTGCGGCCGTGGAAGGCGCCGTCGAAAGTGATGATGCCGGTGCGACCGGTGGCGGCACGGGCAATTTTTACGGCGTTTTCCAACGCTTCGGCACCGGTATTGACCAGCATCGCCTTACGCTCGGGGCCGCGCACCGGGCTCAATTCACACAGCTTTTGGCACAGCTGCACGTAGGGCGCGTAAGAGATTACTGCAGCGCTGGTGTGCATGACTTTCTTGAGCTGCACTTCTACCGCGGCAACGATTTTCGGGTGGCGATGCCCCAGGTTCAGCACGCCAATGCCGCCCGCAAAGTCGATCCAGCGGTTGCCGTCGGCGTCCCACAGTTCGGCATTTTCAGCGCGCTCGGCAAACTGGGTGGTCGGCGTCGCGGCACCGTTGGCCACGTAACGGTTTTTCAGCTCGTTCAATTCTTGGTTAGTCATCATTTTTCTCTTTAAAGGCCGCCAACGCAGACGTATTTCAGTTCGGTAAATTCATCGAGACCGTGATGGGAACCTTCCCGGCCCAGCCCGGACTCTTTCACACCGCCAAACGGCGCCAGCTCGGTGGAGATCAGCCCCTCATTTACGCCAACCATGCCGTACTCCAACTGCTCCATGGTGTGCCATATGCGGCGGTAGTCAGTGGAGTAGAAGTAGGCCGCCAGACCAAACGGCGTATCGTTGGCCATGGCGATGGCTTCTTCATCGCGCTGGAAGCGGAACACCGGTGCGACCGGGCCGAAGGTCTCTTCGTCGGCTACTGCCATATTTGTGGTCACATCGGCGAGCACCGTGGGGGTATAGAAGCGCTCGCCCGCGGCATGGAGCTTGCCGCCGCACAGCAGGCGCGCGCCTTGGTTTACCGCGTCGTCCACATGGCGCTGCACTTTATCCACAGCGGCTTGGTTGATCAGCGGGCCGATAATGCTGCCTTCGGCTAGGCCGTCGCCTACTTTTAGCGCGTTCACACGCTCGGTCAGCTTGCTGACAAATGCATCGTAAATGCCGTCCTGCACCAGGAAGCGGTTGGTGCATACGCAGGTTTGCCCGGCATTACGGAATTTGGAGGCGATGGCGCCATCCACAGCGGCGTCTACATCGGCGTCGTCAAAGACGATAAACGGCGCGTTCCCGCCCAATTCCATGGCGGTTTTCTTCACCGTACTGGCGCACTGAGCCAGCAGGTGTTTGCCGACAGGGGTCGAGCCGGTAAACGAGACTTTACGCACTCGGGGGTCGGTGGTGAGCACTTCGCCTACCGCAGCCGGTTTTGATGCAGTAATGACGTTAATGGTGCCCGCTGGCAGGCCCGCTTCTAATGCCAAATATGCAGCGGCCAAGGCGGTTAACGGCGTGGCCTCGGCGGGCTTGATGACCACGGTGCACCCAGCGGCCAGGGCCGGGGCGCACTTGCGAGTGATCATCGCCAGTGGGAAGTTCCACGGGGTAATCGCTGCGACGACGCCCACCGGCTCGCGCAGCACTAGTAGGCGTTTATCCGCGCCATGGCTGGGCAGGGTTTCCCCTGCCATGCGCTTGGCCTCTTCGGCGAAAAACTCAATAAACGATGCACCGTAGATCACTTCGCCTTTGGCTTCCGCCAGCGGCTTGCCCTGTTCCAGCGTCATCAGGCGGGCCAGGTCATCGGCGTGCTCAATAACCAGATCAAACCAGCGGCGCAGCAGCGCAGAGCGCTGTTTCACTGGCGTGGCTCGCCAGGCGGCACCGGCGTTGTAAGCCGCCGCCACGGCGTCACGGGTATCGTCGGCGTCCATATCGGCCACCCGGGCAATCGTTTCACCGGTGGCGGGGTTATCTACCGCAAAGCTCTGCTTGCCTGTACGCCATTCAGTGCCAATCAGGGCAGGGACGCCGTCGTTCAACCACTGTTCGATAAAGCTCATAAGAGGCTCCTTAAGTCTCGGTGGACAGCTTACAGGTCAACTTTCATATGACGGTCGCTGTAATCACGGCCATAAGTGCGCAGTGCGTGAACATATAACGCGAGGCCTAATGCGGCCCAACCGGCAAAGATGGTCCATTCAGCGCCGCTAAGAGCCGCCGGGCTACCGGGCAGGTAGAGGCACGCCATCGCGAAAGAGAGAATGATCGCCAGAGTGCCGCATAGCTTGCCGTTGCTAACCTTGAACGGGCGCGGCATGTCTGGCTCGCGCACCCGCAGCACCACAAAGGAGATCGCCACAAACAGGTAGGCCAACACGATGCCTAAACCACCGGCGTTTACGATCCACACCAGCGCAGGACGGCCAAAGAAAGGCGCCACACAGGAGAGAAAGCCCATCATAAAGATGGCGTTAGTGGGCGTTTTATAGCGAGGGTGCAGCTTGGCAAAGGGGGCTGGCAGCATGCCTGCTTTAGCAAGGGCATAAATCGCCCGGGAGCCGCCAATATAGAAGGCGTTCCAGCTAGTGATAATGCCCGCAATACCCGCCATCACCATTAAGTTACTGGCCCACGAGGCGTTAAACAGGCTGCCCATGGCATCCGGCACGCTAAGCGAACTTGCTGCCAGTTCATCGCTGTTCAGCGCCAGGCTGGTGGCCAGAATAATCAGCGCGTACCACACCACCGCCAGAATGACCGACATCATCAGTACTTTGCCGATGGCTTTATAGGGCAGGTTGATCTCTTCCGCCGCCTGGGGAATAACGTCAAAGCCCACAAACAGGAACGGCACCATCACCAGCACCGCCACAATGCCTGCGAACACGCCGGTATCGGCCTGAGTGAAGAGCGGCATCATATTGATGGTTTCGCCTTCAAACAACGAACCAGTGACAAACATCACCCCCACCAGCAGAATCAACCCGGTGACGACCTTCTGTAGCAGCGCAGCAGTGGTCACGCCGAAGTAGTTGATCACCATCATGGCCAGCGAGCCGCCTACGCCGACCGCCACCCAAGTGGCTTTCACTTCCCAACCGGCAATCGTCCATAGATGACCAACGGCGTAGTTAGGCGCCAGGTGCTCGATCACCGTGGGCAAGGCAACGGCTTCAAAGGCCACCACGCTCAAGTAGCCCAAAATAATCGCCCAGGTGCATAAGAAGGAGGGCAAGTGACCTAAAGCGCGGTAGCTGTAAACGTGCTCGCCACCCACTTTGGGCATCGCAGCGGCAAGCTCTGCATAGGTAAGCCCGACCAAGACAATCGCTAAGCCGCCGATAATAAACGCTATAATGGCGCCTAGACTGCCTGCGGATTGAATCGCGGTACCGGTAAGCACAATCCAGCCCCAGCCGATCATCGCGCCGAAAGCCAGCGCTAGTACATCGCCACGGGCCAATACCCGGACGAGCCCTTCCTGTTCTGATGAGGGTGTAGTCATTGTAAATGTCCTGCGAGTTATTGGATGTTGTCGTAGGCGCTCAGGGGCGCAGTATCCTGATCCTGTTTGAATGGCCTCGCTTTTTAAACGGGCTTGTTAAACAGAATAGCAACACGCTAGCAGGCGGGAGCGAAAACGCGAATGCACCACTTTTGCGTTCGACTAGACCACTTTTTAGGCGCACCGAGAGGGTGCACTATTTTCATACTGCTTTCGTCTAAGAGCCCGCCGCTAGCGGGTTAAGCGGGATTAAGGAGGCATCCAGATGGATCGAAAGGAGGTCGTGCACCAACTTGTACAACTTTATGCACTCCAACCCGAGCGGTTGAGTAAGCAGGTACGTATTGAGCAGGCCTTGCGCCAAGCCATTACCCAGCAGTGGCCTTCCGGACTGCGGCTCCCCTCTCACCGACAGTTGGCGGATGCCCTCGGAGTTGCCCGTCAAACCCTGGCGCTGGCGATTCATACCCTGCTCGAAGAAGCGCTGCTTAAAACCGCCCATGGCCAAGGCACCTGGACGTGCCGCCCCATTACGCCAAGCCCTCCCCTGCGTGGCAATGCACAGCTCTCCTCTCGCGCCCAACGGGTGCTGGATGGCCCCGGCGCGAGCATGATTCAAAGCGGTGCCTTCGTACCGGGTATTCCCGATATCGCCCAGTTCCCGATGCGTAAATGGCGGCAGCTCTATGCCAGCGTTACCGTGCCACAAAACGCCCTGCTGCTCTCCTATTCCACCGGTGGCTACGGGCCTTTAAAGCGCGCGATACGCGATTTTTTGGCGCGCTGGCGCAATATTAACTGCGACACTGAGCAGATCATCATCACCGATGGTACCCATAACGGTATTGAACTATGCGCCATGGCGCTGGCCGATGTGGGCGACACCGTGGCCATGGAGTCGCCCTGCTACTGGGGGGCGCGCAACGTATTTACCGCTGTAGGGTTGGAAATCGAACCGGTAGCGTGGCACCCCGACCAGGGGCATTCGCTGCCTTCATATCATGGTCCGGTCAAACTGGCCTACCTGACCGGCTCGCACCACTACCCGCTCAGCGTGCCCACCAGCGCGATGGATAAACAGCGCTTATGCGACGCCTTAGCACCCACTTATATCGTCGAGGATGATTACGAGTTCAACCGCGACGACCACGCTAACCTGCTCTTCGACCCAAACTCCGAGCGCCACTTGCTGGTGGGCTCGTTTTCCAAGATGATGTTTCCTGGGCTGCGCTTAGGCTATCTAGTCGTCCCCCACCATTTAGCCGGGCCGATGAACCGTCTGCGCAGTGAGCTTTTCCGCGAAGGCCGTATGCTGGATCAAGCCGTGCTGGCGCAGTTTATTTTTGATGGCGATTTGGATGCCTGGTGTCGACGCATTCAGCGCGATTACTTAGGGCGCCAGCAGGTGATGCATGGCCAGCTAAGCTCGCTGCCTCAGGTGCGCAGCGTCTCGCCGCCCAGCAGCGCCATTAGCCTATGCGTGGAGTTTGAGTCGCCTATCAACGACGTACAGATTGCTCACACGCTGTTAAAAGAGCATTTGATTGTCCGCCCACTAAGTCCGGTATGCGCGAAGGGTGACTCACGTTCGGGGCTCGTGATGGGCGTTGGCATGCTCTCAGGTGAAACCTTGGTGCGTGAGGCACAGCGGCTACGTCGCTGCCTGGAGGCACTGCTGCGATAGGCGTGAGGGGGGGTTGCGTCACCTCTTTTGTTCAATAATAAAACTCACAGCTTATCCACAGGCTATCAATAACTTATTCATAGGCTCTTGTTTAGAAGGGCTTATCCACAAGGACATTTTATGCGTCACCCTGTTGATGGTTTTACTGCTGCTTTAACCGCTAGCCCCTCACCTCTCATCTCGTCGTCTGTCGCTAAGCTACGCCTGTGGGTAACGCTGAGCTTCGTGCTCCTCCTCTCTGGCTGCGCCACCTTTGCCCCCAACCCGCCCCAGGATCAAAGCAATATCTGCGAGATATTCCGCGAGCAGCCCAGCTGGTACGACTACGCACGGGAGTCTGAGGAAAAATGGGGCACACCCATCGCCACCCAGATGTCTTTTATTCAGCAGGAGTCATCGTTTCGCAGTCATATCCGCCCTGATCGCAAATACTATCTAGGCTTTATTCCCGGCCCCCGCCCCTCTTCTGCCAAAGGCTACGCCCAGGCCCAAGACCCGGTTTGGGAGGAGTACGAGGATCAAGCGGGCAGCCTGTTTGCCCGGCGTACCCATATGAAGCACGCCACCGATTTTATTGGCTGGTACAACCGCCGCTCCCAACAGCAGGCGGGGATATCGCTAAGCAACCCTGAGCACCTTTATTATGCTTACCACGAAGGCGCGGGCGGTTACCAACGAGGCACTTACCGTGGCAAGCCTCAGGTATTGAGTGCAGGCAGGCAAGTAGCGTCCCGCGCTAACCGCTATCAATCACAGCTCAACAGCTGTGAAGCAGAGTTTCAGTGCCGCAAGTTTTATCAGGTCTGGCCGTTTTGTCGTAGTTAAGAACGAGTAAGCAAGAGCAAGGAAGAGCGTTATGAGCTTATGGATAGGCATTGCTTTTGTTAGCGTGGTGTTTTTCACCTCGATGCTGTCGGGTGTGTTTGGCATGGCGGGCGGTTTGGTACTGCTGTGGTTTCTGCTGCTGATCTTTCCCGCAGGCACGGCGATGGCGGTACACGGCGTTATCCAGCTCACCGCGAATGGATCACGAGCATGGCTATCGCGGCGCTACATTGTCTGGCGTATTGTCGCCTTTATGACGCTGGGTGTACTAAGCGCCGCAGGCCTGCTTCTACTGTTCAACTACAGCCCCAATGCCGCCAGCGTATCGCTGTTGATTGGCCTAATGCCGATTCTGGTATGGACACCCAAGCGCTGGTTTCACCTGGATGCCAACCGCGCCAGTCACGCCCTTTGCTGTGGCATCGCCTCCGGTGGTTTAACCATTGCTGCGGGGGTTTCCGGGCCGCTGATTGATATTTTCTTTGTGCGCTCGCATATGGATCGCCGCCAAGTCGTGGCGACCAAGGCAATGATTCAGGTGGTGGCCCACAGTATTAAAATCATCTTTTATCTTGGTTCCGCGCTAGCGCTAAGCGCTGGGGAGTGGAGCATTATCTTGCTGGCCGCGCCATTCGCGATATTCGGCACCCACACCGGCAACCGCATTTTACACCGCCTCACCGATGCCAACTTCCGCACCTGGACACGCTGGATCGTCACCGGTATTGGGGCCTTCTACTTACTGCAAGGGGTGTTTCTAATCACTCGTTAGCGTTGAGGAAGAGCAAAGCGAGCTTCCGGCAGATGCCTATACTGTCCATAGCCATCAACGGAGGTCGCTATGGATTATCACCACTACCGCAAAGCCCTTGCGGAAACACTTGCTCAGAGTGAACTGCCCTTTCCCGCGGCTGAGTACGAAGCGCGCTTGGCAAAGGTTCGTCAGGCCATGGCACAGCAAACGCTAGACGCGCTGCTACTCACCGACCCCGCCGATATCAATTACCTCACCGGCTATCACACCTTTGAGGTTTCGGTTCACGCCTGCCTGGTCTGCACCCAAGAGCGGTTAGTACTGCAAGTCGCCTCGATTGAAACCGGTGCCGCAGTGGTCACCGCCCGGGTGGATGAGATCATCGGCTATCGCTGGGAAAACCTGGATGAAATCATCACCCCATTGGCAGATCTGCTTACCCCCTGCCAAAAAATCGGTATAGACGGTTGGAACAGCGGGTTACGCTTTGGCGTCATTGATGCGCTGATGCAGACTATGGGCCGTGAACGCTTTAGCGAGGCAGGCGCGTTAGTCGATGCCATCAGAATTGTTAAAAGCCCTGCTGAACTGGAGATGTTGCAAGAGAGCGCACGCATCACCGCTCTAGGATTAGAGATCGCCATACAGAGCATTCGCCCCGGCATGACCGATAACGCAATTGCCGCCGCGGGTGCCAAGGCGCTGCTTGAAAATGGCAGCGAATTTATGAGCCTGCAGCCCATTGTGACCAGCGGGCACCGCATTGGCGTGATTCACGTCAACCATAAACGGCGTGTTATCCAGGCCAATGAGCCGGTTTTCTTAGAGTTTGGCGCCGCTTATCAACGTTACACCGCCCCCATGATGCGCACCGCCGTTACGGGCCAAGCCAGCAACGAATTATCGTCTACGCGTGATCTGTGTCGCTCACTGTTTGAGTCGTTATGCGACAGCATGCGCCCTGGGAACACCTTCGACCAAGCGGCACAAGCCGCCGATGCCCTTCTCTCCCCGTATCGTGACCAGTATTTCTTCTCCGGAGTCTTTGGCTACGCCGTGGGCGCTCAGTTCCCGCCCAGCTGGGTAGAGGGCACCGGCTTTATCGCCAAAGGACAGGCGCGTACTTTTGAAACAAATATGGTTTTCCACCTTCCGCTCTGCCTACGTGTGCCCGGCCAGTGGGGCGTGGGCATTAGCGATACGGTGGTGGTGACAGAGCAAGGCGCCAAGCCACTGACCAATAACGACTGGCGTTTGTTTGAGGCATGCTGATAGTCACAGCATTGACAGCTCGATGGAGTAGCGCTATCGTCAACATAGATGCAAATGAGAAACACTATTTTTAGCTCTCTCATCTATATGAGGTGACGATCATTTGAGGTAAAGGTAAGCACTATGACCAGTGAGCAGCGCCAACTTCGTCAAACGTTGATATTTCTGCGCACCTCTTTTGAAGCGGTTCAGCACTCTATTGCTGGCCGCCTGGAAGACCCGCTGCCCTGCTGGATGGATACCAGCATGCTTTCCATGCTGGCGCGGGAGCTCACTCGCTGCTGCCAACAAGCCAAACCGCTGTTCGCCCCAGCCGTCACCGAACAGCTCTATATCGCCTCGCAACAGTGCGAGCTGCTACTCAAACAGTGCCCAGGGGTACTCAGCAGCGCGGTCTGCTATCGCCAGTTAGGTGCCATTATGTTGCCGCTTTCAAGCGCACTGCAGCAGATCGACACTCCCGCCAAACGGCGTTGGCCTTGGGCAAAGTGGCATTGAGCGAGCATTGGAGGGCCAGAAGAAGTATCTATTGGCGATTGCCAGCATGCCCCCGGTGTCAAGATAGCAGTCAATAGAGAAGCTCCAGACCCTGGAAGTGATAAGGGCGGTGTTTATTGATGCGTATTCTTGGTGGCAAGCACTTGCTTACCTAGGTCTGTTAATCGATATTTTTGGGTTGGACTACGCGGCGAGTCAGGTTGCGTCATTTCAATCAACCCTAAATCAAGCAGGGGATTCAGTACAGCCGCTCGAAACTTAGTTCTGTTGGAACGCCCAGTAACTTTCATCAAATGTGTAATTGGGGCTTCTTCAACACAGCATTGTAGCAGATCTACTTGTTCCTTACTTAGTCCCTGCTTAGTCCCTACTTGTTCGGTGACTTCGGGGGTGACTTCAGCCACGGCTTCTTTGTCGACCGAAAACCCTTGATGAACAGGTAAGCGAATTAAAAAGAAACTGCGCTCATCGTCGGTTTCGAACACTGGCTCTGGAGAGCCGTTCGCCTTCATTACCCGAAGTATTTTTGGTACACCCGTTGAACGGCCTTCGGTTAAATCCAACTCTTTCAGAAACTCGCCGATACGCCGGTTGCGTTAGCGACGGCTGGTCGAAGCTCGCCCTGCTTCTAAAAAAATAGCTCTCGCTTGACCCTGCTATTTATCATGATAAATTCAAGATGAGGCGCCAACGAGCGTCAACGCTGAGACACATCACAAGAAAGGGTATCCTCATGGCTGAACAACACACCGCGACAGCCTCTGGCTCGCGTAAAAAGTGGTATCAGGCGGTTCCCGACCCCATGGTGCTAATCTTTATTATTCTGGTTGCTACCTATTTTCTGACCTTTATTATCCCCGCCGGTGAATTTGAACGAGTTACCCAAGATGGCCGAACGGTGGTGGTGCCGGGCTCTTTTGCCTATTTAGAAGACGTTGCCAACATCCCACTATTCAATATTTTTGTGGCGATTCCTGAAGGGCTTATCTCCGCCTCGCAGTATCTATTTATCGTCTTTATCGCCGGTGGTCTGTTTCATATTTTGCAAAAGACCGGTGCGCTAGAGAACGCGATCGGCGTAGCGGTTAACCGTGTTGGCGTTGAGCGGCGTAACGTGATTATTGTCGTCGGTACCTTTATCTACGGCTTTTTTGGTGTCGCCGTCGGGTTTGAAAACAACATTGCATTAGTCCCCATTGCGGTTCTCATCGCCAGCGCCATTGGCTGCTCCAGTTTGGTGGGTACCGCTATGGCCGTTGGTGGTATTGGGATCGGTTTTGCGCTCTCGCCCATCAATCCCTATACCGTGGGGGTTGCGCAAGGTATTGCGGAGCTGCCGACCTTCTCTGGCGCTTGGCTGCGTACGTTGCTGGTGCTTTCGTCACTGGCACTGCTCTCGCTGTATATCTGCAAACGCGTCGTCAAAATGGAGTTTGAAGAGCCGGATAACGCGGAAGCACTGAGCAAACCGCTTAGCGAATACTCTCTCACCAAGCGCAACATTCTGACCATGCTCGTGTTCGTGGGTGGCCTGATCGCCATGCTCATTGGCGTGTTCACTCGCGGTTGGTATATCAATGAAATAGCAGGCACTTTCCTGCTCCTGGCGATCATCATTGGCGCCTTAAACGGCCTATCGGCCAACGGTATTGTTAAACAGATGATGGAGGGTGCTGCCAGCGTAACCGCAGGCGCGCTGGTGATCGGGGTGGCGGCCTCAATTCAGGTCATCCTTGAGCAAGCAGTGATTATTGACACTATCGTTAACTCGCTGAGCGCCATGATCGACGGCATTCCGTCAATATTTTCCGCGATTATGGCCAGTGTAGTGCAGGGTATTATCAACCTCTTCATACCTTCCGGTTCCGGTCAGGCACTGGTGACAATGCCCATTCTGATTCCAGTGGCGGATCTTGTGGGTATGAGCCGTCAACTGATGATCACTGCATTCCAAGTCGGCGACGGTTTAACGAACCTGATTGTTCCCACGTCTGGCGGCACACTCGCCATGCTGGCGCTGGGTCGCGTGTCATACGCCCAGTGGTTGAAGGCGATTATGCCCTTTATGGCGTTGGTGTATGTATTAGCCTGGGTAGGGTTGGTGATTGGCCACTTGGTGGGTTACTGAACAATAGAGGAAACCGCGATGACGCTTTCTCTCGTTCATTGCAATCCTGCCACAGGCACCGTTGCGGCCATCACCGCTACAGGCGGAGTGGCGGTGGGAGGCTATGTGCATCACTGTTGGCGAGGCACTGGGGCATGCGTCACCCAAGGGCGCTTTACCAACCCGTGGTACCCAGCTCGGATATATGAAGCACTTGCCGCGGGCGCCAGCGCCCGGCAGGCGCTTCGCGCCGCCATTAGCGAAGACAACGACTCGGGATCGCGCCAATGTTTGGTGATGGATTCTCACGGCCGCACATCAGCACATTCAGGTGCAGAGAATGTGCCGGAAGTGGCTGAAACCTGCTTCCCTAGCGTCGCTGCCGCTGGGAATATGCTGCAGAGCACCGAGGTCGTGAGGATTTTTGCAGAGCAATTTTTACGCCTTAGCGCCACTAATAGCAGCGCTGCCATTCAGCGCGACGAGTCGCCCCGCTTCCCTATTCATCACGACCAACATCTGCTTACGCATCTGATTGACGCTCTTGATGCTGCTCTATCAGCGGGTGGCGATAAGCGCGGTGCACGCTCGGCCGCGCTGCGTATCGAATCTTTTCATCAAGCGCCTATCGATTTGCGCATCGACTGGTCGGAGGACGTCGTAGGCGCATTGCGGGCGTTAGTCGATGAGTTTATGGCCGAGAACTTTCAAGCCTTTTGGCGTCAACTGCCGCTGCGCTAAAAGCATTTCTACTCTTTTGCTGGCCCCTCTGCCAGCGCCTATTGGAGAGTTTATGACCAACACGGTTGCTCACACTGCTTTTAACCAAGGCGAACTGGGAACGGCATTGATTGAACGCCTGGACGAAGCTGCCCAATACTCTGAGCCAGGCCCCGGCGTCACGCGTCTGTTCTGCTCCCAGGCGCATCGTCAGGTACTGCCGTTAATCAGTCGCTGGATGGAACACGCGGGGCTTACTCCCCAACTGGATGCCGCTGGCAATCTTGTGGGTCGCTGCCCCAAAGCTCAAGCGGGTGAGAAAACCTTCATTATGGGATCTCATCAAGATTCAGTAATAGAAGGGGGCAAATACGACGGCATGCTAGGCGTGGCCCTACCGCTATTGGCCTTGGAGGCGCTTAAACGCGAAGGCGTGACGCTGACATTCGGGGTAGAAGTAGTCGCGTTTGGCGACGAAGAGGGCGTTCGCTTCCCAACCACACTGGTCGGCAGTAAAGCGCTGGCTGGGAGCGTGACACCCGACCAACTGGAAACCCAGGATGCCGAGGGAATCTCTTTGCGAGAGGCATTAATAGCCTTCGGTTGCACGCCTGAGGACATTCCCGCTACTGCCCGAGAACCTGCCAACACGCTGGGTTTTTTAGAAGTACATATTGAACAAGGGCCAATCCTGGAACAGCGTGATCATGCAGTGGGGATTGTTACGGCTTTAACAGGCATTGAACGCCACAAGGTCACGCTAAGCGGCAAGGCCGGTCATGCCGGTACTACGCCGATGAACATGCGTCATGACGCACTAGTCGGCGCGGCGGAAATGGTGCTTGCTATCGATAGCGTACTGCAGAATACCGATGAGTTGGTCGGCGTGGTGGGCAGACTCGATGTCCATCCCAACGCGGTCAATGTGATTCCCGCCCAGGTAACGTTCACGGTAGAGCTACGCTCTCCAGAGTCGGCGACTCGCCAATATGGAAGGGAAGCCGTAACAGCTGCATTGGAGGCAGTGGCGAAACGCCGCGGATTACCCATTAATATTGAAAACACCTACAGCGCCGATGCGGTGGCCTGTGCCGACTGGATGATGACCGCCCTCGAGCAGGCGTGCACCCAGGTTGGCCAACCGGCAGAGCGAATGTTTAGCGGCGCTGGGCATGATGGCTTAGCGATGCAGGCATTAACCGATATCGGCATGCTGTTTGTACGCTGTAAAGAAGGGCTTAGCCACCATCCCGACGAAGCTATTACCGCCGAAGACGGCGAAGTCGCGACACGAGTGATCATGGCATTTTTACAGCAGCTGCCACGTTCATAGCGTTTTCCGCCCTTAGCCCGCTACGCTAGTGGCTCAGGTAAAAAGCCTCGGCGTACCTGAGCCTCCTGCTGATTCATCACTTGTTGGGCATCAAGCATATGCTCGCGCATGATGTTATAGGCGCTTTCAGCATCGCCAAGCTCAATGGCATCCAAAATTTCTGCATGATAGCGACAGCCAGTTTGGCCTAAATCGTGGGTAACGGGCTCATAGAGACGGTGATAAATCGTCAGATCTGAGAGAACTTGTATGGTGAAGCGGATAATAAATGTCAGCAACTGATTTCCACCAGCTAACTCGGCAAGCATTAGGTGAAAATGCAGCGAATCAAGATGCTGCTGACGCTCCGTCTCGCTATCGTCCGCTGGGTCTGCGTAGCTATGCAGGCTTTCACGTAAGCGTGCCATATCACTGTCGGCCACTTTCCCTGCCAAAGAAGCGGCTAGCTCAGGTTCTAACGCCAGCCGTATTTGATAAATATCCTTGATCGATATCTCTTTGAAAAACAGGTAATTGCTTAATAGCGATACGGCTTTGGCCTCGCTCATCTCACGCACAAAAGCACCGCCACCAGGCCCTGTGCGAGTTTCGACCAAACCCTGGGCTTCCAGTACCCGCGTACTCTCACGCACCGTCCCTTTCGACACCTGCAGGGTCTCCATCAGCTCCGACTCGCTAGGTAGTCGGTCACCTGGCTTTAGGTGCCTATCCACGATCCAGCATTTAATGGTTTCCGCCACCTGATAAGGGCGGCGCTGAGGGGCGTTTTTTAACATGCTATCAACAACATCCTTGGTAATAAGCAGCAAGAGTACCAGAGAGATCGCGAGTTTGGATGCCACATAAAAGGTTATCTAGCGCATAAATACGTTTAAAAATATCTGGCTGGCACTAACTAGTAAACTGGTCTATTCTAGGCCGTACGAATTAATCAAAGCATTCAAAAGGAGCTTAATTGATGGCTTTCGAAACACTGTTTACTCCCCTCCAACTGGGCAGCCTATCGATTCCTAACCGGGTTGTTATGGCGCCACTGACACGTGCGCGTACGCCCGATAGCGTACCGGGTGAAATTCAGGAAGCTTACTATGGCCAGCGCGCAGGAGCGGGGCTAATCATCAGCGAAGCCACCAATATTTCTCCCACTGCCCGTGGCTATGTGTATACACCCGGTATTTGGACGGATGCGCAGGAAGCGGGATGGAAAGGCGTCGTCAACGCGGTACACGCAAAGGGTGGCCGTATTGCCTTGCAGCTGTGGCACGTTGGGCGTGTTTCCCACGAAATGGTTCAACCTGATGGCCAACAGCCCGTTGCGCCGAGTGCGCTGAAAGGTGAAGGCGCCCAGTGTTTCGTCGAGTTTGAAGATGGCACCGCGGGTCAGCACCCCACCAGCACACCGCGTGCGCTGGAGACCGACGAGATCCCCGGCATTGTCGAAGACTACCGCCAGGCGGCTGAGCGCGCCAAGCGTGCTGATTTCGATATGGTCGAAGTGCACGCGGCGAACGCTTACCTGCTTAACCAGTTCCTGGCGACCGGCACCAACAAGCGTACCGACCAGTACGGCGGTTCACTGGAAAACCGTGCTCGCTTCCCGCTGGAAGTGGTCGATGCGGTGGTTGATGTCTATGGCGCTGATCGGGTTGGCATCCGCATGACGCCGTTTATCGAGCTATTTGGCCTGACCGACGATGAGCCGGAAGCGATGGCGTTCTATATGGCCGAGCAGCTCTCCAAGCGCGGCCTGGCTTACCTGCACCTGAACGAGCCTAACTGGGCCGGTGGCGATATCACCTTCCCTGACGGTTTCCGTGAGCAGATGCGTGAGCGCTTTAGCGGTAGCCTGATCTACTGCGGTAACTACGATGCAGAGCGCGCTGAGGCCCGCATTAGCGAAAACACTACCGATGCAGTGGCTTTCGGCCGCCCCTACATTGCTAACCCCGATCTACCCGAGCGCTTCCGCGTTAACGCACCGCTCACCGAGCCGAACCACGAAACGTTCTATGGCGGTGATGAGAAGGGTTACACCGACTATTCGTTTATGGATAATGGCTACGACCGTATGAGTTAAAACAGCACACTACTATTGCTGTTACTCCCTTACGTTGGAAAAGCATCACTTCGGTGATGCTTTTTTTATATCTGCCCATTGTAAAACACTGCTAGGCTATTGATTCTTTCGTATGAAAAGACAGGTGATCAATGTTTGGTTCGCTATTAGCGCTGCTGGTCTCTCTACTGCTTGTTGGCCTTACGGCCAGCACCGGCGCGCGTTTTCGGCCGGATGGCTGGTACCGTGCGCTGCGTAAACCCACCTGGACTCCGCCGGATATCGCCTTCCCTATTGCTTGGGGCATACTGTACTTATTAATGGCGATCGCCGCATGGCGGATATATATGGCCGACGAATCGGTATGGCGTACGGCAAGCTTAGCGGTTTACGCGTTGCAACTTTTAGTCAATGCAGCCTGGTCGTGGCTGTTCTTTGGCCGCAAGCAGATTGTCGCTGCGCTGGTAGATATTGTGGTGTTACTGGCGTTAATTACTATCGCCATCACACTGTTTTACCAAGTAAGCACGCTAGCCGCATGGTTAATGGTGCCTTACTGGCTCTGGGTAGCACTTGCACTGGCGCTCAATGCCAGCATTTTTCGCTTAAATAACGCCTGAGTGCTAATTAAAAAACAAAGGGTTTTGAGACTATGGATCGCACCACCACCATAATACTATTAGCCTTCGCGTCGCTGGTATTGGCCGCCATGGCAACGGCAATATTTATTTATGTCATTGTGCCTTGGCGCAGGAGGCGACGCGCAGCGAAAGCAGCAGCCTCTCGCCCGGCACAAGTAGATAGCTCTGAGAAAGAGCTGGAACCTGATATTCCCGCACCATCAAAGCAAACTAAAAAAGTTAAGCAGCATTCGCTTTTTATAATTTTTGATCAGCCTAATGAAGATTCAGACGAGCGCCTTACCCATTGGCTGCGGGAGAAAGGCGCCCACTACGACGCTCTCAAGAAGATATTTTTAATCGACGGTCAGCAGCCATCTAACCCCGTCACGGTCGCCAACGCCTTTCCACCTGGGGAAATGCCCGACCTGCTGCGTGGGGAAACCCATGAGCCTATTAAAGGTATTAGCCTGTTAGTGAAACCACCGCTACGTAAGCGGCGTAATCAACAGATGCACGTCTACGTAGAACTCGCCAAAGAGATGCAGACGGTGTTTAGCGGCAAAATGCTCAATGCCGAGCGCGAACCCGCCACTGACAGTACCTTTGAGCAAATTATTGGCGAATAGAATTGCAAAGCTATATTGGCATAAACAGGGTTGGCATAAACAGGGTTGGCATAAACAGCGTCACACCACTCCCTGGCTGCGCAGGTAGTCGTCATAACTACCGCTGAAATCGACAATGCCTTCCGGCTGCATATCAATAATGCGCGTGGCTAGCGATGACACGAACTCGCGGTCGTGGCTCACAAACAGCAGCGTGCCGGGGTAGTTTTCCAAGGCTAAGTTAAGCGCCTCAATAGACTCCATATCCAGATGGTTAGTCGGCTCATCCATCAGCATTACGTTGGGTTGAGTGAGGATTAGCTTACCGAACAGCATGCGCCCCTGCTCGCCACCGGAAATCACCTTCACCGACTTGCCAATATCATCGCTGGAAAACAGCATTCGCCCCAGAGCACCGCGAACTACCTGTTCGCCCCCCTGCGTCCACGCTGACATCCACTCAAACAGTGTAGCGTCGACGGCAAAATCATCGCTGTGATCCTGGGCAAAAACACCTACCTCAGCGGCTTCGGTCCACTTCACTTCGCCCGCATCCGGGTGCAACTCGCCCGCCAGGGTCTTCAGCAGCGTGGTTTTGCCAATGCCGTTGGGGCCGATAATCGCAATCCGCTCACCGGCTTCTACTGTCATGGAGAGACGCTCAAACAACGGCGGGCCGTCATAAGCTTTGGTAATCGCATCCACGTTAACGGCGTTACGGTGGATCTTCTTGGCCTGATCAAAGCGGATAAAGGGGCTAACCCGACTGGATGGCTTAATATCTTCCAGCTTGATCTTATCGATTTGACGCGCCCTAGACGTGGCCTGCTTAGCCTTCGAGGCGTTAGCGGAGAAGCGGCTAACGAACTGCTGCAGCTCGGCAATCTGGGCCTTTTTCTTGGCGTTATCCGAGTGCTGACGCTCACGAACCGCGGTAGCGGCGGTCATGTAATCATCGTAGTTACCTGGGAACAGGGTAATTTCGCCGTAGTCCAGATCCGCCATATGGGTGCAGACGCTGTTCAGGAAGTGACGGTCGTGTGAGATGATGATCATGGTGCTGTTGCGCGCTTTAAGAATATCTTCCAGCCAGCGGATAGTGTTGATATCCAGGTGGTTGGTAGGCTCATCCAGTAGCAGCACGTCCGGGTCTGAGAACAGCGCCTGAGCTAGCAGCACCCGCAGCTTCCAACCCGGTGAGACTTCGCTCATCGGGCCGGTATGTTGCTCAATGGGAATCCCCAGGCCCAGTAACAGCTCCCCCGCGCGGGGTTCAGCCGTATAACCGTCGAGCTCGGCAAAGCGTACTTCCAGATCGGCGACGGCCATGCCGTCCTCTTCGCTCATCTCTGCCAGTGAATAAATACGCTCGCGCTCAGCCGCGATCGACCAGAGTTCTACGTTACCCATGATAACGGTATCGATCACCCGCTCATTTTCAAACGCGAACTGATCCTGGCGCAGCTTACCCAGCCGGGTACTGCTATCCAGCATCACCTGGCCGGAAGAGGGCTCCAAATCGCCACCGAGAATTTTCATAAAGGTGGATTTGCCGCAGCCGTTCGCACCGATCAGGCCGTAACGGTTGCCGTTATTGAATTTAACGGAGACATTTTCAAACAGGGGCTTAGCCCCAAACTGCATGGTGATATTGGCGGTTGCGATCACAAAAAGGAGCCCGGTTAGCGTGTCATTAACAATAATAGAAAGGCTCGCGATTCTACGCGCTATTTGGCCTGTATTCACCCATCAGACTTTAGTCACATCAGCTGATTGCCGGGATATCGAGTAGAAAGCGTTCATCATCAATCGCTTGACGCAATCGCGTGTGTAAAATATCGACGATCCCTGGATGCTCCCCCACCAGCTTCGTGGTGGTAACAGTAAGGCCAGGATACAGCTGTTCAGCAGTGGCGCATATTTCTGCAATATCACCGCCCTCACCAGCATGGCGTCCCGGTGAAAGAAACAGCATCGCCAATATAACGGGACCTGTCTTAAACTCAGGTAGCGCCAGCAAGTTTTCCAGCAGCGGTTCGTTAAAGCGGTACTCATCGCCCGCGCGGCGCTCCATAGAGGCAGCGGCAACACAGGCGACGTCATCGCCAAGTAGTACGCTAAGTTGCCCTGCCAGGCGGCTTCGTACGGCGGTGACTTCGGGAATCGGGCTACCGTGATCCACCAACGCCACGTGAGGCTTGGAACCTGATCGAAGCTGGTCGCGCACGTTGTCGGCCAGCAGGTGGGCCAAACGCAGGTCATTACCCCCGAACTCATCCACCAAGGGCTGGGCCACCCGCACCTTCACATGGGGGAAACGCTCCTGCATAGTTGCCATGCGCTCTGGCAGGTAACCCGTCAGCGCTTTGCTGGGGCCGAAAAAGAACGGCAGGACAATGATCTCCGCTGCCCCCTGCTCGGCGCTGCGCTCAGCGGCGGGGCCAAGCGTTGTCGCGGGAATCCCACCCACCTCTTCTGCGGGAATCTTATTGGAGTGCAGCAGCGAAGCCGCCTGCACGGCTTCGCCAATCAGCTCGCTAAGCGAAGCCGCCAAGCGGCGTAAATTGAGCGTTGCCTGGGGCCGCAGGGAGCCATTATCGACCAAAAAAATCGCGCGCATGTCTGTCTCCCAAGTGATCGTCAATGACATGATAAGATGGACGTTGGAACAAATACGCCGAGAACATGATGCTTGATACTGATGTTTGACACCACTGCCTTAAATCAGCAAAGAAACTTCTTCGAGGGCCAGGCGGCTATATGGCTGTTTGGCTACGGCTCCCTGATTTGGAAGGCTGACTTTGCCTACTTGGAGCGCCGCCCGGCTTATATTCACGGCTGGGAGCGTCGATTTTGGCAAGCCTCCCACGACCACCGCGGCACCCCTGACGCACCTGGCCGCGTGGCGACGCTGGTTCGCGCCAAGGATTCGATTTGCCACGGCATGGCCTACCGCATTACCCCAGAAGTTCTGGCACCGCTGGATGTGCGGGAGAAAAACGGCTATTTGCGGGAAAAAGTACCGCTGACCTTTGTTGATCACAATGGCAACGGGACGGAACAGAGTGAAGGGCTTATTTACTTGGCCAGTGATGATAACCCCGCCTTTCTGGGCGAGGCGCCGCTTGCCGAGATCGCTCAGCAAATTGCCAACGCCCATGGCCCCAGCGGCCCCAACCGCGAGTACCTAGTGAATCTAGCCATCGCGCTACGCGAGATGGGCGTGGAAGATGCGCATATTTTTGCGCTAGAGCAGCAACTGAGGCGTTGTTGAACTCACTAGGCAGTTTTTTTAGCTATTAACCATTTTTTTATAACAATTTTATAAACAAATCCCAGGCTCGCTCGTCTTATTAGACAGGAAGACTTAATCCTCTCTGTGTGCCTACATCATCAGCCAGGAAAGAATAAACAGCCCTAACACGGTACGCACAATACCGCCTAACAGCGAGCCGCGCATAAACGCGCGCAAACCGCCCCACAGGATCAACAGCCCGATCACCAAGACGGCAATGCTGAAAAACGAATCGTTAATTCCCAAAGACCTAGTTAGGCCATCAATAAAATCGCCGAACGCACCGAAAAAATTGGTGAAAATACCTAACAAGAAATCCACTACTACGCGGATAGCTTCGCCGATAGTCTGGCCGATTTCGTCAAAAAAGCCGTTTGCCTGCATCGCGTTTGCTTGCATTGATAGTACTCAATAATGAGAAAGATAAGCAGCATTGTCGGTTAAATACGCTGACTGAGCAAAGCAGTACAACATCTCGCTACCCTTCGCCTTCAATTTTTAGCGTCTTTCCTGCCAAGCAACTACTATAAGAACTATAAAACGTTCGTTTAAATAAACACAATTATCGTCTTTACGCGCTAGGTTATTGCTATGACTCACCACTATCCGCTTGCCGAACAACTCCAAGCCAGCACCCATCAAGTGGAAAACCAGCCACCTTCGCTGGAAAACTACAACAGCTACACAACTGATCGCGCGCTTCAGGAAGGCGTTAAACGGGAAGGCGGATCTGACGACGACGCCCGACTCAAAACGTTTGGCCAATGGGCGGGCTCCGGCGAAGCAATTGCCCTGGGGTTTGACGCCAACCGCCATTCCCCCCAGCTGGTGACCCACGACCGACAAGGCCATCGGGTTGATTTAATCGAGTTTCATCCCGCCTATCATCAGCTTATGCAAACGGCGATAGAGCACGGCTTGCATGCTAGTCCTTGGCGAAACCCTCAGCCGGGTGCCCATGTTACGCGCGCCGCCAACTACTATCTCAACACTCAGGTGGAAGCGGCCCACGGCTGCCCGATCACCATGACCTTTGCCGCCCTGCCCGCCCTTCGCCACCAACCCAGCCTTTTTGAGAGCTGGGGCGATAAAATCACCGCACTCCGTTACGACCCGCACAACGTACCCTATTTTGAAAAACAGGGCGTCACTCTCGGCATGGCAATGACCGAGAAACAGGGCGGTTCCGATGTGCGCCTGAACACCACCCGCGCTTACCCGATTGACCAAGGCGGGCCCGGCGAAGCTTACGAGTTGGTGGGGCATAAATGGTTTGTCTCCGCGCCGATGTGCGATGCTTTTCTGGTGCTTGCCCAGGCGCCCGGCGGCTTGAGCTGTTTTTTGCTGCCTCGCTGGCGACCCGATGGCAGTAAGAACCCACTCCGCATCCAGCAGCTAAAGCGCAAAATGGGCAACGTGGCGAACGCATCCAGTGAAACGGAACTGCGGGGCGCCTTTGCCTGGATGGTGGGCGATGAAGGCCGCGGTGTGCGCACCATTATTGAGATGGTGGCCATGACCCGCTACGACTGCATGATTGGCTCCGCGGCGGGGATGCGCCAGGCCACTGCCCAGGCAATTCACCATGCCTCTCATCGCCATGCCTTCGGAGCACGTTTGAGCGAGCAGCCACTGATGCAAAACGTGCTCGCCGACCTGGCCATTGAGAGCGAAGCCGCGACTACCCTGATGCTGCGCATGGCCCGAGCAATGGATCAGCAAGACAACGAGCACGAGCGCTTGCTTGCTCGCATTGCCACGCCGGTCGGCAAGTACTGGATCTGTAAGCGCACGCCTCATCACGCCTATGAAGCGATGGAAGTCATCGGCGGTAGCGGCGTCATGGAAACCCATATGATGCCGCGCCTATTTCGCGAATCGCCCATCAACGCCATTTGGGAAGGCAGTGGCAACGTTCAGTGCCTGGATATCCTACGCGCGATTGAAAAGCAGCCTGAAGTGCTCGATGCCTACTTCGCCGAACTTGCCAAAGCGCAAGGCGCCGACGGGCATCTTGACCGCTTTATTCACCAATTACAGCGTTCAATGCAGGATACCCAAGCCCTTCAATACCGCGCCCGCCAGTTGGCGGACAGCATGGCCCTGGCGTTACAGGGCGCTCTGCTGGTACAGCACGCTCCCACCTATGTGGCCGATGCATTTTGCGCTGGGCGACTAGCTGAGCGCAGTGGTCTCAATACAGGCACGCTGCCCACCGGGCTGGATTGCGCGGCGATCATCCAGCGTGCCCGACCTGTGGAATAAAGCCCTTGGAATGAGCCCCGTGGAATAAGCGTTCACGACCTTAGTCGACTTCTATGCTAAAACTAGTCACGTTACAACTGACAGTGTTAAAGACAATAAGTAACAAGGTAATAGCGGGAGAGCTTGACGCATCTGACAGCAATCACGATGACGCCAGCGCCGAAGGAGCAACTGCCCCGGAAACTCTCAGGCAACCGGACCGCTATCACCCTCGCTTTCCGAAGAGCGGCTGATGACTGCGTCACTCAGCCCACCGAAGGAGCAAGCGCACCCAACGGGTGCGTGAATCTCTCAGGTTCCATGACGGAAGGGGTACGCCCAGCAGCTTACGCCGTTAGGTGGGATTCCCGACGCTCATACAATCTGGAGAGAGTTATGCAACGCATTGCCGTTATCGGTGGTGGTATCACCGGTATTACCAGCGCCTACGCCCTGGCTAAACGTGGCTTCGACGTCACCGTGTTTGAAAAGCACCGCTATGCAGCGATGGAAACCTCGTTTGCCAACGGAGGTCAGCTTTCGGCGTCTAACGCCGAGGTGTGGAACCACTGGCCGACGGTGGTCAAAGGGCTCCGCTGGATGCTTAGAAACGACGCTCCGCTGCTGGTTAACCCCCGCCCGAGCTGGCACAAGCTCAGTTGGTTTGGCGAGTTTATCGCCTCAATCCCCCGCTACTCCGCCAACACCACGGAGACCGCACGGCTGGCCATTGCCGCCCGCGAGCACCTGTTTCAGTGGGCGCAGGATGAGCAGATCGATTTCGATTTAAAGCAGAAAGGTATCCTGCATATCTACCGTGACAAGGCGGGCTATGAGCATGCCGCGCAGGTCTCCAAGCTGCTTAGCAAAGGCGGCCTGGAGCGTCGCGCAGTAACGCCTGAAGAGATGCGCGCCATTGAGCCCACCCTGGCGGGCAACTACTACGGTGGTTTCTATACCGAAAGCGATGCCACCGGTGATATTCATAAGTTTACCCACGGCTTGGCCCAAGCCGCCGAACGCCGCGGCGTCACGCTTAAATATGGCCACAGCGTGCAGGATATCGGCGCGGACGAACAGCACGCCTGGATCACTGCCGATGATATGACCGATCTCGGCAGTGAACCGGTGCGCGAAACCTTCGATAGCGTGGTGGTATGCGCCGGGGTGGGCAGCCGCGCCTTAGCGACCAAGCTAGGCGATCGGGTCAATATCTATCCGGTCAAAGGCTACTCGATTACCGTACAGCTTGATGATGCCGCCTCCCAACAGGCCGCCCCCACTGTTAGCTTGCTAGACGATGAAACCAAGCTGGTCACGAGTCGTCTGGGCGATGAGCGTTTTCGTATTGCCGGCACTGCCGAGTTTAACGGCTTTAATCGCGATATCCGCGATAACCGCATCCGCCCGCTGATTCGCTGGGTGGAAGAGTGCTTCCCCGGCGTAAGCACCCGCCGCGTGGTGCCCTGGGCGGGTCTGCGCCCGATGCTGCCCAATATGTTGCCCAAAGTTGGCCCCGGCAAACTGCCCACCGTGTTCTACAACACCGGCCACGGCCACCTGGGCTGGACACTCTCCGCCATCACCGCTGATATGTTGGCGGATGCGGTGGAAGATAAAAACGCCCGCATTCAGCAAGCAAGTCAACCGCTCACCTAGCCATAACCCACCATGACAACCGCACCTGAACGCTCCCCAGCATGGTTCGTTCAGGTGAGCCTTTAGGTATTGCGTAGTTAACACCTGCATACCTATTCTTATAGTAGGCACTCCTTATAAATCTAATAACGCGCCTTTAGCGCCCCGTAGCTCACGACAATAAACCAGGAGACTTACGATGTTTACTCAGCACTTTTTACCCAAACGACTCATCTCGGCTTGCCTGATTGGCTCTGCTTTTATGGCAGGAAACGCCCTTGCAGCCACCACCGTTAATCTGAGTTACAACGGTGCCCCAGATCCCGAAAAGAATGCTGTCCACGTCTTTGCAGAGAATCTTAAAACGTTGGTAGACGAAAAAACCGACGGTGGGATCCAGCTTCAGCTCTACCCCAACAGCATGCTGGGCGAAGAGCAGGAGCGCATGGAGCAGACCATGAGCACGCCGATGCTCAACGTGGCGTCATTTGCGGGTGTCTCGCCTCTCGTTGATGAGATCTTTGTCAGCGCTATTCCGTTTCTGTTCGACGATTTTTCTGCAGCCCGCACATTCTTCGATGAGGGTGAGTATTGGCAGGAAGTCAGTAATGCTCTGCAGGAGCGTGCGGGTATCGATATGCTGGCGGTTGTCGAAGAAGGCGGCTTTTTGGCGTTCACCAATAACGAAAGGCCGATCAGCCACCCTGACGACTTCGAAGGTCTCCGCTTCCGCGCCATGGATCCTAGCCAGGTCGCTCTCTATGAGGCCTTCGGCGCCTCAGGCACGCCCATTCCTTGGACAGAAACCTACATGGCACTGCGCACCGGGGTGGCTGACGGCCAAATGAACCCGCCGATGTATATCATTCTAGGCAGCCTTTACGAAGTGCAGGACTACCTGACCCTCGCCAATATCCAGTACTCCGACCAATTCCTGGTAGGCAACAGCGAAATGATCGCGGGTTGGGATGATGAGCTTCGTAGCGCCTTTATGGAGGCCGTCGCCGAAGCCAATCACAATGCCCGCGAGCATAACGAAGAGCAGGTCGAGGCGCGCATTGCCTATCTGGAAGAACAAGGAATGGAAGTGATTCGTCCTTCTGAAGAGGAGCTCACCGCTTTCCGCGAAATCGGTCAGCCTGCTTACCTTGAATGGCTCGGAGAGCGTGATATCGAGCAACGCTGGATCGATATGGCGTTGGAAGATGCAGGCATGAGCGAACTGCTCGACTAACGGCTGTTAACAACAGGGGCTGGTACCTTACCGGCCCCCTATTTTCCGTACTTAATATCCCAGTACTTAATGTTCTAGTGCTTAATGTTCTAGTGCTTAACGTTTCTGTGCTTCATGGAAGGCTGCCATGCTCAATACGCTTCGATCCCGTCTTTTAGCGATCAGCCGCCCTGTTACCCTTACGCTTGCGGGCGCGCTGTTATCTCTCAATGTTGCGGCCATTCTATTTGGGGTGTTTTCCCGCTATATCGCCGGTGGCGCCCCCATCTGGACAGATGAACTGTCGCGTTTCTTAATTATCGCCACGGTGATGCTTGCAGCTGGGGCCGTCTGGTCGGAAGGAGGGCATATGCGCGTTGGGCTGTTGGAGAAACTGCTGCCTACCCCCTTCGCTCGTTTGCTCAATGTGTACCAGTGGGTACTCACTCTGCTGATTGCCGCAGGGGGAGCATGGGTAAGCTACCGCTATGCACTCTCGGTCAGCATGTTTACCACTTCTGGGCTTGGCATTAGCCGCACGGTGCCACTGCTCTCGCTACCCTTGGGCTTTTTACTACTCGCTTGGCACGTGCTTCTTTATGGCCCTGCGCCGCTCAAGACCGTTGAGGGCTCTTTATGAAGACCGTTGAGGACTCTTTATGCAAAGCCGTTGAGGACTCCCTATGATTGTGACCATGCTGGCGGTGTTCCTAGGCCACGTTTTGCTTGGGCTGCCTCTGTTTATCGCGCTGCTGACCACCGCGATAGTAGGCTTTCTGTTTGTCGACCCTTCGATGATTCCGCGTATGTTGCCCCAGCAATTCTTTAGCGGTATCAATGTTTTCTCCCTGATGGCTATTCCGTTATTTATCTTCGCTGGCAACCTGATGAACGTCAGCGGCTTAACCGAACGCTTGATGGGGCTCGCCCGCCTGATGGTAGGGCATTTGCGGGGCGGCATGGGTCATGTCAATGTGGTTTCAAGCGTATTCTTCGCAGGCGTCAACGGCTCAGCTGTGGCCGACACCTCGGCGCTAGGGTCGCTGTTAGTACCCGCCATGGAGAAGGAGGGCTACTCACGGGCCTTTGCCGCTGGGTTGACCGCTGGCAGTTCGCTGATCGGCCCAATTATTCCCCCCAGTATCTTTATGATCCTCTACGCCTCACTGACAAACACCTCGGTAGGCGATCTATTTCTGGCGGGCGTCGTACCGGGGTTGCTACTGGGCGTTGCCTTTATGGGCATGAACGCTTGGTATGCCTGGCGCCACCGGTTACCCATAAGTGGCCAACTGCCTTCGCTCGGCCAACTTGGCATAGCCTTCTTAGCCGCCCTGCCTGCACTTATCGCCCCCTTCATTATCGTTGCGGGCATCGTGCTGGGCTTTGTAACGCCGACCGAGTCGGGCGCATTAACAGCGCTGTACGTAGCCCTGTGTGGCTTTGTGTTGGGTGGTTTACGCATTCAACAGTGTTGGCAAGCCATCGTCGATACGGCTCGCTTAACCTCAGCGATCTTTTTGATCATGGCAGCCTCGGCCACGATTAGCTGGCTGCTCTCCTATGCGCAGCTGCCCGCGCAATTTGTCTCGCTGTTATCTCCTTACATAGACAACGCAGTATTGATTCTACTGTTACTGAGTGCCATTACCTTTATAACGGGCATGTTTATGGAAGAGGTGTCGGCGTTGATGCTACTGACGCCTATCTTTGCGCCGGTGGCCATGATGGCGGGTATCGACCCCATTCACCTGGGCGTCATCATTACGCTGAACATTACCATTGCGTTGATCACGCCACCGCTGGGCGCCTGTGTATTCGTGGCTGCCGCGGTCAGTCGGCTTGAGATAGTGTCGCTATTTAGAACCATTTGGCCCTTTGTACTGACGGCGATTGCGGTGCTTATTCTATTAATCCTTTTTCCATCGCTGACGTTATGGCTGCCGACTCAATTTTGATAACCCCCTCTTTGGATAACATGATGCCTTTGAACACACTCTTGAAGGCTTTGCCGCCGATACCCAGCCACCCAGCCCCCTGCTGGGAGCAGTTACGCCGTGCGCCTATTGAAGATAACGGCGAGCGCCTGGTACCAATGAGCCTAGCCCCGGCACCGGTCAGCGTATTCCCCGCCTATGCACGGCTGGGCATTCCGGGTGCAGTACCGGAGTGTTTTGTACGTGAGGGGGTTTATCGGGCGCTACTCGCTGCGGCTCGCAGTTTACCCGACGGCATCGGTTTAATCGTACTGGATGGCTGGCGGCCATGGCGGGTACAACAGTACTTGTTTAATACCCTGCATGAGGCTATTCATCACCATCAACCTAACCTCAGTGAAGCGGAGTTACTGGAGCGCACCAGGGAGTTTGTCTCGGTACCCAGCCGCGACCCTTTAGCCCCCAGCCCGCACCTCACCGGTGGCGCCGTGGATGTCACGCTTTGTGATGCCGACGGCCTGCCGCTGGATATGGGCACCCTGTTTGATGAGGCGATACCCGCCTCCCATAGCGACTATTTCGAGCATCTGGAGACGCTTACCCCGCAGCAACATAAGGCGCGGGATAACCGCCGCTTGCTGTATCACATCATGAGCGAGCAAAGCTTCACCAACCTACCCAGCGAGTGGTGGCACTTCGATTATGGCGATCAACTATGGGCCTACTACGGGCCCCATGATCATGCCCTTTACGGCCCAGCAGAGCTGGATACCATAGAGAGCCGCTGGCGCAGGCAGTTGGGGTAATGATTTGCTAAGGGTATTCCTGGCGTGCATGCAGAACGTTAACTATCTCAATACAACCTGTCGCTATGCGGTAAACCACAATGTAGTTGGGGTGCACCACAGCTTCTCGGGTACCCACAACGCGACCTGGGCGATACAGGTAGGGATGCTGGGGTAGCGCCTCAGTGGCTTCTTCAATGGCTTGATAAAGCGCTTCGGCAGCAAAGGGGTTACGTTGGCTGAGATAGTCGAGTATCGCCCACAGCGATTCGCGAGCCTGGGGGCGCCATTCAACTAGCAGCATTACGACGCTTAGCGATAAGTTCGCGCATCTCTCCCATGACGTCGTCGTGAGGGATTGAAGGCCTTGGATCATCCAAGCTGGCTTGCACACGCTCGCGGAACCAGCGTTGGTAGCTGTCTGCCTGCTCCTGAGTTTCAAATTCGCTGACAATCGGATCCAGTGGGGTGCTCATAACGCGCCTCCTGTGTATATTTTCTTCAGTCTAGTGCAATGCCCCCTCTCTGTCAGCCTGGATGACTCCGTTGAAGCTGCTCACACCACCGGCGCCTCAAGCTCCAAAAAGCGCCGTACCCGGTCGGTTTTAGGGTTCTCAAAGAACTCGCTTGGGTGAGATTTTTCAATAATGATGCCTTTATCGAGGAACACCACTTGATCGGAGACCGCCCGAGCAAACTCCATCTCGTGTGTCACCAGCACCATGGTGTAGCCCTCTTTGGAGAGGTCTTTGATGACCCCTAGCACTTCGCCGACCAGCTCCGGATCTAACGCTGAAGTGGGCTCATCAAACAGCATCACCTTGGGCTGCATGGCGAGCGCCCGGGCAATCGCGACCCGCTGCTTCTGCCCGCCCGAAAGCGTGTAAGGGTACTGCTCGCGTTTGTCGGCCATACCGACTTTTTCGAGCAGCGCCATGGCCCGCTCTTCAGCCTCGGCTTTACTTAAGCCCTGAACGTGAATTGGCGCCTCGGTGACATTGCGCAGCACGCTTAAGTGGGGCCAGAGGTTAAAGCCCTGAAACACCATGCCTAAGCGCGCGCGCATACCCGCCAGCTCACGGCGCGACATCGATTTGCCGGTATCGCTAACGCCGATGCGGTCACCGTCGATACGAATATCGCCGCGGTCGGGCTGCTCGAGCCAGTTAATGCAGCGTAGCAGGGTAGATTTACCCGAGCCCGAGGAGCCTAAAATACTCACCACTTCACCGGGCTGCACTTCCAGCGATACATCACGCAGCACCTCAGTGCCATCAAAGCTTTTGGAGAGGTTACGAATACTAACAGCGGCGGTCTCAGGCATTTTCGAATCCTCGCTTGGCGCCAAAACGGCCAATCATTTTGATAAACAGTTCTAAACCAATACTGATCAGCCAGTAGAAGCCAATCACCACAATGAACGCTTCCATGGGAATGAAATAGGTACTCGACAGGCTGCTCGCCGCCGCGGTGAGTTCGCGCACGGTGATAATCACCAGAAAGGCGGTGTCTTTGAGCAGGATAATCAGTTGATTGCCCAACAAGCCGCGGGTTTTTAATATCAGTTGCGGCAAGATAATGCGCATAAACATTTTAGGCTGAGAAAACCCTTGGGCGACGGCTGCTTCTACTTGCCCTTGGGCAAAAGTAGCACGGCAACCACGTAGAATTTCTGCAAAGTAAGCGCCGTGGTAAATCACCAGGGCAATAATCCCGGCCGTCCAGGCACTCATGCGGATGCCTGCGCTGGGTAAACCGTAATAGAGCAGATACGCTAGTATCAAAAACGGCAACATGCGCATGCCATCAATAAAGATCCGCAGCGGAATCTTCATACGCGGGCGAGATCCTTCCAACAAGAACACCATGCTGCTGCCCATTAAAAAAGCTAGCACGGCGGATAAACCAAACAGTTTTAAGGTGTTATAAAAACCACTTAAAAACACATCGTAAGATGACCAAAGAATTTCCCAGTTGCTCATAGAGACTCCCTAAACGACCACCTTAGACGGCCAGCCGGCTGGCTTTGCGCTCAGCCACACGTTGAAACCACACCAACAGACTGATAATCAGCATATACAGCGCCGCAGCCGCTAAAATGGGTGGCAGTGGGTCGTAGGTAACCGCTGAAATACGGTTGGTCACACGGGTCAGGTCGACCACGCCGATGACGGCAATGGCGGGGCTGCCTTTGATTAGGAACGACATCTCGTTGACCAGGCCCGGCAGGCTAGTAATGGTAATTTGTGGCAGCATGATGCGGCGGAAATAGACCCATGGGGTCATGCCAATCGCCAGCGCAGCTTCGCGCTGCTCTTTGGAGAAGTTGTTGAACGCAGAGCGCCAAATTTCGGCGTTAAAGGCAGTGGTATTGAGGGTTAGCGCAATAATACCGGCCACATTGCGGTTGAGGTTAACACCCATGGTCGGCGCGGTTAAGAAGATAAACAGCACCAGCGTCACCAGTGGCGTTGCCCGCGCCAGGCTAATGTAGACGCCTAGCAATTGATGCAAAACGGGGATTTTTGCCACCCTAAGCAATGCAATCAAAAGCCCCATTACCACACCGATGGCAATGGAGATGCCGGATATCCACAGCGTTGTCCAGGCACCCTGAATGAGAAGTCCCCATGCGCTACTGTCCATGCTCACTCACCCCCCTGATTCGCTTGATTGGATAGCAGCCGCCCGGCTAATGCCCAGGCGGCTGGCGAAGGTGATGGCTTACATACCGGCCATTTCGTGGAACTCTTCCACTGAGGTGATCGGCGTTGTCGGTAGGTCGTCAAAGGACTCGCCAAACCACTTTTCCTGCAGCTCGGCCAAGCGGCCAGAATCACGCAGGTGGCTCATAAAGTCAGTGATATAGGCCAGCAGTTCGGGGCTATCTTTACGCATCGGCCAAGCCACATAGCCTGGGCCGGAGACGGCTTGGCCTGCTTCGAATACGTCAGGGCGCTCACTGATCAGATCATTTACCGGCACGATGGAGTTGATAACGTAATCAACACGGCCATTGGCGAGATCAGCGTAGATTTCTGGATAGGCTTCATACTGCATGACGTCGCCCAGTTCGCCACCGCTCTCTTCCAGCATGACTTCCAGCTCTGGCAGGCGCGATAGCAGTGCGCTACCCGCTTGAACGCCTAGCGTCATACCGCTTAAATCTGCAACGCTATTGATACGGTCATCGCCCGCCCGCTTGATGTAAAAGTGCTGGGCAGAGGCAAACGGCGGCGCGTAGTTAAACACCCGCAGGCGCTCATCGGTCACCGAGGCGCCGGTCAGTGCCATGTCGTACTGGCCCGACGAGACCGACGCGAGCAGTCCTGTCCAGGGCAGAATATCCTGGCGGATTTCGAAGTCAGCGTACTCCTCCAGTTCAATCAATATATCTTTGATAAAGCCGTCCGGGTCGCTGCCACTCATAAAGTTAAACGGCGCGTAATTATCTTCAGTGGCCACGGTCATGTAGCCACGGCTCTCGATTTCCTCTAAATCCGCAGCGGTAACGGTAAGCGGAACGCTTAGCGCCAGTACTCCAATACTCAACACTGAAGCCAATGCCGTTATTTTTTTCATCGTCCGATACTCCCAGAGTGTTCAAAAAAACAGGTCAAAACATCACTCGCCTGTCGTCATCAGCCATGCCGCTGCGAACATTTCGGTGATGTGAAGAAGCTGATTCACCCTAGATTTTTATCATCGCCGGGATTAGAGCCAGTTAGCGTAAATTAAAAGGACAGCTGCGAATCAGAAAACTGGCATGAAAGATGCAGTGCAGTGATGGTTTACCGCCTATTGATAAGGCAAGAGATCATAGGAGTGCTGGATGACAACGCTGTGTCTTGAGGTCGACCCTAACGCTGCCCCCTGCCTGCAAGAACAGCTGCGTAAAACGCTGTTAGAAGCCATTCGCATGGGCAGCTTACCCACCGATGACGCACTCCCCTCCTGCCGCAAGCTTTCCCAACAGCTGGGTATTTCGCGCAATACGGTCGCGATTGTTTACGAAAAACTGGTCGAAGACGGCTATCTGATCAGTCGCCCTCGTAGCGGTTATTACTTACACCCTGATTATAATGAGCCTCAATCAGCGCTTAATGCCTCTTTAACCGCGATCACTGAGAGCAGTAGCGCCTCAACCGCTGCACCAAACTGGCACAAACGCATTTCCCAGCGCCCTACTAACTACCAAGGCATTCTCAAACCCGGCAATTGGTCAGAGTATGCCTATCCGTTTATTTATGGTCAGTTAGATACGCGCCTCTTCCCACTCGCTCAATGGCGCGATGTGTCCCGGCGTTTATTAAGCTCCCAGCGTGATAAACCGTGGCTGCGCGACCGCATTGATCAGGATGACCCTTTACTCATTGAGCAACTGCGTAAGCGTATTTTGCCGCGGCGAGGTATTTTTGCCCGACCGGAAGAGATACTGATCACCATGGGAACGCAAAATGCGCTCTATTTGATTGCGCAACTGCTTTGCCATCGGGGCACGAGCGTGGCCCTGGAGTCTCCGGGTTATCGCGAGGCGATGAACGTATTTGCCCAGCGCGGCGCCAGCCTGCAGTTCCAAACTGTGGATGCAGACGGCATGCGCCTGGAAGGGTCTCAGCAGTGTGACTATCTGTATGTGATGCCCAGCCACCAAGTTCCCACGGGCGTGACCATGAGCCGCGAGCGACGCGAGGCGCTATTGGCCCAACTCCCCTACCGCGACCAAATCGTGATTGAGGATGACTACGACGCCGAGATTCACGGCGACCAGTTTGCACTGCCAGCGCTTAAAGCCAGTGCGCAGAGCGCGCGGATTATCTACATGGGCAGCTTATCCAAGGCGCTTTCGCCTGGGCTGCGCATGGGTTACGTAGTGGCAGATGCAGAGTTAATTGACGAGCTGCGGGCGCTACGCCGCATGATGTATCGCCACCCGCCCGCGGCGTTGCAGCACCAACTGGCGCAGTTTATTTCTCAAGGTTATTACGAGCGCTATCTCAAACTGCATGTGGAAGAGATAGACCAGCGCCGGGATGCCATGCGACTCGCCATTGAACAGGCCTTGCCTGGCTGCCAGAGCCACAGCAGCAATCGTTCAAGCGCCTTCTGGATGGAAGCAGACGCCAGCATCGATACTCAGCGGCTGGCCTGGCATGCCGCTCAACGTGGTGTGTTGATTGAACCCGGTTTTCAACACTTCTTCGATGCCGCCCCGCCACGGCGCTTTTTCCGCTTGGGGTTTGGCGCCATCGAAAGGGAGCGTATTGACCCAGGCATACAGCGCCTGGGCCTCGCTTACGATAACGCTTTAAGTACTTAAGCAATTATTATCAGCTAGATAAAGCGTAGCTTTCAAAAACACGTTCAAGAATTGCCAAGCCCTCTTCGATCTCCGCTGCTGACACAATGCACGGCGGCACAACATGAATGCGGTTTTCGACGGTAAACACCAGCAAGCCTTGCTCCATCAGCTGTTGTTTTAGTTTTAGCACTTCCGCTCCAGGCAGGGGCGTTTTGCGTACTGGGTCGCTGACCAGCTCCAAAGCGTGAAATACGCCCAAGCCACGCCAATCGCCGATCACCGCATGGCGCTCGGCAAGCTGCTGTAACCCTTCCGCTAACAGGCCGTTCCCGATCTTATCGGCATTTTCAACGATGCCCTCTTCTTCCATGGCGTCCAGGGTCGCGACTATCGCCGCCATTGCCAACGGATGACCGGAATAGGTTAGGCCGCCGACAAAAAAGTGGTCATCGAAGTAGTCTGAAATAGGTGCTGAAATAATCACCCCACCGGCAGGTACGTAGCCTGAGTTGACCCCTTTGGCAAAAACAATCAAATCCGGCGCCATATCGTAATGCTCAAAGGCGAACCAGCGCCCCGTACGCCCGAAACCCGCCATCACTTCATCGAGAATCAACACAATGCCAAACTCATCGGCCAGCTTTCTAACGCCCTGTAGGTAGGCCTTGGGAGGTAATAACACCCCTGCGGTACCGGGAATGGTTTCGAGCAGAATGGCCGCGACGGCGTTGGCGCCTTCGCACTCAATCACCCGACGCAAATGGGTCAATGCCCGCTCACACTCTTCATCCTCGTCCCGCGCCCAGAACTCACTGCGATAGAGGTAAGGGTTAAAGAAGTGTACGTGCCCGCTGGCATACTCATTGGGCACACGCCGCCAGTCACCGGTGGCGGCAATCGCTGAGCCGGTATTGCCATGATAGGAGCGGTAGGCAGAGAGTATTTTGCTGCGCCCGGTATAAAGGCGCGCCATGCGAATGGCATTTTCATTGGCATCGGCCCCGGCATTAGTGAAAAACACCTTACTGAAACCAGCAGGTGCTTTGGCAATAATCCGTTTGGCGGCCTCACCGCGGGCTAAATTGGCATGTGCCGGGGCAATTGTACATAGGCTAGCGGCCTGGGCTTGAATCGCACTCACCACTTTAGGATGCTGATGGCCGATGTTGGTATTAACGAGCTGGCTACTAAAATCCAAATACGAATGTCCCGCATAGTCCCAAACGCGGCAACCTTCAGCACCCGCAATGACCATGGGGTCTAAACTGCCTTGCTGGGCCCAGGAATGGAACACATACTGGCGATCCAAGCCGTGTACATAGCGGTTATCTACATCACGGGTGGGTGGATAAGAAGCAGCAATAGTGGCATTCATAGCAGGCACCCTGTTTTAATCCATTAGGAAATAGTGTGCTTGCCAGCCTAGTGAGTTTGATCCTTGAGGCTGTAGGGCCAGTCGCAACACATCAACGGGACAGACAATGTCACATCGGCTGTTGTTAACTGGCCCTAATGGCTTGGGCCAACGTTGCTTACAGTGAAACAAGCACGGGCAATGTCGCCCTATTAAGCATTAACTAACATGGAGATAGTGCAATGCCTAGCGTACTTATCACGGGAGCTACTTCGGGGTTTGGTAAAGCGGCAGCGCAGCGCTTTGCCAAAGCAGGTTGGTCGTTAATTCTAACGGGCCGTCGTGAAGAGCGCCTAAAAGCACTAGAGGAGGAGCTTTCCAAACAAGTGCCTGTGCTAACGTTGGCCCTTGATGTACGCGATAGTGATGCAGTCACTGACGCCATTAGCCACCTGCCGGAAAGCTTCCTACCACTGACGTGTTTGATCAATAATGCGGGCTTGGCCCTGGCACCGGAACCGGCGCAAAAGGTGGCGCTAGAGGATTGGCACACCATGATCGACACCAATATTACCGGGTTGGTCAATGTGACACACGCGGCGCTGCCACTGCTGCTGAAAACGGGTAAAGGCGCGAGCATTCTCAATCTCGGCTCGGTGGCGGGACAGTGGCCGTACCCAGGCGGGCATGTGTATGGCGCATCGAAAGCCTTTGTGCAGCAGTTCAGCTATAACCTGCGCTGCGACCTGTTAGGTACTGGCGTTCGCGTCACCGATCTTGCCCCCGGCATGGCCGAAACCGAGTTTACGCTGGTCAGAACCAAAGGCGACCAGGCCGCTTCGGATGCGCTTTACCGAGGCACAACGCCACTTCAAGCAGAAGATATCGCCGAGCAGCTTTACTACCTAGCGACGCTGCCCGACCATATCAACATCAATCGCTTGGAAATTATGACCGTTCGTCAGGCATGGTCATCGTTTGCTGTAGATCGCGACCCGGCTTAAGCCTGCTTCGCCGATTTTAATAGGCCACCCGTTGAAACGCGATCGCGCCCTTTCTCTTTGGCTAGATAAAGGGCGTTATCCACTCGTTTCATTACGCTTTTGACCGACTCTTGTGAATGCACCTCGACAACACCAAAACTTGCCGTGACGCTGCCTTGAATAGGGAAAGCGGTGTGCTTAATCGCACCTCGAATTTTGTCAGCAAGGCGCACCGCCTGTTCAAGAGAGGTTTCAGGCGCTAGCAGCATAAACTCTTCACCACCCCACCGTGCGCAACAATCCGATTTACGTAGATTGCACTTAAGTAAACCGGCAAGCGCTACCAGCACCTGATCACCGACATCGTGCCCGTGGCAATCATTGATCTGTTTAAAATAATCGATATCCAACATGATCAATGAGAGCGGGCGGGCGTAGCGGTTTCGGCGACTGATCTCACTTTTCAGTAACGCATCAAACTGTGACCTATTCACTAGCCCCGTTAGCATATCGGTGGTGGCTAGCCGCTCAAGCTGCGCCTCTTTTTCCATCTGCTCGGTCACATTGCGCTGGGTTAACACGAGTGTAATGCTGTCATTGTGGCGCACACCCATCGCCGTAATTCGCCATTCAACATAGCGACGCGACCCATCATGGCGGCGATTTAATTCCAGCCCACCAATACCCTCAAAAAAATTTTCCGCATCATTGAGCAAGGGATTCAGCGCATCGTGCAACTGATCAAAAATTTGCCGGTTGGCTGCCTCTTGCTGAACGATAATCGGCGCTGCTCCCAGCCAATCTTCACGACTGCCACCCCATAACCGCTGATAGTCGGTATTAACGTCGACAATATGTATTCCAGGCGAGCTTCCTTGAACGCTGAGAATGGCCACCGCATGGCCTGGCTCCTCACCATCGGCGTCCTGCCCTGGTCTCGCATAGTGCTGATACATGCTATTTACTCATCCTTGTAAAATAGTCGTGAGGTCATGGAGCTAAACGTTAACTGGCCGCGATACCCAAAGCCGATATAGCGCTGGGGTAAAGAAAAACGACACTAGCGTCGCTAAGAGTAGTCCAAAACCCACCGTTTGCGCGAATGGTGGCCAAAGGCCTCCAGAAGCCACCATCAGCGGTATTAAACCAGCAAAGGTGGTAATCGTGGTCGACACGATATGTCGGCTGGTGGGGCCGCTGATCACCGCCAGCATGGCATCGATATCGCCTCGGCGGGCGGCTTCATCGTCATCCAAGGCGGCAATAATGATAATGGTGGCATTAATCGCTACCCCCACCAGCCCCATGATGCCGACAATAATCACAAAGCCAAAAGCATGCCCACTTAGCAGTAGCGCCACAATGCCCATGCCCATCGCTTGCGCTCCGGCAATAAACACAATGGCGGCCCGCCGGAAAGAGTTAAAGGCCAGCACCACGGTGGCCACCATGGCGATAACCAGCAACACCACCGAGGCAAGCAACTGGCCCACGGCTTCATCACGCTCGGCGGCTTCGCCGCCGGTTTCGATTCGGTAACCTGGGGGCAATTGAAACGCCCCCGACGCCAGCGCCGCCTGAAGTTTGTCATCCAACTGGGCCATGGAGACCGCTGGCAGAGCGTCAGCCACCAGGTACCCTTGCACCAGCTGTACCCGTTCCGCGTTACGGCGGGTAATAACGCTCCAGGCAGGCGTGAGCGACACCTCTGCCACCGCCGCCAGTGGCAGACCCTCAGCCACCTGATCGCTGACCAGGCGCAGCGCCGCCAGTTGTTCAGCGTTAGTGCGCCACTCATCGGCGTAGCGCACCCGCACAGGCAGTTGCTGGGTATCCTCCAGCAGCATGCCTGCCGACTGTCCCGAGAGCGCGGCGCCCACCTGCTCCGCTAACTGCTGCGGCGTTAGTCCCACATCACTCAGTGCCGTATGGTCGATATCCAGGGTTAACCTGGGCAAATCACGCTGCATGCCAGCGCGTACATGAGTCACCTGAGGCAGTTGGTGCATTAGACCCGCCAATTCAAGCCCCAGCGAAGAGAGCACCTCTAGATCATCACCATAGACACGAAGTTCAATCGGGGCTTTAAACGGTGGCCCCTGTTCATACTTGCGCACCACGCTTTGGGCCTGTGGGAAACGCTGATCAAGCGCCTGCTGCAAGGCGGGCACTCGTTGATTCGTGGTCTGTAAAGACGCCGTGTCCACCACCAAGTGCAAAAACGCGGGGTTGTTATCCTCATTAGTGAGCACGTTGTAATACATCATCGGTGCACTTTCCCCCACAAACGCCGAGACGCGGGTGACGCCTGGCAGCTCACGAATCATCGCCTCGACCTCATGGGCCAGGGCTTCGCTGTTGGCCATACTGCTAGCAGGGGGCAGGCGCACCTCGATGTGAAATTGGTCGCGGTCGGCGGGTGGGAAGAACGCCACGTCCAGGGTGGGCATCAACGCCATGCCGCCCACCGGCACACATAGGGTGATGATCATCGCAGCCCAGGGGTGACGCAGCGCGCTGCGTACCGTTCGGCGAAAGCCGCGCTTAACCATCCCACTGACACCTTTATTTCGAGGCGTTGGTGGTTTATCAGCGACTCTGGCTAACAGCATGGGAGAGAGTGCCGGCACCAGCAGCAACGAGACCAGATAAGAGCTTACCAACGCGACCATCACCGCCATGGCCAGGGGCCCCACGAACTCCCCCGCAGGGCCGGGCATCAGCACAATCGGCATAAACGCCAGAATGGTGGTTAAGGTGCTGGCCAGCAGTGGCACCGCTAAGTGGCGCAGTGTGTCCCGGGTAGCGGCAAGCGCTGAATCGCCTTTTAAAAAGCGCTCGCGTAGGGCGTTGGTCATCACAATGGCGTTATCGACCATCAGCCCCAGCGCCACGATAATGCCGGTGATGCTCATCTGGTGGATATCGATACCCAGCGGCCTGAAGAGCGCCAGGGTGAGCAGGGCCGTGGCGGGAATCGCTAACCCCACCGTCACCGCCGAGCGCCACCCCATGGTGAGGAACAAGATCGCCACCACCAGCACCAGCCCCATCAATAGGCTGCCTGCCACGTCACTTAAGCGTTGGTTGGTGTAACTGGCCTGCTCAAAAACCTCTTCAACCGCGATACCGACAGGCAACTCATCGGCGAACACCGCCAACTGCTCTTGTGCTTTTTCCACCCAGCTATCAATACGCTGGCCGGGTACCATACGTGCGCCCACAAACACCGCACGTTCGCCGTTTAGCAGTGCCACCGCGGCGGGCGGGTCTTGCACGCCGCGGCGTAGCTCAGCCAACTCGCCAAGCCTGACGGTTTGCCCTTGACGAGTCGCTACTTCTATTTCGCGTAGCCTGTCGAGCGCATCGAACTCCCCGCTTAGCCCTACCGTTAGCCGGTGGCCATCGGTGACCACTTCACCTGCGGTACGTCGGCCATCACTTGCCTCAATGGTGGCCGCTAACTGCCCGACGGAGAGCCCCAAGGCGTTCAGCTCAAGCGGGTCAACTTTTACTTCTATCTGCTCCCCCGCCACGCCAAAGCGGTGGGTATACTCCGTGCCCGGGACGTTTCGAAACGTTGCTTCCAAGCGCTCGGCGTAGCGCTCCATCAGTTGGGGGTTGGGTGGGGAGTCCAGCGTCCAGCGCAGTGCGGCCACGATGCTAAACGCGTAACCGCGATCATCCAGCAGCTCCGGCGTTTGCACGCCATCAGGCAGTGAAGGGACGACATCAGCCAGCTTGTCGCGCACGCGGCTCCACACCGGCGTTACATTGGTCACGGCATCCTCAAGCTCAAGGCTAATCACAGCAATGCCCTGGCGTGAGGTGGATTCCAGCACGTTAATCTCGGCGATGGTGCGTAGTTCATCCTCAATGGGTCGCGCCACCAAGGCTTCGACCTGCTCGGGAGTGGCACCAGGGAAAGGCGCAAGCACTGTGGCCATGCGGGCTACCAAGTGAGGATCCTCTGCACGTGGCAACGTTTGAATGGCCGACAGCCCAGCAACCACGAGAAGGCCCAGAGCGAGCGCTAACAGTCGCCGGTTAAATAACCACTCAAGGCGCTTCATCGGCCACTCCTTCGCTTAGCGTGACCTGCTGACCTGGCGTAATTCGGTGGGTGCCGCTGGTAATCAGCCGCATACCTGGCGCCAGCGTGCCGCGCACAAAGGCTTGGTCGCCTTCACTATGCAGCAGCTCCACGCTGGCCTGGGCTACACGGTAGTGATCGTTCTCTAACGGCTCGGCCACCAGTACGTTCCACAGACCACGGTCAGCGGCTTGTAGGGAATCCAACGGCACCCAGTAACCCTTTGCGGGCTCTGTGATCCTGTAGCGCAGCTCTGCCAGATCGCCGGGCACGGCGTGATCTGGGGCTTCCAGCGACACCACCAGCGTCTGGGTACGGCTGTCGCTATCAACCTGGGGGAGCCGGGCACGCACCACCCCGTTGACCTCCTCGCCATTGACGTTCAGCTCAACGGCCTCATTTGGAGTAAACGTCGCGGCCAGCGCTGCGGGTAGGCCAAGATGCGCTTCTAACTGCTCGATATCGATAAGATCGAAAGCGGTAGTACCGCTACTCACCAGGCTACCGACACTGACGTGGCGCTCAATCACTCGTCCGGCAAAGGGCGCTTTCAACGTACTGTCATCCAAATCGGCGGTAAGGCTATCGCGCTCGGCTGCCAGCGCCGCAAGGCGAGCCTGAAGGGTCAATCGATCTGTCCGGGCCTGATCCAGCGCCGTGCGGCTGGCAAAGTTATTCTGGTTTAGCTGCGCTTCACGCTCCTCCTGGCGCTGAGCCAGGTTGAGGCTGGCACGGGCTTCTTCACTGCGCGCGGCTACCTCCGCTAAGCGGCTTTCCAAGCGACGGGTATCCAGTGTGGCAAGTACATCCCCTTGCTCAACCGCATCGCCTCTGTCTGCTGCTACAGCGCTTACTCGGCCAGCAGGCTCAAAGGCCAGCGATACCGACTGGCGCGCCACCACGCGACCGGTTAAGCGCACATCGCGCTGCAGTTGTTCGGCTTGCTCCAGGGCCTGGGTCGCCACCTGTAGCAGAGCGTTATCAGCGCCTTGCTGGCGGGCCTGCTGAGCACTGCTGTGCTGACTGGATAGAAAAAACACCGTCGCCAGTGTGGCACCTACCATCAACAGCGCTGCCAGCATGCCGCGAAACCGGTGGTTCCAGGAAGTTTTTAGAGGAGTGCCCATGTTGGCCTCGAAATGGTTTATTCTTGAACGATACCGTTCACTATAATATCTGTACGCTCACGTTCAAATATTTATTTACTCCAATGGGCATGGATTGCACCGAATGACAGAGCCACAACCTACATCGCCTGAACCAAAGCGCCGCGCTGGCCGACCTAAAGATATGGCAAAACGGGATGCCATGATGGATGCGGCGGCGTGCCTGTTTTTTCGCTACGGCTTAGAGGGGGTAACGATGGAAGCCGTTGCCCGAGAAGCGGGTGTTTCCAAAGTCACAGTCTACGGCCACTTTGTGACTAAAGAGGCGCTGTTTGGCAGTGTGATACGGCGCGAAACCACCACCATCCGCCGCGGGTTAGACAAACTGCCCGATACCCACCAAGCAGTGCGCCAATCGCTGGTAGAGGCTGGCATAAGTCTTGTGCGATTTTTGTTGGAACCTCAGGTTTTGGCAGTGGAGCAGGCATTAAGCGCCCAGGGCGAGCAGTACCCGGAGCTGCTCCAGGCGTATTTCGAGGCAGGCCCCTGGGCAATGCAGCAATGGCTACAAGAGAAGTTAGCAGGACTTGCCGACGCCGGACATTTAACCCTTGGTGCCCCCACCCTTGCCGCCGACCAACTGTGCAGCATGTGGCAAGGTATGCTGGTCAAAGAAGTTCGCTTGGGCGTGCGTAAACCACCCAACGACGATGAGCTCCACCGCCAGGTCAGTAGCGCCGTGGATGTGTTTTTGGCGGCGTATGGGGCGCCCGCTCGGGATAGCGCCTGCTAAGTGAGTAGCTACTTTAACGCCGCTCCAGCACTCCAATTAACGCTGGTATTGGCAGGCTTTGATCCTCAACAGACCTGTAGAGATTGCGAACGGCTTCAGCGATACCTCCCTCTACGGCGAGATCTTCGGTCATAGTGTGGTAGTAACCGAGATCCTTGCTGGCATTGGCAACGGTAAACTTGAAGCCTGAAGGGTCATTATCAGCGATATAGGGGCGCAGCCGTTCGAGCACGACGCCACCACCACCTCCAGCCCCTAATACCTCCAGCAATGCGCTATCGCTAATACCCGCTTTACGAGATGCCGCTGTAGCTTCGGCCAATACTGCCGAAAATCCCAAAGAAACAAAGTTATGCAGCAGTTTAAGGGTATGCCCTGCGCCTACCTCGCCCGCATGGGCAATGTTTTCGGCAAAACCCTCCAATAGTGGCAGCGTTTCATCAAACAGCGCCTTCGGCGCGCCGACGATCAAGTTGAGCCGCCCTTCCGCCGCCTCTTTTGGGGTGCGCGTCATGGCCGCATCCATAAAGCGCCCACCCGCCTCGGTGACTCTGGCAGCGACGTTTTCCGTTGAACTGGGCAAGGCCGTGGAGCAGTCCACGACGATACTACCGGGCGTTAGCCCTTCCAAAACGCCGTTAGGCTCAAACAGCACCGTTTCTACTTGGGGTGAGCCGGTTACGCACAGAATCACCACCTCTGCGCTCTGTGCTACCTCCCGGCCTGAATTCAACGCGGTGGCACCGGCGGCCAGCAGGTCATCTACGGGCTGGTTGCCCGAGTGATTAAGAAAGCTGACTTGGTGGCCTGCGCGCAGCAGGCTGCTGGCAATCCCATGGCCCATCAGCCCCACGCCGACGATGCCCACCTGGCGAGATGTTGTCATTGTCATAGCTCCATTCATGGTGATTAGTCGTGCTTGATAGCAACCGTCTTAATTCGGGTATAGCTACGCAGACCTTCAAAGCCTTTCTCTCGGCCATGGCCGGAGCGACCAACGCCACCAAAAGGTAGCTCTACGCCACCGGCGGCGCCGTAGTTGTTGATAAATACCTGGCCACTGCGAATACCTTTAGCCAAACGGAGCTGGCGACCACCATCCCGCGTCCAAATACCGGCACAGAGTCCAAAATCGGTAGCGTTGGCCAGCGCCAGGGCTTCGGCTTCATCCTCAAACACCTGCACGACCAGCACTGGGCCAAATAGCTCCTCGTGAAGCACTTCATGCCCTTCAGGAATATCGGTGAGTAGTTGGGGCATGACGAAGTGGCCGCCACTTGGCGCGCTTGCCGCTAACAGGCCTTTTGCCGCCACGCAAATACCGTCGGCTTCGGCGGCCGCCAAGCGCGCTTCCAGCTTGGCTTTTTGACGCGCATTGATCAGTGGGCCACAGTCAGCGTCCGCTTCGCCTGCATCACAGCGCAGGGCAGCGAAGCGCTCGCTTAGGTTAGCGACCACACTCTCAGCGATCTCCCGCTGCACCAACAAACGGCTGCCTGCGGAGCAGGTCTGCCCGGCATTCTGGATAATCCCGCGCACTACTGCGGGCAGCGCGGCATCAAGATCCGCATCGGCAAACACTAACTGAGGAGATTTGCCGCCAAGTTCCAGAGTGACGGGTACATGGTGCTGCGCAGCCGCCTGGGCGACATGAGTGCCGGTCTCTGGCGAGCCGGTAAAGGAGAGGTGATCAATGCTTGGATGGGCAGCAAGGGCAGCGCCCGCTTCAGCGCCAAGCCCTGGCACTACGTTGAGAGCACCTGCCGGAAGGCCATGATCCACTGCCAGTTGCGCTAAACGCAATACGCTCAAACAGGCATCCTCTGCGGGCTTGAGCACAACGGTATTACCTGCGGCCAGCGCCGCCGCAACGCAGCGCCCGAAGATCTGCGAAGGGTAATTCCAGGGAATAATTTGCGCACACACGCCGTAGGGCTCACGCAGGGTCATTACCGCGAAGTCGGTCTCAAAGGGGATGGTTTCACCGTGAAGTTTATCCGCCGCCCCGCCATAAAAGCGAAAGTAGCGTGCGCAAGCACCAATATCGCCTCTGGCTTGAGTCATGGGCTTCCCGGTATCAGCACACTCAAGCTGTGCCAATTGCTCATGGTGCGCCTCGATAATATTTGCAAAGCGTAGCAACCATTCGCTGCGCTGCCTGGCAGACCATCGGGCCCACTCGCCTAGCTGGCCAGAAAAGGCCCGCCGTGCGGCTTGTACCGCCGCTTCTACATCGTCTATTTGGCAACGGGCGATACGGGTCAGCGGTTCACCACTGGCCGGGGCTTCCACCTGTAACGTTGTGGTGGTGTTCACCCACTCTCCAGCCACCAGCGCCTGCTGCGGTGGCAACGTTAATGCATCTGGCATATCGCACTCCTCTTATTATGATTGTTTGATTAACGCTAAAAACGGCGGGGTTAACCGTAAAAAGCAGTCACCAGCCCCATGGAAATCCATGGCATGTAAGTGATAGCCATTAGGCAGGCCAGCACCACCAAGACAAAGCGCAACAGCCATGGCAGCATTTGATCGATCGAGATTTTGGCGACCGCACAGGCAGCAAAGAGGTTTACGCCTAGCGGTGGCGTAATCATGCCAAGCGCCAGATTAACCACCATCACCAGCCCAAAATGGACGGGGTGGATGCCGAACTGCATTGCGATGGGGGTCAATATCGGCGCCAGCACTAGAATGGCGGCGGAGGTTTCAATAAACATACCGACGACCAGCAGCAGCGCATTCACCACCAGCAGGAACATAATGGGGTCATCAATGGTATTGGTGACCAGGGTGGCAATTTGTGCAGGAAGCCCGGTGCGGCTGAGCAGAAAGCTAAACAGCGAGGCGGCGGCAATAATCAACATAACAGCGGCCGTAGAGACCACGCTCTGGCGTAAAATCGGCCACAGGTCGTCTAGCTTCAGCTCACGGTAGTAAAAACCGCCAACGATCAGGGCAAAAAATACCGCCACAGCGGAGGCTTCGGTGGGGGTAAATATCCCGCCATAGATACCGCCGATCACGACCACCGGCATCAGCATAGCCACCCAGGCACGCTTTACCGAGATCATAAAGCCGGTGCTGTCTTTATAGTCGTCCTTGCCGTAACCGCGCACTTTGCAGAACAGGTAGAGAAAGAGTATGAGCGCGCTGCCAATCAATATGCCGGGGCCAATGCCTGCGAGGAACAGCTGACCAATGGACGTATCGGTGCTCACGCCATACAGAATGAGAGGAATCGACGGGGGTATAAGCACGCCCAGCTCAGCGGATGACGCCTGAATGGAGGCAGCCAAGGGCTTAGGGTAGCCATGCTTCACCATCGCCGGAATCAAGATGGCGCCAATCGCGAAGGTGGTGGCCACACTGGAGCCTGACACCGCCGCAAACATCATGCAGGTCAGCACGCAGGACATCGCCAAGCCGCCCTGCACCCGCCCTACGATGGATTTGGCTAAGTCCACCAGGCGCTGGGAGATGCCCCCTGCGGCCATCAAATTCCCGGCAAGAATAAAAAACGGGATCGCCATCAGCGGGAATTTATCGATACCAATAAACATCTGCTGCGGCACCAGCAACAGTGGCAAGCGAGTAAAGAACTCAATGCCGATAATTGACGCCAGGATAATCGAAATCGCGATCGGCACGCCGAAGGTGAAGAGAATGATCAGCGACAGGCCAATAACCATATTCATGGCTTCGCCCCTTCTTCAGATAGCTGCCCATCCTGGGCGTCAGGTACTATTTCGCTATTCTCCGGCCCCACTTTTTCGCGGCCGCTCAGCTGGGCCAGCAGACGGGCAGCGACGGCGAGAATGGCAAAACTTGAGCCCGTCGGAATCGCCGCATAGGCCCAAGACATGGAAATATTCATCCCCGATATGGTTTGATTGCTCACCCGCATCGTCATCTGGATGCCGTAATGGATCAGCACCCCAAGCACCAGCAGGCAGCACACCACAATGAGCACCTCTAAAAGAGTGAGAAAACGTGCAGGCACCACTTTATAAACGACTTCCACCGCCATCATGTAACCGCCCCGAAAGGTGGCTGCAGCGGCCATAAACACGCACCAGATCATGGCGGCGCGGGAGGCGACTTCCGTCCAGGTAGAAGGGGCGTTAAACACAAAGCGGGTGAGCACCTGATAAAAGCTGAGGGTTACCGATATCGCCAGCATCACCACTGCGATCAGCATTGCAAACCGGGTTAACTGATGCTCAAAACGAAGAAATACCGCTAGCATAAGAGATCACCATGCCAAAGCGGCCTCCGGCTACGCCGAAGGCCGGGGAGGAAGAAGCGCTCAGCAACTGCTGGCTTTGTCCTGAATGCGCTCCAGCATTTCGGTACCGTACTCAGAGGTAAATATTTCATAGGCGGGCTGAACCGCTTCCTGGAAAGGAGCAACATCAATGTCGGTCTTTACCGTCATACCGTTCTCTTCCAGCAGCGCCACACCTTCACGCTCTAGCCGCGAGACCTCTTCACGGGTTGCTTCAGCAGATGCAACAGCGGCTTCCTTAAACCAGCCGCGCTCTTCATCACTCAAGCCGTCGAGCAGAATCGGCGACCCCAGTACGATGGCCGGCGAATAGACGTGCCCGGTTAGCGATAGGTAGTCCTGCACTTCCCAGAAATTGGTCGCCACGATGACGGTAATTGGGTTCTCCTGACCATCGACGGTGCCTTGCTGAAGTGCGGTGAACAGTTCCGGGAAAGCCATCGGCGTTGGCCGGGCACCCATTTGGCGGAACGCCTCCTGATGTACGGCGTTCTCCATGGTGCGTACGCGCAGCCCTTCGGCGTCGGCAGGGGTGGCGATTTCTCGCTGGCTATTGGTCAGATGGCGGAAGCCATTCTCTGTCCACGCTAGGCCGATCAAATCGTGATCGCCCATTTTTTCCAGTAGTTCGTCGCCAAGCTCACTATCCAGCACGCAGCGCGCCTGGTCGTAGTTCTCAAACAGGAACGGCAGGTCGAGCACATAGGTTTCGGGAACGAAGTTACCCAGCGGGCCAGTGGAGGTAATCACCACATCGACGGTGCCGATTTGCAATCCTTCGATCATCTCCCGCTCACCGCCCAGCGACCCTGAGGTGTGCTCGGTCACGGTGAACTCGCCATCAGATAAACGCTCCAACGCCTCTTTAAAGGCATCTGCACCCACTGAGTAGTGGGAGTTGTCTGAAAGGGTGTGCCCCAGGTTCACTTCCGTCGCCGCATGGGCTTGTAGTGCAATGCCAACGGTTGCAATACCGCTAATCGCCGCCACCAGGGCATGGCGTGTAAGTGTTGGTGTCGTTGTAAAGTGTTGCTTAGTCATTGAAGTGCCCTCTTTATGTTGTTGTGAGGGTGGAGTGCGGAGCGACACAGGCTATTGCTAGCGTCGCCCCAGGCTGTTGTCTGCCGCATGCGGCAGACCGGAACTCACGACGGTTCAGTAACGAATGCATCAATAATCTGTTTAAAGTTGTCATCGCCCACAAAACCAAGCTGCTTGGCTTTCGCGGTTTCAAAACGCGCAGGCCAGCTCGCCACAATGGCTTCAATGCGCGGGTCAGGCTCATGGCGTACCAGCGCAAACGCTTGCTCGCCGGCCACATCGCGCAGTGCAGCCAGCATATCGGCCACCGTGACGGTAATGCCGGGTAGCATAAAGGCACGAAAAGGGGACAGGGCTTCGCTTGGTACTTCCGCACCATGGATCAGCGCCGCCACCACTCTGCCCGGTGACATCACAAACATCGGCAGCTCGGTAGGCACCTGGCAAACCGCCTCTTCGCCATTGAGCGGCTCACGCAGAATGCTGGAAGCAAAGCTGGAGGCCGCGGCATTAGGGCGGCCGGGGCGAATCACAATCGTCGGCAGGCGCAGCACTAGCCCATCAATGAGCCCACGGCGACTGTAATCGTTGATAAGCAGTTCGCACATGGCTTTCTGGGCGCCGTAGGAGTTTTGCGGATGGAGTGCCGTCATATCATCCAGCACCTCCGGCAACTCACCGCCGTAGGCCGCCACGGAGCTGGCCATAATCAAGCGGGTATCGACCAGGCCCTGTTCCCGACAGCCTTCCAGCAGCGCCCGGGTAGCATCAAAGTTAACCCGCATGCCGAGTTCTAAATCGGCCTCTGCTGCGGAGCTGACAACCGCGGCTAAGTGATAAATAACGTCGGGCCGTTGCGCCAGCACGCCATCCAGCGCGCCTGGCGCGGTAATATCTAGCGCCATTGATTTAACGTCGACGCTTCCCGCGGCGGGCTGCGGTGCTTCCACTTGGTCAAGGAGCGTTAAGCGGGTAATCGGTTGCTGGCGAAGCTCACCACGCTCAAGCAGTTGCTTGACTAAACGCTGGCCGAGAAACCCGGCTGCACCGGTAATGGCAATATGCATCGTGAGGATCCTATTGTGGTGTTGTTATTGTTCATTCAGTTGGGGGCAGATTAGTGTGTGATTAGGCCCCACGCCTCACCCCACCCCAGCCCCGCGCGAGTGTCGGCCTGGGGGCGATACTCGCAGCCGACCCAGCCCCTATAGCCCAGCGCGCTTAAACGCTCGAAGATGGCTGGGTAATGCACCTCCCCCACATCCGGCTCGTGGCGCCCGGGGACGCCTGCGACTTGAATATGCCCGATGGCGCTGAACTGGCGTTCAAGGTGGCTAATCAGGTCGCCGTTCATAATTTGGCAGTGGTAGAGATCAAACTGTAGCTTTAGATTTTCTGCCCCAACCTCTTCCAATACCGCCATGGCCTGCGCCTGGCGAGAGAGAAAAAAGCCGGGCATATCACGCGTATTAATCGGCTCGATCAGTATTTCCCGACCAACCTTGGTCGCTTCACTCGCAGCAAAGCGCAGATTGCGGATATAGGTGGCGTGGTGTTCAGCCTGGGTCGCGGCATCGGCACCTCCCGGGAGCAGTCCCGCCATGGCATGCACCCGAGGGCAGTTGAGCGCCTCGGCGTAACGTAACCCTTCAACCACCGAGTCACGAAACTCCCCTTCTCGACCCGGCAAGCTCGCCAAGCCTCGCTCACCAGCATCCCAATCGCCTGGCGGCAGATTAAACAGCACTTGCTCCAACTGTGATTCTTGCAGTGCCTGATGCAGCTCTTCCGGGGAAAATGCATAGGGAAACAGATACTCAACGCCCTTAAAGCCCGCGCTCGCCGCGGCGGCAAAGCGGTCTATAAAAGCGTGCTCGTTAAACAGCATGCTAAGGTTGGCGGCTAATAGAATCATCGTGGTGCTCTTGTTGTTAAGTACGCCATTGTTAAGTGCGTCGTTAATCCCGTGGAAAACGCGCTTCCAGCTCCGCCACCTGCTCAGGTGTTAATCCTCTTGGGTTCTCGCCCCGCAGCAACAGGTAAAGCTTGGCGGTCTCTTCCAGTTCTTCGGTGGCGTAGATCGCTGCTTCGAGGTTTTTCCCCGCCACCACTGGGCCGTGGTTAGCCAGCAGCACCGCGCTATGCTTACCCGCTAATCCCCGCACTGCATCGCCCAGTTTGGGGTCGCCAGGAATGTGATACGGCACCAGCGGCAGCTTGCCCACCCGCATCACGTAGTAGGCAGTGAGTGGTGGTATGCAGTCGCAGGGATTCACATCGGGCAGGCAAGAGACCGCCACCGAATGAGTGGAGTGCAGGTGCACAATCGCGCCGGATTGCGGGCGCTCCTCGTACATCGCCATATGCAAAAACTGCTCTTTGGTAGGCTGATCGCCACTCAGCAGTTGGCCGTTGTTATCTAGATGAGAAATCCGCGCAGGATCCAGCCGCCCCAAGCAGGCGTTGGTCGGCGTCATTAGCCAGCCGCCGTCATCCAGACGCACACTGATATTGCCGCTGGAGCCCATGGTCAGGCCGCGTTCAAACAGCGATTTCCCTAGAGTGCTGATCTGCTCCCGCAAACTGTTCTGGGGATGGCGATGCAAGTGGATGCTCATACCAGCACCTCAAACGCCCGGGTAAAGAAGTCGACGCCACCAAAGTTGCCGGATTTCAGCGCCAGCGACAGCGGCGTCTCGCGACCCGCCACTGAGGTTTGCGTCCAGGGCACGCCAGGGTCGATCTGCTCACCAATGCGCAGGGTGGTAATGCCCAACGCCGAGACTACTGCACCTGACGTTTCGCCACCGGCAACCAGCAACCGGCCAACGCCTTCATCTACAAGTTTGACAGCCAACTGGCTCAGCGCCTCTTCCACCAGCGCCCCTGCACGCTCTACCCCCAAGGCTTGCTGGACGGCCCCCACCTTGTCGGGAACAGCCGATGCGTAAAGTAATACCGGCGCCTGGGCAGATAGCCGCTGCCGAGCGAATGCCAGCACCTGCTCCTGCTGTTTTCCTCCTTCGGACAACGCAAAGGGATCAAGGGCGAAGCCACCATCAGGGTGCTTGGTCAGAAAATCCGCCACCTGAGCCAGCGTGGCGCGGGAGCAACTACCGGAGAGCACCAGCGTTCCGCCCGTAGCAGGCGATAGGCGCCCCGGCTTATTGATCGTGTCTAGCCAACCCTGGGCACGGTACTGAGCAGGCAGCGCCTGCCCTAGCCCTGAACCGCCGGTAACTAAAGGCAACGTAACGGTAGCTTCGGCAAGTACATCCAGATCCTGCTCATCCAGGGAATCACAGATCACATGGCGAAACCCCTGATCTGCCAGCATCTTTAAGTGAGCGCGGGTCGCGTCTGCGCCTTGAACCAGCACCGTGCGGTTGGCTAAGCCCACCGGGTGCGGCGTTTGGCGTGCGAGTACTCGCACGAGATCCGCGTCCTGCATGGGATTCAGTGGGTGGTGCTGCATACCGCTATCGTTGAGCAAGCGGTCGCCCACAAACAGGTGGCCCTGGTAGACCGTACGGCCATTAATCGGGAAGGCAGGCACCATCACCGTTTGGTGCGAACCCAGAGCTTCCAGCAGCGCATCCGCCACCGGGCCGATATTGCCCTGAGCGGTGGAGTCAAAGGTGGAGCAGTACTTGAAGAACAGCTGCCGGGCGCCCTGCTGGCAAAGCCACTCAAGGGCAGCCAGTGAGTCCGCCACGGCTTCGTCTACCGGGCAGGAGCGCGATTTCAGCGCCACGACCACCGCATCGATATCAGTGAGGTCGACCTCTTGCTGGGGCACGCCAATCACCTGTAGGCAGCGCATACCGCCGCGCACCAGGTTATTGGCAAGATCGGTCGCCCCAGTGAAGTCATCGGCAATGGCGCCCAGTACGATGTTCGCTCCCATTCCCATTTTATTCGGCTCCCTTGGCGTCGTTAGCGGCTTCTGGCAACGCGATGCCCGATAGCCGCTGGTAGACTTTAATCACCGCCGAGTCATCTTCGCGACCAAAACCTGCACCGCTGGCAGCGGTAAACTGCTGCAGAGCGCTAGACGCTACCGGTGTTGCCAACGCCAGCTCGCGGCCGGTTTGATGCACGATATTGAGATCTTTGACGAAGATATCCACCGCCGAAAGCGGCGTGTAGTCACCACTCAGGATATGCGGCACGCGATTTTCGAACATCCAGGAGTTGCCCGCCGAGTGGGTAATGACGTCATAAATAACCTCTGGGTCGAGCCCCATGCGAATGCCCAGCGCCATGGCTTCAGCGGCGGTGGCGATATGCACACCTGCCAGCAGTTGATTGACCAGCTTCATACTTGAGCCAACGCCAGGAGCATCGCCAAGGCGATAAACCTTGGCAGCCATGGCGTTTAGCACCGATTCGGCGTAGGTAAATGCCTCCGTTGCCCCAGAGGCCATTACCGATAGTTCACCACTTTTGGCTTTAGCAGCACCGCCGCTAATCGGCGCATCCAGCAGCAGCAATCCCTCTGCCGCCACACGCTCACCAAGCTGTTTCGCCTGACTGGGCGCCACCGTGGCGCACTGTATGATCAGACTGCCCCGGGCCAAGTGACTTACCACCCCCTGCTCACCGAACAGTACTTGCTCAACCTGCGCTCCGTTAACGACAACCACCAACACGATATGGCAGTGAGCCAGCTCAGCAGGAGTGGCTACGCTTTGCCCCCCTGCTCCCGCGAAGGCATCGCGTGCCCCAGCGGAAATATCACACCCGGTCACATTAAATCCCTGCTTGAGCAAAGCGGTGGCCGTACCCATGCCCATAGCGCCCAGGCCAATAAGACCTACTTGAAGTGATTGCTTGTCGTGTTGACTCACCAGCCGACACCTCGCGGTTGTTGTGTATTGCGGTTGTGTGTCTTGCTATCGTCGCGGTGCTTTTCTCTTTCCTTGTCTTTCCTTTCTTCATCATTATCAGGGAAATGGTAGCGCTGTCATGATAGCGCTACCATTCGTTTTAGATTATTGTTGCCGTTACGACAAGCTGAAAATCAGGGACGTGCGACCAATGTCTAAAGACTCTCCCAACGCTGCCTCTCCCAGCCCTGCCAGGCAGCGCCGAAGCTCCGATCAGGTCACGCTCAGCCAAGTGGCGCAAGCAGCAGGGGTATCACCGATTACCGCATCGCGAGCACTCAACTACCCTGATAAGGTCAGCGATAGCGCACGCCTGAGTGTTCTACAAGCCGTAGAGAAACTGGGCTACGTACCCAACTTGGTAGCCGGTAGTCTGGCCTCCTCCCGCTCGCGGCTGATTGCGGTGATTGTGCCGTCGCTAATCAATAGCGTGTTTGTGGAGGTCATCAAGGGGCTGCAGGAGACACTGGAAGCCGAGGGCTACCAGATACTGCTGGGTAACACCGACTACGATCTAGACCGCGAGTATCAATTGGTGCGCACTTTTCTGGGCTGGTCATGCTCGGCACTGGTCACCGCTGGGCTGCGTCATAACAAGGCGTGTCATACGCTGCTGACCAACTGGGATCACCCCATTATGGAGGTGATGGAGCTGGGGCAAGGCATGGACCTGAATGTCGGGCTGGATCATGTGGCTGCTGGCCGCTGCATGGCCAACCACCTTTTCGACCAAGGCTACCGCCATATCGTGTATGTGGGTGCGCGGCTTGCTCACGATTACCGCGCAGGCATGCGATATGAAGGACATAAAGAGGTGCTACAGGCGAAGGGCATAGAAGCCCCCTTAGTGGAGCTCGACACCCTGGGTAGCCTGCAAGCGGGAGCGGACAGTCTGACCGAGGTATTAGCGAACTACCCTCACGCCCAAGCCATCCACTTTGCTAATGACGACTTAGCAGCAGGCGCTCTGCTAGCGGCTCAACGTCAAGGGCTAAACGTGCCAGGCGATATCGCCATTGCCGGGTTTAACGGCCTACCGCTTGGCCAGCACGTCACGCCCCAGCTCACCACCATTCTCTCCCCTAGAGAAGAGATGGGCCGCTTAGCCGCCAAAGAACTTATCCGCAGGCTAAGCGGTAAAAACGTCTACCGCCGTCAGCACGATGTGGGCTTTACGCTTCAAGTCGGCGGCAGCACTTAGGCCGCATCAGCGTTCACACTGATGGCGGTTGGCCAAGAATCTCCAAGCCTGAGCCCAACTCATTTTCAATCGCCTGACCAATGGCTAAAAGTTTCGCGTCCTGCCACGGCCCGGCGAGCACTTGCAGGCCAACCGGCATGCCTACCGCGTCTTTCCCCACCGGTAGCGTCAAAGCACACAGACCGAGAAAGTTGGCAATCACCGTGTTGCGCAGGGCGTGCATATTGGCTTTGGGGTAAGCACCTTCTGGCTCAAGGCTTTGGATGGTGGGCGGGGTGATTGCCACCGTAGGGGTGAGCACCGCATCAACATCGGCCATACGGGCAGCCGCAGATTGATAGAGCGAATCCAGTATTGTGCGACGACGCACATACTCCCAGGCGGGCATATCATCAGCCGCTTTGACCCGGGCCGAGACGTTAGGGTCGAGAGAGTCGATCATCTCAGGCAGTTCGGTTTTTAGAAACGCCGCCAACTCCGGCGCGGCCACACCGCCCAGTGTGAACAACTCATAAGCTTCATCGATGCCAGGCAGTTCCAAGGTGACTATTCGTGCACCGGCGGCTTCGAGCTGTTTGATCGCCGCGCGAACCGTTTCCGCGATACCCGGGCTGCAGTCATCCCAGAAAAACGTTTCCGGCACACCGAAGGTAAGACCAGCCAGAGAGGGCGTCGCCGGAACACTTTGATCTTTACCGCTAAGACCAGGATCCAGTGCATCAAACGCAAAGGCGATATCGTCTACCCGACGCGCCAGCAGCCCTGGCGTATCCAGCGTGGTGGATAGCGGTACAATCTGCTCGGTCGACCAGCGCCCGGCGGTGGTTTTCAATCCCACTACGCCGGTCATAGAAGCAGGAATACGCACTGATCCGGCGGTATCGGTACCCAACGCCAGGCTTGCCGTCCCGCTCACTAACGAAACACCTGCCCCAGAACTGGAACCGCCAGGCGTGCGGTGCTGAGACGTATCCCAAGGGTTGCGCGGCGCTCCCCAGTGGGCGTTGGTACCCAGCCCGCCAAAGGCAAACTCAACGGAGTGGGTTTTACCCATCACGGAAGGCAATTGCTTTAGCAAAGCGCTCACTACCGGGCCGGGGCGCTCCCAGCACTTGGGCAGGCGTTGGGAAGAACCCGCATAGGTGGGTAGCCCTGGCACGGCGTAGATATCTTTAATCGATACCGCCATGCCCATTAACGCCCCCGCATCTCCACCTTGGGCGAGTACAGCGTCGGCAGCTTTGGCCATCGCCAGGGCCTGTTCGCCGTTCCAGGTGAGGTAGGCGTGATCGTGTTGGCCGCGCTGCTGGTAAGCGGCGAGTGATGCCTCGGCAAGGGCTGTTGCGGTAAGAGTGCCTGCCCGCAGGTGTGCGCGCTGCCCACGTAACGGTAGAAATATAACTGAATCCTGCATGCTTCACTTACCTCCGGGGTAGTGCTTAACGCACTTCAAAAATAGCTTCGACTTCCACCGCTGCATTGCCGGGTAGAGTAGCCACTCCAATGGCGGTTCTAGCATGGCGCCCTGCGTCGCCAAACAGCGCGACAAATAGCTCTGACGCGCCGTTGATCACCAGCGGGACATCGTGAAAGCCCGGCGCCACATTGACGAAGCCGTTCATACGCACGCAGCGCACCACACGAGAGAAGTCGCCATCAACAGCATCGCTCAATTCAGCCAAAAGGTTTAAAGCACACGCCTGGGCCGCCAGTTTCCCGGTTTCAAGATCGAACTCACCACCCACCTTGCCAGGATAGAGAACATCACCGCCACGTTCGCAAATCTGGCCCGCTAAAAACAATTGGTTGCCTAACCGGGACCAGGGCAGAAATAGGCCGCGCGGTGTTGGAATCGCCGGTAACGTAAGTCCCTGCTCCGACAACGCCTGTTCAATCGTTTTACTCATTGTTGGTTATCCTTATTGATTAGCACAATTACACTACTTGTTAGTAAATAAGCGAGGGAAGCCAAGTGCTGAGCCAGGGTATGTAGGTAATAATGATCAATGCGATTAGCATCAAAGCAATCAACGGCAAGCAGGCTTTAAACACTTCCTGCAGCGACATTTTGGATATCGCCATAGCGACAAACAGGTTCAACCCTACCGGCGGCGTAATCATCCCCACCGAGAAGTTGATCAGCGTGATCACCCCAAAATGCACCGGATCCACGCCTACCTGGGCCGCAATAGGCTGCAGCAGCGGCGAGAGCACGATGATGGCCGAGGCGCTATCGAGAAAGAAACCGGCAATAATCATCACCACGTTAAACAGCGCCATGACCTGAAAGGGATCGTCCGTCCACGACAGCACCTGCCCCGCCAGTTGGCTCGGCGTGCCGGTAATCGCCAGCAGCCATGAGAACGCCGAGGCGCCAGCGGTGATCAGCAACAGCGTGGCGGAAATCAGCCCTGAGCTTCTTAACGTCCCCGCTAGCGCTTTAAGGTTGATGGTGCGATACACCACCATGCCGACAAACAGACCATATACGCAGGCCACCGCTGCCGATTCAGTCGGGGTGAATACGCCGCTGTAGATGCCCCCCAGCAGAATCACCGGCAGGCCAAGGCCCCAGGCGGCGTCTTTAAAGGCCGCAAAAATTTGCCGTAGCGTTGGGAAAGGCGAGCGCTCATAGCCTTTGATGCTGCTAAAAACAATGCAGTAGGCGATCAGTATCGAAGCGATAACGATGGCCGGTAATAAGCCCGCCGCAAACAGTCTCCCAACAGAGGTGCCGGTCACCGAGCCGTAGATAATCAGTGCAATACTCGGTGGCACGATGGGGCCTAGCGTACCGGCGGTGGCAATCAAGCCAATCGCAAAGCGTTTATCGTAGCCAGCCGCCACCAGCGCCGGGAACATGATCGAACCAATCGCCACCACCGTGGCCGGGCTTGAGCCCGAAATGGCCCCAAAGAATAGGCACGAAAGCACCGTGGCCGCTGCTAAACCGCCGGGCACCCAACCGACCAATGCCTTGGCGAGATTGATCAGCCGGTCTGAAAGACCGCCAATGCGCATTAGCTCCGCCGCCAAAATAAAGAACGGAATCGCCATCAGCGAGAAGTTGTTCATGCCGGTAAACATGCGCATTGGCACAATCACCGGGTTGGTGGTTCCAAAAAACTCAATGGCGAGAAACACCGCTAACGCGAGCGAGGCAAATATCGGCAGTCCCAACAATAAAACGGCAAAAAAGATCGGTAACAACGCAGTAATCATGGTCGCTCTCCAGGGGTTAAATGAGCTTATCCGATCCGGCTACAAGCTCTTCGGAGAGACCTACCGGAGGCTTTTTCCAGACTTCATTGATGACCCATAGATAACGCAGAATCAGCAGTACACCGGAAATGCCAATCGGTAAATAGAACCATGCCATCGGCAGGCGAAGTGCAGCGGTTAACTGCCCGCGATCCAGCGTGCTGAAATAGAGAACAAAGCCGTAATAGGTCATAAAGCCAGCGAACACGATACCGATCAGCGCTGCGACAAGATGCAGCCAGCGATTAACGGCGGGCGAGGCAATCGCATTCAGCACATCAACCGAAATATGCGTTCCATGACGCACACCCATACTGGCGCCTACAAAACTCATACAGATAATGGAGTAAATAACGACTTCTTCAGCCCAAAATAGCGAACCGCTAAAGCCGTAGCGATACACGACTTGGATGGTGGTGAGGATGGTCGCAATCGACATGAAAACGACCATCGCCACACTTTCCAAGCGATCAAGACATTTATTGAGCGCTTCGAACATGAGATATCCACACCCTTAAAGGGGGTAAGAAGAGAGGAGCCAGGTCTTAGCCAAGCCGTTGGATCAATACTCGATGCCCACAGCGTCATATACCTTATGCAGCAACTCGGTGGTGACGATTTCTTCATACTCTTCGTGCACCGGCATGCTGGCTTCAATAAAGGCTGCGCGCTGCTCTGGGGTGAGTTCGTTGATCGCAATTTCGTCTTTAATCTCCTCCATGATGGTCTCTTCGTCCTGCAGCGTTAGCGCTCGAGACGTGTCTCGACCATTGTCAAAGGCTTCCAGCATGACCGCTTGCAGATCTTCCGGCAGCGAATACCAGGAATCCTGATTAATCACCGCCGCATAGGCGTGGTAGGCATGATTGGTCAGCGAGAGATAATCCTGCACCTCGTGGAAACGCATAGTGTAGATATTGGCCAACGGGTTTTCCTGACCGGATACAACGCCCTGCTGAAGGCCGTTATAGACCTCAGTAAACGCCATGGCGGTGGCGTTAGCGCCCAGGTTTTCATAGGTGGAGATGATGATCGGCGCCTGCATGGTGCGCATGCGGATACTCTCCATATCTTCTGGGTTTTCGATCGGCCGATCATTGTTGGTTATATGGCGGAAACCCGCTCCCCAGAAATTGACGCCGTACATATTATGGCCATTCAGGGTATCGAGGATTTCGCGCCCCACTTCACCATCCAGGGTTTCCACCATGGTGTCGTAATCAGCAATCAAGAACGGCAGATCCAAAATCTGCATGCGCGGCTCAAAGTTGCCCAGCGTGGCCGTTGGCGGGATACCGATATCGACCAAGCCCATCTGAATCTGCTCAATGATTTCAACGTCGCCACCCACCTGGGCGGCTGGCAACACGTTAATCTCGATACGGCCGTCTGACTTCTCCTCTACCTCCTCTTTAAAGCGCAGCGCCGCCTGGCCGTTCGGCGTCTCTTCAATCAACACATGGGCGAAGCTGAAGGTATAGTCGGCCGCATGGAGTTGCGCCGCACTTAGAGAAGCAACGGCAATAGCAGCAGAGAGGGTGGCTTTTGTCAGCGTTAGTTTCATGTCCAGCACCTTATTTAGTTATGGTGAATTGCTTTTTTAGTTTCCTGTTACTGTGTATTGAGCAAAGTTGAGAGGCCGCTCACGCCATTAAGCGCTCCATCGCCTGACCCAGCGCATCGCGCGGAGTACTACTCAGCAGCAAGGCAAGTACAAGCCTTGCCTTACGTGCACTGATATCGTTGAGTGCGATCACCCCAGCCGACACTAAATCGGCCAGGCTGCCGCTAAATTCATAGCTGGTATTCACCGGCCCTTGCGCGCAGCTACTCACGACCGCTATCGGGACGCCCGCGCTAACCAGTTCTCTTATTACGTTCATCCAGCTTGGCGGCACATGTCCACGACCCAAGCCATCGATCACTACTGCTTTTGCCCCGCTCTCAACAGAGGCTTTCAGTAACGCGGGAGAGGCATCTAAATAGGCGGGTAGCAGATCAACCCGTGGTAGCGGCAAATCCCACCCTTCAATCGGGAGCGCGATCGACGCTTCCGCGTAATAGAGCTTCACCCGCTGCCCGTCGATATAACCCAGCGAACCAGCGCCATGGGCCTCAAATCCGTTGAGCTGAAAGCTGTTCACCTTGCGGGCATAGCGCGCCGCAAACAGCGACTCGTTGAACGCCACGACACAGCCAAGCTGGCTGAGTTGCGGGCTTGCCGCCGCCACGATGGCATCGCAGATATTTTTAAACGCATCGGTGCCTAGCTGGTGAGGCGCCCGCTGGGAACCGGTGATAACACACGGTTTGTCAGCGGGCAGCGTGAGCGATAGAAAGTAAGCAGTCTCTTCTAAGGTATCGGTGCCGTGGGTGATCACCAGGCCGTCCACATCCGCTCGCGCCAATGCTATTCGTCCTTGGCGATGGAGCTCAGCAAGATCGGCGAGGGAGACGGCATTACTGGGTTTCTGCAGAATCGACATCACCTCTACCGTAACGTCGACGCCCTGGGGCAGCGCCACCCGATCAAGTAGCTGCTCCCCGCTTAATGCCCCTGACTGGCTACGCCCTGAATCACTGGGCTTGCTGGCAATAGTGCCGCCCGTGGTCAACACCACGATGTGCTTTTGGCTCATGCAGATTCTCTTGTTTTATGTCTAGCTAATACAAACACCAGACATCAGATGTCTGATTTCAGACTAGACTAAAGCACAAGCCATTAGCAAGTCGGGCATATAAACCGAAACAAAATAAACAAATTACTTTTAAATATATGCCATCAGATGTCTTAAGCCGCTAGGCTTATGGCATTGATAGGATGCAAAAAACACCGATGAGCCACGCGAGGCCCCCATGAGTTTTAAACGCCAGCCCGAGATTACCTCGACCACTACAACGTCTTTTGGGGATTCGATGGAGCGCAGCTCCGTTGCGCTGCAACTGCTAGAGCGCATTAAAAGCGCCTTGATACGTGGAGACCTCAAACCAGGGGATTATCTACCTTCAGAGACTGAATTGACCCACAGTTTGGGGATTGGCAAATCGAGCGTGCGTGAAGCCATCAAAATGCTGCAAGCCATTGGCATTGTGGAAGTCAAACGCGGCCAGGGCACCATGATTCGCCGCGAACCAGGCACGCCACTCGTCGACCCGATGGCATTTGGAATGATCTTGGCGCGAGGCATGACGCGGGACGTACTGGAGTTCCGCCTGATGTTTGAACCGGCGTATACCCTGCAAGCGATGGGTAGCGCGACAGCAGAGGATCATCAACGCATTCAGCAAAGTATCGACGCCATGGAAGAGGCGATCCGCTCAGGTGCACAAACCTCTCAGCACGATATCGCCTTCCATCGCGCCATTTTGCACAGTACCCATAACCCCATGACTATTCGCGTCGGTGAAACACTGCTGCAGCTCATTGAAGCAGCGTTGGAAACCTCCATGCGGTCATTACCGGAAACCGCACTCAAAGACCACAAAGCTATTTATACCGCTTTCAAAGCAGGCGATAGCGCAGGCGTTCAGGCGGCGATTGCCGTTAGTAGCGAAAGCTGGGAAACCAATCTTACCTATGAAGGCGACACCGAGCTGAGTGCAGCACCGCGTTAGGGCTCTCTTTGCAGCCATGCGTCAAAAAAGCTCATAAATGCGCGCGCTTTGGCGGTTACGTGCCGCCCTGGCGGGTAAACCGCATAAACACCGCCTTCCGGTAACGCCCACTCGCCCAATACGCGCACTAAACGTCCGGCGGCTATCTCAGGTGCCGCGGTAATATCCGGCAATACTGAGAGACCACCGCCAGCGACCATCAGCGCGACTAAACTCACCGTTGAGTTGGCTGCCAACCCCGCGCTCATTTGCACCTCACACTGCTCATCCCGGCGCTGGAAAGCCCAGGTTAACGGCGCTTTTAACGGTGTAAAGGCGATCCACGCATGGGCTTCCAGCGCTTTGGGATGCGAGGGTGTGCCGTGGCGTTGCAAATAATCAGGAGCAGCCACCACATGCTGTTGAAAAGTACCTATCCGACGGGCGCGTAGCGTGGAGTCTTTTAGCCAGCCTAAACGAAACGCTAAATCGATACCGTCCTGGACCATATCGCTTACTTGGTCGCCGCTACGTAGCTCTATATGCAGCGCTGGGTGCAAACGGCTAAACGCTACCACCGCTTCGCTCAACACTCCGGCGGCGTAATCTTCAGGGGCCGTGATACGCAACTCGCCGTGCAACTGCTGGGTGTCACTTACTGCGCTGGCAAGCGCCCCCTGTAGGTCGGTTAACAGCGGATGGCATTGATGATAGAGCGCCTCTCCGGCCTGGGTAAGCTGAACCCGCCGCGTGGTGCGTAGGAACAGCGTTACGCCCAGGCGCGTTTCCAACTGGCGAATTTGCAGGCTTACCCGGGTTTTTGTACAGCCTAGCCGCTCCGCCGCCTTGGTAAAGCTGCCAGCTTCCACCAGAGCGACAAAAATCGGTAAACCGTTTAAATCGAACTCGTTGGCGGTGGTCATAGAGCGCTCTATTGTTATGGAATCAACAACAGTAAATTACGTTATCCGCTATTTTTCAAATCAATAAAGCGTCCGACAATGCAGCGACTACCCACTTAAGGAGTACTGCTATGAAGATTGCACTGATTGGCGCTAGCGGATTCATTGGATCCGCCCTGTTAACCGAAGCGCTCTCCCGGGGCCATCATGTGACGGCGTTAGTGACTCGCCCTGAACGGGTAGCGCCGCAGGAAAATCTCACTACCGTTAAAAGCGATGTGTTAAATACCAATGTGCTTACCGAGCAGCTACGCGGTTTTGAAGCTGTTATCAGCGCCTTTAGCGGCCATGCCCAGGAGGATGTTTACGACTACTACCTCAAAGGCTTTAATTCGATTTTGGCCGCCACTCAACACGCCTCTGTTCCTAGGCTACTGATAGTGGGTGGCGCAGCAACGCTCGAGGTAGCACCGGGTAAGCTTTTGTTAGATGCACCGGGTTTTCCAGCAGAGTACCGAGCCACGGCGGAAGGGGCGCAAACGGCCCTTGAAACTCTGCGCGCACAAACGGCTCAAGCGTGGACATTTCTCTCCCCCGCCGCTGAGATTTTCCCTGGCGAACGCACGGGCAGTTTCCGGCTTGGCACCGATACGCTACTCACTGATAGCGAAGGTAATAGCCGTATTTCCGTGCAGGATTACGCCATCGCCATGATCGATGAGCTGGAAAACTCACACCACATCAATCAGCGTTTCTGCGTTGCGTACTGAGCAAGTTCCCATAACCCCCTCACCAGAAATAGGTGAGGGGGTTATCTTTAATTCCCTGCAATACTCATCAGTCATATTTAACTACGCGAATTAATCCAAACACCACCCGACTACACATTAATTAACAACTGCGTATTAAAAAGTTACTTATAAGTAATTTCTTACATAGATATAGCGAATCTCTTACAAATACTATCAGCAATATCCTACATACACAGCCGCCAATACCTTCAACAATCATGTAGACATAAATAAAGAAATACTAAAAAACTTGCACACTTGTGACAGCTAATGAACTTGATAGGTTCAGAATCGATTACTCAGACATGCACGCATTAGACTCGCATTAACTGACCCAATTACTGCAAGGAAAATATCATGAAAGCCAATACCGACCTCGTAAAGATAGGCAATCATTGCGTGCATGTAGAAACCTACCAACAGCCACAAAATACTGAAAGTATTATTATGGTCAACGGCGCGCTAGCCACCACAGCCTCTTTTACCAATTGTGTCAAATACTTGAATGACGGATTAAACGTTATCCTGTTTGATTTGCCTTTTGCTGGCCAGTCGAAACCGCATAACCCTGTGGGTGGTATCATTACCAAGGACGATGAAGTTAATATCCTCCTAGCCCTGATTGAACGTTACCAACCCACTTCGTTACTTTCCGTTTCTTGGGGAGGCTATGCCGCCATGATGGCATTGGCGCAATCCCCCACATCTATTAAAAGAGCGGTGCTAGCCTCATTTTCAACTCAGCTTAACGACGGCATGTTGCGCTATATCAATGGTGCTCGCCATTATATTCAAATTGGCGATGTCAAAACCGCTGCTAACCTGCTTAATGAAGAAGTAGGAAAATACTTACCCCGCTTATTAAAATATATCAATTACCGGCACCTCTCACGGTTAGATGATCAGGAACTTCACCAGGTTTGCTTTCATATCGAGCAAATACTTTCCATGAACGACACCGATTATGAGCAACTGCTGGGTAATATTGAGATACCGACACTGTTCGTGAATGGCAAATTGGATGAGTACACAGCGCCGGAAGACATTCTGATTGCCGACGACTATATGCCGAAATGCACGTTCGAAGTCGTGCCCAACGCAGGGCATTTTCTTGACCTTGAGCATGCTGACGCACGCCAGAGAATGGAGAAAATCCTACGCGGCTTCTTGATTCCTGGCGAACTTGAAAGACAGGTTGCCTAATGCAAGACGGGGCTGACTATCGCTGCTCTTCAACAACACAAAGCCACCTCGCTAAGCACCATAGCCGCTTAGCGAGGTGTTTTGATATTCCCTTTAGCAACATAGCGACCGCGTACTCAAGGATTAAGGGCTATCTGCATCAACGCGCCGACTGCCAGTGGCATCACTGCCTCATCAAAATCAAAGCAGGCGTGGTGGTGGCCAGCCGCAAGATCCGCACCGAAAATCATATAGGTCGCCTGCCCTCCGCGCTCCATCACCTTGGCCATTAGCGAGGTGGCATCCTCTGAGCCCGAGGGCGTTACATCGCGCTTCACTAGCTGGGTGATGCCAGGGTAATCGGTAAGGCAAGTGGCAATTTTCTCTACCAGATCAGGGCTGGCGGCGCAGGCGCTGGCGGCACCAACGCGCTCAACCGAGACATCAACGCCCTGCATGGCAGCAGCGCCTTTAAGTACCTCAAACGCACGGTTTTCCATATAGCGGTTGATGTCTTCCGTAGCACCACGGGTCTCCAGCGTTAACAGCGCGCTATCGGCAATGATATTGCGCCCACTCCCGGCATGCAGTTGACCCACATTAATTCGCGCAGCGCCTTGGCTGTGAGGGGCGATGGCGTGCAAACCAAGCGTCGCCTGGGCGGCCGCCAGTAACGCATTGTGGCCAATCTCCGGCTGCCCGCCGGCATGGGCCGCCTTGCCTGAAAAGCGCACATCCAGCTTGGTGGTGGCAAGAAAGCCATCCGCCGCGCATATCACTTGGCCGCTGGGGTGACCGAGGCCCAGATGCGTGGCGACCAATCTATCAACGTCATCGACGACACCCGCCTCGACCATCGACTGCGCGCCCCGCACGCCCTCTTCGGCAGGCTGAAAAATCAATTTTATTTTGCCGCACAGCTGGCTGGAAAATTGGCTCAGCAGCTCTGCAACCCCCAACCCAATGGTGGTATGGCCATCATGGCCGCAGGCGTGCATTGAGCCTTGGTTGAGCGAGTTAAAGCCTTCTTGGTAAGGGCGGTGATCACCCTCGCTGGACTCAACAATTGGCAGGGCATCAAGGTCAAAGCGGAACGCCTGGGTCGGCCCCGGGCGCTGCGTATCCAGCGTACCCACCACGCCGGTAAAGCCCCCTTCCAGGGCAGGCAGCCAGCGCTCCACAGCGCCCTGAGTCCGCGCACGCGCCAAGGCGTCGTTCAGGGTTTGTGCATCCGGCACGCCCATACGTGCGCGTTCACTCACCACCGCTTGCCCCAACTGAACGCTAAAACCCAGTTGGCTAAGCCGTTCAGCCACAAGGCTGGCGGTGCGGAACTCCATCCACCCCTGCTCGGGGTAGCAATGAAAGTCACGTCGCTGGGCAGAAAGCTGGGAGGCGATGGCGTTAGCGGCATCCACGATATTCGCGTTCATAAGCTGCCTCCACCGTTAGCCCAGCGCCTGAGTCAGCATGCCAAAGCGCGTTAACGCCCCCTCCTCGACGGCCTCGCCACAGCGCATGCGGGTGATTTGATCGACGCAGGTGAGCCCTAACGCCGTCAGCCAGCTATCGTCGCCGGGATCGACTAAATCAATGCGTATAAAATCACCCTCCGCATCCGTCAGCAGCGCCAACACCAGCGCCTGCGCCTGTTCGGCACTGCGCGCCAGAATGGGGCCAATATGCTCGCCGCGCCCATAGGTACGCTTCAGCGCAACCCCTTCAATGACACCTGCTTTTTCAATCACCACCCCTCTATTAGCCGATTGAACGGCCACCGCATGAGCCGGGCTGTCGGGAGAGAGCGCGATCAGTGACGCCTGATCGCTTGCCTCCATCGAACGTAAACCCGGCTCACGCGGCGCAGGCAGTGCGCCGGTGACCACTCCTTGGTATTGGCAGATACGATTGCACTGCTCAAAGCCCAGTTTTTGGTACAGCGGCTGGCCCGCTTTCGTGGCGACCAACATCAGCGTTCGTGGGCCCGCCAGCGCCATCAGCCGTGCCATCATCTCCCGCCCCAGCCCGAGGCCCTGCCACTCGTCGCTAATCACTACCAGACCCAGGGTGGCCACAGCCCCTTGATTGAAGCAGAGCCCAGTGCCCACCAGCTCACCGTCAACGCTTTCCAGAACGACGCCCTCCCCCACCTCAAGCATCTGGTGCCAATCGTCGACGCGGTGGGGCCAGCCGAGCTTATGGGACAGGCGATGCGCCGCCTCAAGATCGTTAACGGTCATCGGTCGCCACGTTAAGTTCTCACGTTCAAAGCGGGCGGGGGCACTAGCTGAAACAGACATCGAAGGGGAGTGAGTCATCGCACTATTTTCCTTGCGCTGGAGTTGTTTGGTTTGCCGCTACTTTGGCACTCAGGGCGGCGTGATGCCACGCCATAAAAGGGCGCTTGGTGCAATTCAGCAGATTTAACCGTCGCTGCTATAGGTGAGCGCATCACCTGCGTCCAAGCCCCCTGTACTCAGCACCCCATGCTGGGGCATCCGACCTAGGATGGTAGGCAAGCAAGACACCAATTGGATGCCGTCACCATTCCTTATTATTAAATCTCTCTAATCAAGGACTAACATGCCAAGTTTCGATCCTGCCCGCATCGCCCTGCCCTGTGCGCACTTTATTCAGGGCCAGCGCGTCACTGACCCCAGCGCGCTGAGCGTATCGCGCCCCTCCGACGGGGCCGTCTATGCCGAGCTGCCCCTGGCCGATGCCAGTCGCGTCGATGATGCCGTCGCCAGCGCCCACCAGGCGTTTATGCACGGTGACTGGTCACGCTGCGCGCCGCGGGAGCGGGCACGGGTTATGCGCCGCTGGGCAGACCTGATTGAAGCCGATATTGACTATCTCGCCCCGCTGGAATCGCTTGGCTCCACCCGGCCGATCGATCAGTCCCGGGCCTGGGATGTGCCCTACACCGCCGAGGGTATTCGCTTCTTTGCAGAATTCGCCGACAAGCACGGCGGTGAGGTCGCGGCGACCGCCCACGACCACCTGGGCATGCAGATTGCCGAGCCGTTGGGCGTCGTCGGGGCCATCGCGCCCTGGAATTTCCCTCTCAGCATGACCTGCTGGAAAGTCGCCCCCGCTTTGGCCGCAGGCAACACGGTGGTGCTCAAACCCTCCGAGATGACCCCTTTCACCGCCGTGCGGCTGGCCGAGCTAGCCATCGAGGCGGGTATGCCGCCAGGGGTGTTCAACGTCATTCAGGGTAATGGGCCGGTCACTGGCGATGCGCTCTGCCGCCACCCTTATGTGGCCAAGGTCACTTTCACCGGCTCAACGGTGACCGGGCGCACCATCATGGGCGCCTGTGCAGAAACCGGGCCCAAGCCGGTCACCCTGGAGCTGGGTGGCAAAAGCCCGCAACTGGTGTTTGCCGATATCCCGGATATTGATCGCACCGCCAAAACCCTTGCCTCCGCGATTACCGGCAACGCCGGGCAAGTGTGCGTCGCCGGCTCACGGCTATTGATCCAACGGGAACTGCTTGAGCCCATGGTTGAGCGGCTTAGTGGGCTGTTCAAGACCCTCACCCCTGGCCACACCTGGCAGGCTGGCGGTTGGTTTTCGCCGATTATCTCCGCTACCCAGTTGAGTCGTATCGAATCTATCGTAACCCGCTCCCGCGAAGCGGGCGCTGAATTGCTGTCCGGTGGAGAGCGCTTTGAACGACATGATGGTGGCCACTTTTACCAACCCACCCTGCTACATACAATCGACCGCCATAATCCCGCCGTGACGGAAGAAATCTTCGGCCCGGTGTTAACTATCCAAACCTTCGAAAATGAAGAAGAGGCGCTAGCGCTGGCTGAGCACGATGTTTACGGTTTGGCTGCGGGCGTTCATACCGCTGACCTGGGGCGTGCGCTGCGCACGGTAAGAAAACTCTCGGCGGGCACGGTATGGGTTAACCGCTACGGTCGCAGTAACGATTACATTCTGCCCACTGGCGGTTACAAGCGCTCTGGCGTGGGCCGGGATCTGGGCCGTGCGGCCTTTGACGCCTGCCTGCAGCATAAAAGCGTATTGATTGATCTCGACCAGTGAGTGACACCGCGTACTGTATGGTGACTTTATCTACCAACTAGAGGTAGCAGCATGTTTATCAATGTGGACGCCGTGCACGACAGCCCGGCCCTTCCCGAGCAGGTGGATGTGGTGGTAATCGGTGGCGGTATTGTGGGAACGACCGCCGCCTATGAGTTGGCTCGTCAAGGGGTCTCGGTGGCGCTGCTGGAGAAGGGGCTTATCGGCGCTGAGCAGTCAAGCCGCAACTGGGGCTGGGTGCGCCAGCAGAATCGCGATATGTTCGAGCTGCCGCTGGCCATGTATAGCCTTGACCGCTGGGAGGCGTTCTCCCAAGAGATAGGCCGCGACGTGGGGTTTCGACGCAACGGCATCGTTTACACCACGGATAGCCCAGAGAGCCTTGCCAAATGGGAGGCCTGGGGGCAGCAAGCCCGTGAACGTGGCTTTATCAGCCATATGTTGAGCGCTGAAGAAGCCCGCAAGCGCGCCCCCGGCACCACGTCACCCTGTATTGGCGGCGTATGGTCGCCCAGCGATGCCCAGGCCGAACCCTCGATGGCCTGCTCGGCCATTGCTACTGGGGCCCGTGAACACGGCGCCTACCTTCACCAAAACTGTGCGGTGCGCGGTCTGGATCTGCACGACGGGCGAGTGAGCGGCGTTTGGACGGAGCACGGATTGATCAAAACCTCGACGGTCATCTGTGCGGGTGGGGCCTGGAGTTCTCGCTTCTGCCGTCGCCACGGCGTTGAGCTACCTTCGGCCAATATCATGGGCACCGCGCTGCAAACCACCGCTGCGCCGGAGGTCACACCGGGCTGCTTGATCACCCCCAAGGTCGCACTGCGCCGCCGCCTTGATGGCAGCTACACCTTGGCGCTGCCAGGGCTTGGCCGGGTGGAGATCAGTCCCCAAGGGCTTCGCTACGCGAGCAAATTCTACGCCGCCTACCGCAGCAAATTAGCCAAGAAGCTGCAGATCCGCATTGGCGCGTCGTTCTTCAACGGGCCAGAAGCGGCAGGTAGTTGGCAGTTCGATCAGATATCGCCGTTTGAGCGCCAGCGCGTGCTTGACCCCACCCCTGATCTACCTCAGGCACGTGCCGCTCTGGCAGAACTGAAGGCAGAGTACCCCGAACTGAAAGGTATCCATATTGCCCGGGCCTGGGCCGGCATGATCGATACCACGCCGGATATGATTCCGATCATCTCCCCGGTTGAGAGCATCCACGGCTTTATCGTCGCCGCTGGCTTTAGCGGCCACGGCTTTGGCATTGGGCCTGGTGCGGGCAGGCTGGCGGCGGACTTAGCGACCAATGCAACGCCGGTTGTAGATCCCGAGCCTTACCACATCAAACGCTTCTCCGATGGCAGCCGTATCCGCCAGCCAGAAATGATGTGATCGGCCTGCCGCATTCTGTGCTGCATCCCTCCCAAAAAAAGGCGGTTTGTGTTAGCCGGGCGCGCACTTTCAGCGTCTGGCGCCTGCTCAAGAATGCTGTAATGAAATGAGTCGTTGCGCTAAGGACTCTCCCATTACCCCAATCATGACAAAAGAGGAACAAGCACCATGAGCGAGATTATGCGCCCTAAGTACATCACCTTTGATTGTTACGGCACACTCACCAACTTCCAGATGGGGCGCATGACGCGCGAAATTTTTGCTGATCGCATCCCCGATGCCGAGCGCATGGAGCGCTTCGTGCAGGATTTTGGCACCTACCGTTACGACGAAGTCCTCGGCGAGTGGAAGCCCTACGCCGAGGTTCTCTGTGCGGCGCTGGAGCGCACCTGCAAACGTTGGGGCATCGAATACCGCGACAACGAAGGCATGCTCTATTACAACGCCGTCCCTACCTGGGGCCCACACCCGGACGTGATTGAGGGGCTTTCGAAAATTGCCGACAAAATCCCCCTGGTGATTTACTCCAACGCCGATGACAGCCAGATCATGTCGAACGTGCAGAAGCTTGAGGTGCCCTTTCACAAGGTCTTCACCGCCGATACGTTCAAAGTTTACAAGCCACGTCTAGCCGCCTTCGAAGCCATGATCGACAACCTGGACTGCCACCCCGAAGAGCTGCTGCACGTTTCCTCGAGCTTCCGCTATGACCTTATTTCAGCTCACCTGATGGGCATCAAGAACAAGGCGTTTGTGGCGCGCAACCACGAGCCCTATTGCGACGGCTACGGGGCGACCAAAATTAACGATATCCGCGACTTGCCCGCGTTAGTCGGTCTCTAAGCTGACTGTTTCGCCCACCGTGCAGGAGCCGCCCATGCAACTCAACTCCTATTGGCTGTCCACAGCGCCCCCCTTTACCGGGGGCCAGCCGGCACTCACCCAAGAGCACTACGATGTTGCGGTGGTGGGCGGCGGTTTTACCGGGCTGTCGGCTGCACGCACGCTGGCCCGGGGCGGGGCCAGCGTGGCGCTGCTGGAGGCAGGCCAAATCATTGGTGAAGCCTCGGGGCGCAACGGCGGCCAGTGCAACACCGGCGTGGCCCAAGACTACGCCAGTCTGGTCGAGCAGCTTGGCCGCGATCGTGCGATTGCCCACTACACCACCTATGCCGAGGCGGTCGCCAGCGTCGAGCAGGTGATGGCCGAAGAGGCGATCGACTGCGACTACCTGCACCACGGCAAGCTGAAGCTGGCGGCTAAACCAGAGCACTACGACAAGCTCGCGCGTACCTGCGACGCCATTCGCCGTGATGTGGATAGCGACGTGGAGATGCTCTCCGCCGCCGCCGTTAGAGAGGAGGTCGACTCACCGCTCTACCATGGCGGGCTGCTGCAGCGTAACGGCGGCCAGATGCATATGGGCCGTTTCGGCGTCGGCTTGGCCGAAGCGGCAGCCAGGCATGGCGCGCATATTTTTGAACGTACGCCGATGACCCGTATCACCCGCGAGAAGTCCACGTACCGGCTAGGCACACCCAGCGGTGACATTCGCGCCGAAAACGTTCTGCTAGCCACCGGCGCTTCGCAAAAAGGCCCGCTCAGCTGGTTTCGCCGCCGCCTGGTGCCGGTGGGCAGTTTTATCGTCGTCACCGAGCCGCTTTCAGCCGCCCAGTGTGCCCAGCTACTACCCCAGAGGCGCTCTTACGTTACCAGCCGCATCGTCGGTCACTACTTCCGGCTTACCGCCGACAATCGGCTGCTGTTCGGCGGGCGGGCACGGTTTGCCATGTCCGGCAGCCAATCGGATGCCAAAAGCGGCGAGATACTGCGGCGCGGCCTGGAAGAGGCCTTTCCCCAACTGAAAGGGGTGCGGCTCGACTACTGCTGGGGCGGGCTGGTGGATATGAGCAAAGACCGGTTTCCCCATGCAGGACAGCACAATGGCATGTACTACGCCATGGGCTATAGCGGCCATGGGGTACAGATGTCGGTGCATATGGGGAATGTATTAGCCGAGGTGATGCTTGGCAACCGCCAAAACCATCCTTGGCAGGATACCAAGTGGCCAGCTATCCCCGGCCATTTTGGCAAACCGTGGTTTTTACCCCTGGTGGGCAGTTGGTACCGACTACAGGATAGATTGCATTAGACCATCACCACAGCACTCACACGACTTTCCAAACTCACCAAGAGAGGGATCAAAATAGCGATTACAAAACAAGGCAATTAAGAACAAGGCTATTAAAAACAGGGCCATTAAAAAAACAGCTAAGCACGCGCTGCCAGACTCACAACAACACTTAATCGCAGTAAGGAGAAGGCTTATGACACGTGAAAAAAATCCTAATGATCTGTTTGTTTCTCCCGAACAAAGCATGCAGGTTTACAACGCCATGCAGCGCGGGCTGTCTCGACGCGAGGCCATGAAAGTCCTTGGCGCGGCGGGCGTCTTTGCCGCCGCGTCTGGCGCCTTTCCCGGTTTCTCCTCGGCCTGGGCGGCGGATAGCGAAAGCGCAGCGCCCCAGTACGGCGGCCGTATCCGCATAGCGGCACACTCGGCATCCACTAAAGACACCCTGGATCCCGCCTTAGGGGCGACGGCCATCGACTATGTCCGCGCCTACATGTTTTATAACGGCTTGACCCAGTACGATGAAGATCTGACGCCCCAGCCCTGCCTGGCGGAGTCGTTCGAGAATACCGATAACGGCAGCCACTGGATCTTTACCCTGCGGCGCGGCGTTACCTTCCACGATGGCAAACCGCTCACACCCCAGGATGTGATCTTTTCGATCATGCGCCATCAGGATCCCGCGACGGGTTCAAAGGTCGCCTCCATGGTCGAGCAGATCGACAGTATCCGGGCACTGGACGATCACCGCGTCGAATTCAACCTCTCCTCGCCCAATATCGAGTTACCCTCCATCCTGGCCGTTTCGCACCTGGTGATTGTGGCAGACGGCACGACCGACTTCTCGAAAGGGCTGGGAACCGGCGCCTTTAAGTGCCAGGAGTTTACCCCCGGCGTGCGTTCGATCGGCGTTAGGAATGAGAACTACTGGCGTAATGGCCATCCCTATCTGGATGCCATTGAGGTGGTGGGGATTAGCGACGAATCATCACGGGTTAATGCACTGCTCTCTGGCGATGTGCAGATGATCAACGAAGTCAGTGGCAACTCCGCAGAGCGCTTGAAAACCAGTGACGGCTACCAGGTAAAAGCGACGAACGCCGGTAACTACACCGACCTGGTCATGCGCTTTGACCAGCAGCCCACCAGCCGCCCCGAATTCCGCGAGGCGATGAAGTATCTCTTCGACCGCGAGCAGATCAAGCGCGTCGCCCTGCGCGGCTATGGGGAGATCGCCAACGACCAACCGATTATCTCCAGCTCCCCCTACTACTTCGATGGGCTACCCCAGCGAGAGTACGACCCGGAGCGGGCGGCCTCCTTGCTTGCCAAGGCAGGGCTGGCAGGCGCAACCGTGCCACTCGTGGCGTCGCCTGCGGCTTCCTCGTCGGAAGATATGGCCGTGCTTCTCCAACAGTCCGCGGCTCAGGCAGGGCTCAACCTTAATATCAACCGGGTTCCCTCGGACGGCTACTGGTCTAACCACTGGATGAAACACCCGCTGGGCTTCGGCAATATCAATCCCCGCCCCACCGCGAATATTTTGCTTTCACAGTTTTTCCTCTCCAGCGCAGCCTGGAACGAATCCGGCTGGCACAACGAGCAGTTTGATCAATTGGTGATTGCCTCGCGGGGAGAGCCGGATTTGGCCACCCGCAAGCAGATGTACGCCGACATGCAGACCATGATCCATGAAGAGGGAGGCATCGGCATCCCCGTCTTCCTAAGCAGCATTGAAAGCTTCGATGCCCGCATTGGCGGCATGGATCGTACCGTCCCCCTGGGCAGTTTCATGGGCTATATGTTCGCCGAGCATATCTGGTGGAAAGGTTAATTCCTGCTCTCCCTACTGTCATCACGAGCCATGGGCATTATCACAAAAGCGGCTAACGACGCTTGGTGATGGCGAACATGGCTCTTGAGCCGGAGAAGAAATATGCGCGACTCACTCTTTGGACTGGTACTAGGTCGCTTAGCCTCCAGTCTTATTACTCTGCTGATGGTATCGCTGGTGATCTTTGCGATTACCTCGCTGCTGCCAGGGGACACCGCCCAGCAGGTACTGGGGCAGTTTGCCACGCCGGAACAGGTAGAGGCGCTGCGCGCCCAGCTAGGCCTAAATCAGCCGCCCTTGCTGCGCTACTGGCAATGGCTAAGTGGCTTTGCCACTGGCGACCTTGGGCGCTCCGCCAGTAATGGCGTGGATGTCATACAACTGGTCAATGACCGGCTCCCCAATTCGCTACTCCTAGCCGCGATTACCACCGCTATCTCAGTCCCCGTGGCGCTGATCATGGGTATCGCCGCCGCCATGCGCCGGGGTGGCGTGCTTGACCGCACCCTAAACCTGATCACCCTTTCGATGGTAGCGGTGCCCGAGTTTCTGGTCGCCACCCTGGCGGTACTGATTTTCGCCGTGCAACTCGGCTGGCTACCGGCGCTCTCCTACGTCTCCACTGTCGATAGTTTGGGCGCCTTTATGAAAGTTTACGCCATGCCGGTGCTCACCCTGTGCAGCGTGTTGATTGCCCAGATGGCACGTATGACCCGGGCGGCCTTAATCGATCAGCTCGACAGCGCGTATGTGGAGATGGCACGGCTCAAAGGCGTCCCACCGATGCGACGTGTCTTGCGCCATGCGCTGCCTAACGCCGTCGGCCCGATTGCCAATGCGGTGGCCCTGAGCCTCTCTTATCTACTGGGCGGGGTCATCATTGTCGAAACCATCTTCAACTATCCAGGCATCGCCAGCTTAATGGTCGATGCGGTTTCCAATCGCGATCTCGCCCTGGTACAGGCCTGCGCCATGATCTTTTGCGGCGCTTATCTGCTGCTGGTCATGCTGGCCGACCTGTGTGCGATCCTCTCCAACCCGAGGCTGCGAAACCGATGAACGACACCAAGACAATGCCCGCTAGCAAGGGCAACCGTCCCCCCTATGTCTCGCCCAGAAGCCGCCTGCCCATAGCGGTCCCCAAACAACGCAACCGCTCCCGGCTGCAACTCACCCGCTGGATCGGTCTTGGTTTGTTCAGCTTCTGGCTACTGGTGGCCATGTTTGGGCCACTGTTGGCGCCCTATCCCATGGGCGCGTTTGTCTCTGATCAGATTTATGGCGGTGCGAGCACAGCCCACCTGCTGGGCACCGACTATATGGGCCGCGATATGCTCAGCCGCATGCTCACCGGAGCGCGCTATACCGTGGGGCTGGCGCTAGTGGCCGCGCTGCTGTCAACTCTGGTTGGTGCGGGCTTTGGCATGTTGACGGTGCTCCTGCCGCGCTGGCTCGAGGAGAGCGTTCGGCGGATATTCGATACGCTCATCTCGATCCCCAGCAAAATGATGGCCCTGGTGATGGTCTCCGCCTTTGGCACCTCTATCCCGCTGCTGATTCTGGCGGCGGTGCTCAGCTACGCGCCGGGCTCGTTTCGTATTGCCCATAGCCTGGCCAAAAACCTCTCCACCCTGGAGTACGTTCAAGTCGCCCATACCCGGGGAGAGGGACGTCTGTATATCGCCGCCGTGGAAATTTTTCCCAATATGATCCAGCCCGTGCTCACCGATATGGGCATGCGCTTTGTGTTTATCGTACTGCTGCTTAGCGGCATGAGCTTTCTGGGCTTAGGCGTGCAACCACCAGTCGCCGACCTGGGCTCCCTGGTGCGTGAAAACATCGGCGGTCTTAGCCAGGGGGCGTTGGCAGTGATTGCGCCAGCCTTGGCGATTGGCTCATTAACCGTCGGTGCCAACCTGTTGATCGACAGCCTCTCGAACAGCCGCGATAACCAGAAGGAGTGATGCCATGCAAGGTGAATCGCTGATCGTACGCGATCTTGATATCTGTGCGACCCCGCCTGGTGAGGAGGAGCGCACGATCGTCAGCCAGATCAATTTCGCGCTCCAACCAGGCGAGGTGATGGCACTAATCGGTGAATCCGGTTCAGGCAAGACCACCATTGCGCTGGCCATGATGGGTTACGCCAGGCGCGGCTGCCGGATCGCCGGGGGCAGTGTGCAACTGGGAGAGACCGACATACTCACCCTCTCTGCGGTGGAAACCCGCGCGCTTCGCGGCCACCGGGTGACCTACATTGCCCAAAGCGCCGCGGCCGCCTTCAACCCCTCGCGCCGCCTGATGGATCAGGTCATCGAAGGCGCGCTTATCCATGGCGTTATGGATCGACAGCAAGCGCAGCAGAAAGCCATTCAACTGTTTGGCGAGCTGGCCCTGCCCGACCCAGAACATATCGGCGACCGATACCCCCACCAGGTCTCCGGGGGCCAGCTACAGCGCCTTATGGCCGCCATGGCCTTGATTACCGATCCCGCCCTGGTGATTCTGGATGAACCGACCACGGCACTGGATGTGACCACCCAGGTCGATGTGCTGCGGGCCTTCAAGCGCGTTATGCGCGAGCGGGGTACCACGGCGCTGTATGTCTCTCACGACCTCGCCGTGGTGGCGCAGATTGCCGATCACGTGCTGGTGCTACAGGCCGGGGAGGAGCAGGAGCAAGGGCCCATAGGGCAAATCCTGGACAATCCAGGCCATGCCTACACGCGTAGCTTATTGGCGGCGGCACGACCGGAGACCCGCGTGCCCACCAGCCTTCCGGCAAGCGGCGACGAACTGTTGCGCATTGATGATCTTCAAGTGGGCTACGGACGCTGTGATCGCAATGGGCTGCCGAATAATGTCGTGCTGGATCATATCCAACTGCGCATTGATCGCGGCCAGGCGTTAGGCGTGATTGGTGAATCCGGCTCAGGCAAGTCAACGCTTGCCCGAGCAGTCGCTGGCCTGGTGGCACCGTCACGGGGTGAAGTACAGTTCAATCGCCGGGAGCTATCTCCCACGCTGCGCGGACGCACATCAGAGCAGTTTCGGCGTATCCAGATTGTCTTTCAGAGCGCCGACAATGCGCTCAACCCAGCCCACACGGTTAGTCGGCTACTCAACCGACCGCTGGAAACCTATTTCCAGATGAGTCACGATGCTCGCCGCCAGCGAGTGGAAGAGTTAATGGATCTGGTCAAACTGCCGCGCACCCTGCTCGACCGCAAGCCCAGCGAGCTGTCAGGTGGCCAGAAGCAGCGCGTCAACCTCGCCCGGGCGCTGGCCGCGGAGCCCGATCTGATCCTCTGCGATGAAGTGACCTCGGCGCTGGATACCGTTGTAGGCGCTGCGATTCTCGAGCTGCTGGCCGAACTGCGCCGTGAACTGGGCGTTGCCTACCTGTTTATCAGCCACGATATCTCGACGGTGCGCTCGCTGTGCGACGACGTCATGGTGCTTTACCAGGGGGAGTGTGTGGAGTTCGGCCCCTGCAGCACGGTGCTCAACCAGCCACAGCACGACTACACCCGCAAGCTGATCGGCTCGGTGCCTGAACTCCAGCCAGGCTGGCTGGAGGGGTGCCAATGGTCGACCCATACACAGCCGTCAACCGCGCCCGTTTAATCACTAGCCCTATTCATGACAAGGAGAAAAGCATGCCGACGCTGCCCCTCAATGACAGTAACCTGCTACGTGAGCAGGCCTTTATCAACGCACAATGGTGCGTCGCCGACGATGCGGCCACGCTGACCGTCACCAACCCCGCCAGCGGCGAAGCGCTGGCTAGCATACCCAGCATGGGTGCCAACGAGACCCGCCGGGCAATCGAGGCCGCCGAAGCGGCGTGGCCCGCCTGGCGTTCGCAAACAGCGGCAGCGCGCGCAGCACTGCTGGAGCGCTGGCATGCGCTGATACTGGAAAACAGTGAGGACTTGGCGGTATTGATGACCCTGGAACAGGGAAAGCCGCTAGCCGAATCACGAGGAGAGGTTCAGTACGGCGCAAGTTTTATCAAGTGGTTTGCGGAAGAAGCACGCCGCGCCTATGGCGAGACCATCCCCTCCCCCAGCGCGGATCGCCGCATTGTGATCCTCAAACAGCCGGTAGGCGTGTGTGGTGCGATTACCCCCTGGAACTTCCCCATCGCCATGATTACCCGCAAGTGCGCCCCGGCCCTGGCGGCGGGGTGCCCGATTGTCATCAAACCGTCGGAGCTGACGCCGCTGTCAGCACTGGCCTTAGCAGTCCTCGCGGAGCGTGCTGGCTTTCCCCCGGGCGTGGTGAATATCGTCACCGGGTTGCCCGAAGGGATTGGTGGCGAACTGACCTCCAACCCCACCGTGCGCAAGCTATCGTTCACCGGTTCGACCCGGGTGGGCAGCCTGCTGATGCGCCAGAGCGCCGACGATATCAAGCGCCTCAGCCTGGAGCTGGGCGGCAATGCCCCGCTGATCGTGTTTGACGATGCCGACCTGGAACTGGCGGTGGCCGGGGCAATGGCGAGCAAGTTCCGCAACGCGGGCCAGACCTGTGTTTGCGCCAACCGCATCCTGGTTCAATCCGGCATTCATGACCGCTTTGTCGCCCGCTTGGCGACCGAAATCGAGGCGTTGCGCTGTGGCGACGGCATGCAGGAAGGCACCACGATCGGCCCACTGATCAATGACCAGGCGGTGAGCAAAGTCGCCCGCCATCTCGATGACGCCTTGTCCCACGGTGCTGAACGGGTGGTCGGTGAGGTTCCCAGTGGTCAGGATCGCTTTGTGGCGCCGGTACTGCTCACCAAGGTAACCGAAGCCATGCTGGTCACCCAGGAAGAGACCTTTGGCCCCGTCGCCCCCATTATGCAATTTGACAGCGAAGAAGACGCCATCCGTATTGCCAACGCGACTCCCTTTGGGCTAGCCGCCTACTTCTTCACCGAAAGCGTGCGCCGGGCCTGGCGGGTCGGCGAAGCGCTGGAGTTCGGCATGGTCGGCCTCAACACCGGCTCCATTTCCATGGAAGTGGCACCCTTTGGTGGCATGAAACAGTCGGGGCTGGGGCGTGAAGGTGCCCGCCAGGGGCTGGATGAGTACCTGGAAGAGAAAGCGTTTCATATGGGCGGGTTGGACTAACGCGGACTTAACGAACGCCGACATACCCCACTCGCTCGCCGATACAGAGCGGGCGAGTGGGGAAACGCTATGCTAGTAACCACGCTGCAGATCGACACGGCCAATCATTGGCTCACCGCGTTGATAACGACGCAAGTTGTCTAGCAGAACAGGGAAAGCGCTATCCGGCTGCGTCATCGCGGCCACGTGGGGCGTCAGCAAAATCCGCTCGTCTCGCCAGAAGGGATGGTCATCGGCGGGCGGCTCTTCACTCAACACGTCCAGCACCGCAGCGCTCAGATGCCCGTCGTCGAGGGCTTGCGTCAGGTCGTGGTCAACCAGGTGCTCGCCACGGCCAATGTTGATCAAGGCCGCGCCTTCGGGCATGCGTGCAAAAAGGTCTGCGTTGAGAATACCGCGAGTGGCGTCGGTCAGCGGCAACACGCAGATCACAATATCGCTTTCAGCCAGGAACCCATCCAGCGCTGTCTGGCCGCTGTGGCAGTGAACATTCGCCACCTGCTTTGGCGAACGCGACCAGCCGCGCACGTCAAAACCGTAACCTGCCAGATGGGTGGCGATGGCGCAGCCAAGCTGGCCTAAACCGAGGATACCGATGCGTCGTTTTTCAGTAGGGACAAGCATATGCGCCTGCCATTTTCCCTCGCGCTGCTGGCGCACATAGTCGCCCATGCGACGGTGCAACCACAGCGTGGCGAAGGTGGCGTACTCGATCATGCCGCGCTCAATGGCGGGGTCGAGCATCCGTACCACCGGCAGCTCTGAAGGCAGTGCGTCAAAATCAAACTGATCGACTCCCGCAGAGGTGGCAAACAGCACTTCAAGGGAGGGCAGGCACGCCATGATGTTTTCCGGGGGCGTCCACGCCAACAAATAGCGGATCTCATTAGGGTCGCCGATATCGGGCCATTGGCGGAACTCAATATCAGGCGCGTGTTGGGCAAACAGTTCTTTCCACCGAGCCCCGCGCACCGGGTCAGATTTATACAGCAGTGCCATAGCGCGTCTCCTTAGCTAAAACGTCATCCTACGGTGGTTTGAGAGGCAGCGGATACCGTTTTGGCAGTGGTGAAGCGAAGCCATGGGCCTAAATCCGCCCTCAAGGCGCAGATTACGCTGCGCTCCCCCATGACAGTGGATGATGCTGCGCAGGCTGGAAAATACGAAGGATTACGCGGTTACCGACGCCATGCCAAGCGTATCTAGCTTGCTAACAACGGTAAGCTCAAGAACGTATGGGTATTGGCGCTCGCTCTCTCGTTCTATCTAAAGGCGGCGCCAACACACCACAACATGAATATCGTGACTATAACCGTGAATATGTTTAAGGAGCCCGCAGATGAAGACCGACGCCCACCCTTCCCACGCCATGCTAAGCCAGCGCGAGCAGTGCATTCCCCGCGGCGTGGTGAATGCCCACCCTATCGTCATTTCCCATGCCCGCGGCAGCGAAGTCTTTGACGTCGACGGCAAGCGCTATTTGGATTTTGTGGGGGGTATCGGCGTGCTCAATGTCGGCCACAATCACCCCCGCGTCGTCGCGGCAGTTCAGGCCCAGGTGGAACGTATTTCCCATATGAGTTTCCAGGTGGCTGCCTACCCTGGCTATATAGAGCTGGCCAGCCAGCTGGCCAAGCTGGTCGGCGGCACACAGGACTACCAAAGCGTGCTCTTTACCTCCGGCGCTGAAGCGGTGGAAAACGCTATTAAGATTGCCCGCTCCTATACAGGGCGCCCCAACGTGATCGCCTTTCGCGGCGGCTTTCATGGACGCACACTGTTGGGCACTACGCTCACGGGTATGAGCCAGCCCTATCGGCAAAATTTTGGCCCTTTTGCCCCCGCTATCCACCACGTGAGCTACCCGGATGCGCTGCGTGGCGTCAGCAGTGAGGACGTGCTTGCCGAGCTTGATACGCTGTTCGCCACGGAAGTCGTCCCCGAGCAGGTCGCCGCTATCCTGATCGAGCCGGTACAGGGTGATGGTGGCTTCCTGCCTGCGCCGGTCGAGTTTATGCAGGCACTGCGCGCCTTGACTGAACGCCACGGCATTGTGCTTATCGCCGATGAAATTCAGACCGGCTTCGGTCGCACGGGCAAGATGTTTGGCTTTGAACACAGCCATATCCAGCCAGACCTGGTCACTGTCGCCAAGAGCCTGGGCGGTGGCTTGCCCATTTCAGGCGTGGTTGGTCGCACTGAGATCATGCAAGCGCCCGCGCCGGGTGGGCTCGGCGGTACCTATGGCGGCAGCGCGCTAAGCTGTGCGGCGGCGCTGGCGGTGCTGGATATTTTTGCCGATGAGCAACTGCTTGAACGTGGTATCGCCATGGGCAAACGCCTGGAAACAGGATTGCGCCAGCTGCAAACCAAGCACCCTTTGATTGCCGACGTACGCGGGCACGGCCCCATGCTTGCCATCGAGCTTCTCAACGGCCCGCGGGCCACACCGGAAGACGCCGCCCTGGTGCAACAGGTCATCGATCACTGCCGTGCAGCGGGTTTGCTGGTGATCAAGTGCGGTGTTCACCGCAATGTCATTCGCTTCCTGGCGCCGCTGAATACCAGCGACGAACACATCGACGAAGCAGTGGCGATGTTGGACAACGCCTTATCGAACACCACCCACTAATTCATCGCCAACGCCAGGAGAGCAGGACGTCATGCAACTGACCGACTATACGACGCTATGCATGGATGCCCATGGCGTGCTGATCGATCGTGATAGAGATATTGTGCGGGGCTTATCGCCACTGCTAGCGTTGATGCGTGCCCCACCAACGCAAGAGCAGGTATTAGCAGACTATGTGCAGGCGCTACATGAACTCACGGATGAGCAGATGGGCGCCGTTTCGGCTCACTGTACTGTCTATCGCGCCCTGGCCAACCGCTGGGGGCTGGAGGTGGATTGGCAAGAAGGGATCGAGTTTGCCAGCTCACTTGGCTTTGGCTCACTTTATGAAGATGCCCCTGGGGCTATTCACTATCTGCGCAAGTTCTATCAGCTCAGAGTCGTGACGTCCCTCAATGAGCAGGAGTTCTCTGCGTTTAATCAGCGCATAGGCCTTTCAGCGAATGAGCGGCTCACCACTGGCAGCTTTGTGGCCGCGCGCGCCAAGCTTCGGGAGATGGAGGCGGATAATCACGTCCTGCTCTTAACCGCCGGCCCCGCTCCCGTCAATCGCCGAGGCGGGCACTGTCGTATCACGCGCAGTGCCAAAGCGGACCAGCCCCTAACGCCGTCGTGTATCTCGCTAAGCGACTTTATTTATCAGCATCAGCTTGCTCTACGCGGCGAATTGCTTTAGACAAAGGTATTAGCCCAAACTAATGGGGCGTTTTTACCGCCCCCTTAACAACCCTAATAATGCAGAGGAACTTGCATGGTGGCCAGCGTTCGTCTTGATCGTATCGACATTAACATTCTCGTTCAGCTTCAAGCGGATGGCAGAATGACTAACGTTCATTTGGCCGATGCTGTCGGGCTATCGCCCAGCCCCTGTTTGCAGCGCGTCAAACGATTGGAAGCCGCTGGCTATATCACTTCCTTTCAAGCCCGGCTCAACCTTTCGAAAATGATGGAGAGCGTGACCGTTTTTACAGAGGTCACCCTGTCAGACCACCACCGGGAAGACTTTCTGCGTTTCGAGCAAAAAATTCGCCAGGTCGATGAGGTCATGGAGTGCCACCTGATTAGCGGCGGCTATGACTATTTACTGCGCTTTATAGCGCGTAGCATTGCCCATTATCAACGCGTCATGGAGGCACTTATCGAGGACGAAATCGGCATTGAAAAGTACTTCAGCTATATCGTTATCAAGACGCCCATCAATAAAGAGCAGCTCCCGCTGCGCACCTTAATGGAGGGCTAGACAATTCTTAACCCTCCCGGAACGCCTCGACCACCTGTTCAGCCAATACCTCACTGGCATCGCCACTGCCTGCTCGCTTCACCAGCGCCACCTGGTAATCGCCTAGCGGGGGCAGCGATTCGTTGTGCAGACGTTTGAGCGGCGGACGAACCAAGCTTTTTGGAAATGCCGTCACGGCCAAATCGGCCAGCATGGCGGCCTCCTGCCCGGCACAGTGGTCACAGGAGTAAGCAATGCGGTAAGCAATCCCCGCTTGATCAAGGGCATTGAGGGTAATTCGACGCCACGCGCACCCCTGTTGGGCCAGGGTCACCGGCAGTGGCGTTCGTTGCACGGCAACGCCATCCTCGCGCCCCGCCCACACCAGCGGTTCGCTGTGGACGATCTCTCCACGTCCGGCCTGACCAGGCCCTCCGGCCATCACGAGGGCGAGATCAAGCTCGCCCTCGTCCAACCTGGCGAGCAGATCTTTGCTGCGTCCCACCTCGACATCGACCTGCACCGCCGGGTGCGAGCGTGCAAACTGGGCCAGTACAGTGGGCAAAATACGCCCCACCACGTCGTCGGTTATCCCCAGCCCCACGCGTCCCTCGATGGCAGGCGCTAGAAACTGGGTCACGGCTTCAGCGTTGAGTTTAAGCAGCCGGCGACCATAGCCCAGCAGTACTTCCCCCTCAGCCGTCAGGCGGACATGCCGCGCCTCGCGTACAAACAGCGTCTGGCCGAGGATCTCTTCCAGCCGTTTGATCTGCATACTTAGCGCGGAAGGAGTGCGAAATAGCTGCTGGGCGGCGCGTGTAAAACTGCCGCTTTCCGCAATCGTCACGAAAGTGCGCAGCACCTCGCTATCCAGTAGCGGCAAGGCGTCCCGACTGGGTGGCAGGGTAGAGAGTTGGTTCATCACGCTCACCTTTCAGGAAATCTTAATGCTAAGTGTAGATCTTTTCGTTTGATTGATCCAATAATGCGTATCAAGCTACTCCTCAGAGGTCGCGACCCTCCTGCTTATTAATCACAGCTCACACCTGCCCAGTCGGTGCTTAGGCGCCGCTTTCTGTGCAGCGGGGGTGACAATGGAGGTGCGAGATGAAGCGCGAAGCCCTGACCCAACATGCCCATGACGCCTGGGAAAAAGCCAGCCAGTTGGCGCCGCCGCCCAAGCCGCCAAAATTGCATTTTTACATGCCGGCCATGCCGTCAATGCGGCTGATTCGAGCGCTCGATATGCGCTTGTGGCGCTACCGGCGTCGGCGGCTATTTCGACGTCATATCTTGCCGCTACTGGCTTACGACGATCAGTTGTTACAGGATCTTGGCCATTGCCGCGAAGATATTCTCTGGGCCAACCAGCTGCCACTAAAGGTCGATGCCATTCAGGCGCTAGAGGCTCGTAAGAAAACATGCCATGTAGCGCAACGCTAGCATCAAAAAAAGCGTCGAACCTGGGAGAGGTTCGACGCTTGTATAGGCTTGCTACTGTGTATTTAAGCCTGGCTCTTAAACCCCTACAGGCCCTCCGTCACGCTTTTGAATCACCACGGTTGATGCCCGCGGGCGGACTTGGCCGCTAGCGGCAACGGTGGCATCTTGGGTCAGCGCACTGCCATCGGCAGGCCAGTTACCGGGGTGCTGAATGTTAATGAACAGCGCGGTTTTATCCGGCGTGGCAAAGATACCCGTCACTTCGCAGCCATTGGGCCCCACTGCAAAGCGCTTGAGCTGCTGCTGGTTGCTGTTGTTGATCACCGGGCCGGTTCCCTGGATATCGTCCAGCCCATTGGGGACTACTGCAAGCAACTGGTCGTTGGTGTACTCCGTAATGCCTTCGTAGCCGTTATCGGTCTGAATCCAAAGAATGCCCTGCCCATCATCGCGCTCGTCAAACCAAAGCCCATCTGGGCTGGCGAACTGGTTCATTGCGGTCAAGCCCGAAAGGTTATCAGCATCGTCAACGGCAGCACCAAACACAAACACTTCCCAAGTAAAGGCATTGGGCAGCCGGCTTTCCCGCCAGCGAATAATATGCCCCGCTTCGTTATTGGCGCGAGGGTTGGGGGCATTGGTGGGCGCTAAATCGTAACCAACTCCTGCTTGTTCCAGGTGCTCTCCGTCATTAGTGTAAGTTGGGGCTGTCTCTTCAGCGGTACGCTGCGTGTTATTGGTTAAGGTGAGATACACCTCTCCTGATGCCGGATCGACGGAAGCCCACTCAGGACGATCCATTGGCGTGGCACCCAACAAATCTGCTGCATCACAGGTGTTGATGATGATACCTGCCGCATCGTCGTCGGCTAGCCCCAACGCCGCCGCCAGCGTGCGGCCATCGCGCGTTTGAGCACTGGGCGTTAGCGGCAGCCACTCACCGCTGCCGTCGGCGTGAAAGCGGGCCACGTAGAGCGTGCCGTTATCCATATATTTGTTGCCAATGGCAAGACGGTCATATGCCTCGCCTGGCCGATTGGCATCGGCGGGATCCCAGGCCGCGTCGGAGACGTACTTATACACGTACTCGTTGCGGGCATCGTGGCCTGAGTAGTAAACGATTGGCTTGCCAGCTTCCAGCTTGCCTAACCAGCAGCCTTCATGGCGAAAACGCCCGAGGGCTGTGCGCTTAACGGCTCGAGCATCACTGTAAGGGTCGATTTCGACCTGATAACCAAAGGTACGGGCCTCATTGCGATAATCGTCTTCTGCGCGCTCGCCCCTTGGGGTGATATCAAAGCGGGCAAACTCGTCATTTTCTTCTGAGGCGTCACCCGCCGAGGTTTCCCAGGCATAGCGGCCGCGTTCAGTGGGAATACCGATGCGCGCGTCGTCCTGGAAGCGCTCGCCAGTATGAACAAAGACGTTTGGCCAGTTCTCTTCGCAGGCAATATAGGTGCCCCAGGGTGTTACCCCGTTACCGCAGTTATTGTTGGTACCACGGGTTTGGGTGCCCGCTGGCGAAAAGCGCGTTTTGACGTAGTCACTGCCCGCCACGGGGCCAGCCAGATCCATTTCCGTTGCGCTGGTAAAGCGGCGGTTATAGCGGGAGCCCGGCACATGCGCCCATTGGCCGCTGGCGTCTTTTTCCACCTCGACAAGGGTGACACCGTGAGCATTGATCTCGGTGCGTGACTCCTCGGCCGGACGCTTGCCCTCATCTGCATTGGTGGGGCCGCCCTGGGGCGCCCAGAGTGCCGACTGGTCGATATACTCATTGTTAAGCGCCAGCACAAAACGCCGTGAGGCGTTGTCGGTATCCAGGGCAAAGCCAGCCATACCGTCGTGGTGCATGCCCACACTAGAGGCTTGGCGCTCGGCGGTCATTGGCTGGTCAGACTGCCAGCTGTCGCCAGCGCTTAACGGCGTCCCCCAAGGCACTAAGATTTGGGCCACGTAACCTTCTGGCACCACCACAGCATCGGTAAGTGATCCTTGAACCGCCTCAAACGCCAGTGTCAGGGGTGTTTTTTGGGCTCCGCTGGAGGCAAGCGCTTGAGCAGCGCCGCCAAAGCTAAGCATCGAGGCTGCCGCCATGCTCAAACCACCGCGCATTACATCGCGCCGGGATACATGGTGCGCCAATACTTCTGCGAAAGGTTGATTGCCGCTGTGGTTAAACAGGCGATGATCTTCGATCTCTTTACTCATTCTGGTCTCCCCCTGATCGTTTGTAGGCCAACGATTGAACGTTAGGAGACACTAAAGAAGCTAAATGACAACGCGATGACGTAGTGGCTGCATTTAGATGAAGAACGTGTGGTTAACCCGCCTATCCTCTCCAAATCCTATTGAGAGATATCGACAACTCTGCTAAATTAACGCTAATAGTTATCATTAACACAGGAGTTATCCTCTCATGCAGCTCGCCGATAAGGGCACTCGCCAGGGGGATACACCCCAAAGGGATACATCGACCTCAGCGCCCCGCGAAGTAGATAGCAGCGAATTGCTTGGTAGCTCAGGCCACCTGGTGATTCACCATGAACAGCGCCGCTATGTGTTGCGCCGCACTAAAAGCGGCAAGCTCATCCTCAATGCTTAAAGCGGTAAACACTTCAGGCCCTGATTAATTTAAAGATTTATACAGCAAAGCCAGCCAGGTAGCCCATCGCACCCAGCCAGCGACCTCTTCCACTTATCCCGGTTGGAACTCTCTGGCTTATGAACCACACACGCGCTTTTAGTGGCCTCTTGTTAACCCTGCTCCCGCTGCTCGCCGCCCAAGCAGACGACGCCGAACTTGACCCGGTAACGGTCACCGGCACCCGGGTGCCTACCGACCTTTCCCGGGCACCGCTGATTATCGATATTATTGATCGCGATGACGCCGTGCTAGCCACCGCCAGCCGGGTCGAAGACGTGCTTAGCCGCCAACCCGGCCTGCACGTTGCCGGGCAAGGCCGCCGTAATGGCCAAACCTTGAGTATGCGTGGCTTTGGGCGCGCAGGCGTACTGGTACGCCTGGATGGCGTTCGTCAGGATATCTCCACCGGCCACATCGGTAACTTCTTCCTTGACCCCGGCTTGATTCAAGAAGTCCAGGTTGCCCGTGGTGCGCTCTCCAGCCTGTATGGCAGCAATGCCATGGGTGGAGTGGTCAGCTTCACCAGTGTGGAAGCTAAGGATCTGCTTGCCCCCGGCGAAGAGAGCGGCGTACGCCTTTCCGTGGGCGGCGCGACGGCCAGCGACGAAATGCGGGGGAGTCTAACCGCCTTCGGTCGTCGCGATACCGCCCGTGGGCAGGTGGATGGTCTGTTCTCGATCGGCCGCAGTGAATCCGGCGATATTCGCCGCGCCGGGGGCGAAGAAGCCGAAGAAGACGCTGCCCTCAATAGCCTGCTGCTAAAAGGCGGTTGGGAGCCAAGCGATGAGCAGCGAGTGTTTATGAGCTGGCAGCACTACGACGAACGCGCTACCCAACCCGCCAACCCACAGCAGCTCTCCACCGATGCCAGCAATCCGCTGCGCGACCGCGATGTGGAGAGCAACAACGTCCAACTGGGCCACCGCTGGCAGCCCAGCGCTGCCACAGACATCACCTCCCGGCTTACCTTTAGCCAGCAGGATATTGACGAGCCCCAGGCCAATCGTACCTTAGAACGCGTCGGGCTACAGAGCGACGGCTACCACCGCATGGATCACGGCTGGCTCTCGCAAACGCTGGTATTCGGCGCCGAACTGGAGCAAGCCCGCCAACGGCCGGACGGCGAAGCCAACGGCTTCCCTAACGCCGATATCGATACCCAGGCAGCCTATCTCGACACCACCCTTACCGCTGGACGCTATCTAGCCGATGGCGGTGCCGGGCAGTTTGATGTGGGTCTTGGCGCCCGCTATGACCGCTACGACGCCAGCGGTCAAAACGATGCCGATAGCGTTCACGACCAGGTATCGCCGCGTTTTCGCCTTGCTTGGCGGCCCAACGACGCCTTGATGCTGTTCTCGGGATACGCTGAAGCGTTTCGTGCCCCTAGCCTTTCTGAGCTTTACGCCAACGAGCGCCACTTTGCCGGTTTCTGCGCTGGGCCCACCTTCTGCACGCCGGATAACTACTGGATCCCTAACCCCAACCTATCGCCCGAGACGAGCAGCACATGGGAAAGCGGCGTGGTCTGGCATCAAGGCGACTGGCAGGTTCGCGCCAGCTACTTCGATACCCGCGCCGACGATTTTATCGACACCCAGGTCGACATCATGGCAGGCACCACCCAGGCGGTGAACGTTCAGCGTGCCCAGCTATGGGGCTATGACGCCCGGGTGACCTGGCAGCCCAGCGCCTTCCCGTTACTGACCAGCTTTGTGGGCCTTTCGGAAGTCTCCGGTAAAGACCGCGACTCCGGCGAGCCACTGGGCAGTCAAACACCGCTGGAAGCGACCTTGGGTAGCGAGGTGGCACTCTACAGCAGCGACGTGCGCCTCGGGTGGCAAGCGCGCTTTGCCCAGTCTTTCGATAAACAGGGCGACGATGAACGCCTGCCCGGCTATGGCCTGCACGATGTCCATCTCGCCTGGCAAATCACTCCGGCCGTCGATACCTCGCTGCGCCTTGCCAATTTGGCTGACAAGGTGTGGTACCGCCCCGACGGTAGCCTGGGCGATGGGCGCAGCCTGTTCGCCACCCTCAACTGGCAGTGGTAAACCCCACCAGTGAACCATAAAAGAGGTGCGTTATGATGCCATCCCAACAGATCGCCATTCTCGAAGCCCTTGATGCGGCGCGCGCCGCTCAGCCGCGCCTTCCCGCCATTGAGATTGCCGAACGCTTAGCGATCAGCGAAGGCGAACTCCAGGCCGCTCGCTTGGGCCGCGATGTATGGACGCTGCCCCTCTCGCCTAACGAGCTTGCCGCTTACTTGCCACAGTTGGGGCGAGTGAAAGCGTTGACCCGCTCCCGGCTGGCCGTGCTGGAACAAACCGGTGATTACCCTGAACTCAGCGGCGGGCCGCAAACTGGACTGCTGCTCGACCCCGGCGGCCTGGATCTGCGCTTGCTCTACACCCACTGGCACTGGGCCTGCTTGATTCGTGACCCTATGCCCTCCATCAACAGTGAAGAGCCGCAGTGGCGGTGGAGTGTCCAGATATTTAATCAGCATGGCTGCGCCGTGCATAAATGCTTTGGCCTGGAGCTTCCGTTACCGCGCCCCTGGGGTGCACTTGCAGCCTTGGGCACGAGTGACACGCCGGCGTTTACCCAGAGCATGCCCCGCCAGAAACGCCCATTGCCCGAAGCCCCCACCTTGGCCAGCGAATGGGGCGCGATGCGCGATGTGCACCAATTTTTTGCGCTGCTACAGCGCCACCGCTTGGAGCGCATTGAAGCCAACCAACTAATGGAAGGCCGCTATACCCGGGCGTTACCTACGCACGCACTGGAGATGGTGCTTCAGCACGCCAGCCAGCGCGGGCTGCCGCTGATGCTGTTTGTCGCCAGTCCCGGCTGCGTGCAGATTCGTACCGGCACACTGCCCGCTCCGCAACGCGCCCGTGGTTGGCTAAACCTGTTTGGCGAGCAGTTCACCCTGCACCTTGATGACGCCGCAATTGACCAGGTTTGGCAAGTCAGCAAGCCCAACCGCGACGGCGGCGTGACCAGCATCGAGGCCTTCGATGCCGAAGGCTCGCTGGTGCTGCAGCTCTACGCAGAGCGCCAGGAAGGCCGCGCGGAGCGCCGAGAGTGGCGGCAATTGCTGGATGAACTCGGCAAGCAAGAGGCGGTGGCATGAATGCAAAACGCTCGATGCGCCGCTTACTGGCAACCCTGCTGATGGGGTGGTTGAGCATCGGGGCTGCACTGGCCAGCGAACGTTGGGTGGTGCTGGGCGGCGATATCGCCGAAACCCTGGCCGCCTTGAATGCCGATATCAACGTGATCGCCCGGGATGACACAGTAGTGCATCCACCCGCCATGGCGACGCTGCCCTCGGTGGGTTACCTGCGCCAGCTCTCCGCTGAAAGCGTCCTGTCGGTTAAACCTGACCGGGTGTTAGCCGCCGGGCACGCAGGCCCCAAGGAAGTACTGGAGCAGTTGGCAGCTGTCGGTGTCAGCGTAGAGATTATCAGCGCCCCACCCACCCTCAATGCCATTGCCGATAAAGTCCTCGCCGTCGGCCAACTAACTGACCGTCGCGACGCGGCAGAGGCCTTGGCGGATACCTTGAACGACAAACTCACCCGGCTAGCCAGCCTGCCCGCCCTCCCGACGACCCGCGCTATGTTTATCATGCAGCATAGCGGCTTAACCCCAAGAGCGGCGGGCAGCGATACGGCAGCGCATGCCGCACTTGAAGCGGTGGGCCTGGAGAATGCCTTTGCCGAGATGCAGGGCTACCACAGCGTGGGCGCCGAAGCGCTGGCCAAGGAGGCACCCGAGGTTGTCATTGTCTCCGAGCGTGGGCTCGCGGCACTGGGCGGTGAAGCCGCTCTATGGCAACTTCCCGGTATGGCGTTAACGCCAGCGGGTCGAAAGCAGCAACTAATTGTGATCAATGACCAAGCGCTGCTCGGCTTTGGCCCACGCACGCCCGACCAGCTACTTACCTTGCGCCAGAGCGTTGAAGCGCTACTGGGCTCGACAGCTAACGCTCAACCCCGTTCTGACCAAACCACCACCGCCCAAGTAAGCCCATGATTGCGATTCTTAACGCCTACCGTTTCCGGTTACGGCAGCCACTTAGCCGAACCAGCCGCGTGCTCGCCGGTTTAACTGCAGCGCTGCTGCTGGCCTTAGCTTGGGCGGCCGCCTCCGGTACGTTGGGCGTTTCCCCCTGGGGACTCATCAGCGGCCAAGCAGACCCGCTCAGTGTTCAGGTGTGGTGGCAACTGCGCCTGCCGCGCTTACTGCTGGGCATCGCGGTGGGCGCGATGCTCGCCGGTAGCGGTGCCGCCATGCAGGGGCTATTTCGTAACCCGCTGGCCGACCCAACCCTGCTCGGCCTTGCCAGCGGCGCGGGGCTGTTTGTGGCGCTTTGGATTGTGCTGTTTCAAGACAGCGGCGCTGGCAGCCTTTACGGCCAGTTTGCGGCGGGTTTTCTGGGCGCTTTATGCGTCTGTTTGATTGTGTTTGGCCTAGCCAAGCGCCAGGGCGGCGGCAGTGCCGCGGTGATGACCCTGCTACTGGCGGGTTTGGCGATCAATACCCTGGCCGGGGCGGGCGGTGGAGTTCTAGCCTTTATCGCCAGCGATGAACAGCTGCGCCAGCTTAGTTTATGGGGCATGGGCACGCTGACGAATGCCCTGTGGCGCACCACGGCGCTCGCCCTGGTGCTGATTGCCGTTGCCCTGTGGCTGTTAATGCGCAGCGCGCGCGAACTCGACCTACTGCAGCTAGGCGAAGCAACCGCCCACTCGGCGGGGCTGGATGCGAGCCGTTTAAAACGCCGGGTGGTGGTCGCGACCTCGCTGGGCGTAGGGCTCTGCGTAGCGCTTACCGGTGTGATTGGCTTCCTGGGCCTGCTGGTGCCCCACTGCCTGCGGCTCTGGTTAGGTCCCGGTCATCGGCTGCTGCTGCCCGCTTCAATGTTAGGCGGTGCGCTGCTGTTGGTCGTGGCCGACACCTTGGCCCGCACCGTTGCTGCGCCTGCGGAAATCCCAGTAGGGCTACTCACCAGCCTGCTGGGCGGCCCCTACTTCCTGTACCTACTGATGCGCAGGAACCGAGCATGCTAACGCTTCATCAGGCGGGTTTAACCACCGCGCCCGCCATCGCTCCCCTGGACGGCACCCTTCGCCCCGGCGAGCTGCTGGCTATTGTCGGCCCCAACGGCGCGGGCAAGAGCACGCTACTTAGCATGCTGTCAGGCTTTCGCCCTGCCGAGCAGGGCGAACTACATCTGGATGGCAAACCCCTGCGCGAATGGCCCATCGCTGAGCTTGCCAACCGACGGGCGCTAGTCGCCCAGCAGGAGCTGCCCGGCTTTGACTGGCAAACCGATGAGCTGGTGAGTCTTGGCAGCAACCCGGCCAAATCACTGGTAGCGGCACTGCTGGATGACCTGGATCTCACCCACCTCGCCAAGCGCAGCGTGCTCTCGCTCTCCGGTGGCGAACGCCAGCGGGCAATGATTGCCCGAGGCGCCTGCCAACTCCTCTCAAGGTGTTCTCCTACCGCCAAGGATGGCGGTATTCTATTGCTGGATGAGCCCACCAGCGCTCTGGATATCGGCCAGCAGCAGCGCCTGATGCGCCAGCTACATGCCTGGGCCGCGCAGCACCGCATGTCGGTGGTCTGCGTACTCCACGACCTGAATCTCGCCAGCACCTACGCCGACCGGGTATGGCTGCTGCATCAAGGGCAGCGGATTGACCACGGCCTGCCCAACCAAGTACTTAACCCCGCGACCATCGCCAAGGTTTACGCAGCCAAGCTGCAGCATGTACAGGGCGCTCCCCATGGCAAGCCTCTGCTAGCACTAGCGCCTTAAGACAGCTAGCAGCCACCATCAAGCACTATCCTACTGGGTGGCAAAGCCATAATATGAGTCCATACTTATCCGCACGTAACGGGCCATTGTTGCGCCACCGCGTGCCAAATTGGGAGCAAGAATGAGACTGATCCGCCTCCTCTGGGTGGTGCTGGCAGGGGTGAGTTTTGGCATCGGCGTACTGGGTATTTTTCTACCTCTGCTGCCCACCACGGTGTTTATGCTGATGGCGGTTTACTGCGCCTCCAAAGGCTCGCCACGCTTTGAAGCCTGGATCCGCTCCCGCCACTATGTCGGCCCCTTGCTGGTCACCTGGGAGCAAGAGCGCGCCATCCCCCGCCGCGCCAAGCTGGCAGCCGTTAGCATGATCGCATTGAGTGCGCTGATCACCGGCTGGTCACTCGGCCCCGGCTGGCAACGCTGGGGAGTGATCGCTCTACTGGTGCTGATTGCCCTGTGGCTGGCTACCCGGCCAGAGCCTTCTTCTTCCTCTGCAAAGTAGCGTTCTGGCATGCTCACACTGCATATTCAAGCCGCTTCATTCGGGTTTAGACCGTAGCTTGGCCAGCGCCGCCTGCGCTATATCAACACGCACACTCCCTTGCTTCACTAATACGTCGGCGACCAACGCCACTTCCGCCCCTTCCGCGCCTGCCATTAGGGCGATATTTTTAGCATGCAGCGCCATATGTCCTTTTTGAATACCGGTGGTAGCCAACGCTTTTAATGCGGCAAAGTTCTGCGCTAGCCCAACCGCAACAATGATACGGGCTAAACGATCCGCGCTATTGACGCCTAAAATCTCAAGGCACCGCCGTGCGGTTGGGTGCGCTCGCGTAGCGCCGCCTATTAATCCCACTGGCATGGGCATCTCAAGGGTGCCGGTTAGATTCCCATCAAGATCCGCTTCCCAATGGGTAAGTGACCGATAACGCCCGGTACGTGCGGCATAGGCATGAGCACCCGCTTCTACCGCACGAGTATCATTTCCCGTCGCTAACACCACCGCACTCACCCCGTTCATCACCCCTTTGTTATGGGTAGCTGCACGGTAAGGATCCAAGTCCGCAAAACGGTAAGCCGCCAATATACCGTCGCGCACCGACTCCCCGCCTATTTGATCAAGGTGCCAGGTTGCTCTGACTCTTGCCAAACGACGGTCAGCCAGGTTGGACAAAATTCGCAAACGACTCTTGCCTCCCGACCACTCAGCTAACGACGGTGCTACCGCTTCTGCCATCGAGTTCACCGCATTGGCACCCATGGCATCGCGCACATCCACTAGCAGATGCACAATGACCATATCTTCAAGCACGCGCACCTCTATATCCTGGAAACCACCGCCGTGCTCTAACAGCACCGGATCTGTCGCGTCACAAATACGCTTAATCTCTTCGCGGGCTTCTAATAAACGTAGCCGGGCAAAATCAGGATTAGAAACGCCTAGTAACTGAACCTGAGCAATCATAATCGGGGATGAGGTATCGGTATAAAAGCCGCCTGAAGCACGACACTGTCGCGCCGCATTACATACAGCAGCCACCACGGACGACTCTTCGGTTGCCATGGGCACCAGCGGCTCTTCACCATCAATCATTAAATTAGTGGCAACGCCAATCGGTATGTTTAAAGTGCCAATAACATTCTCGATCATGCTATCGGCTGTTTCTGCTGGCAGGTTACCGGTGTCTGCCAAATGGGCTTCCCCTGTCGCATCTAAGCCACTTAAAGCGGCCACTTTACGCAACCGCTCGCGTGGTGATAGTTGGTAAAATCCTGGAATCCGCGATGAATTTATTGTCATAACCGTTACCTAAAATGAATAAACTATTGGTGTAGCGTCACTTCAAAAGGAAGTGTTCAAGCCAACCAGCCCATTAGCCACGGGGCGGCATAAAGGGTCATAAACTGCACCCCATAATTCACGCCCCAGCGGTTTAATAGCCCCGCCACAAGCGCTAACACCGCGACACCTAAAATGCCCATCACACCCGCATCCATATAAGCCAACAGCACGACCAACGAGAAGAACATCGCCAGGAAGGCTTCATGAGGAATACGCTGGAAAACAAACACGCAAATGTGGCGGGCATAACGAACGGCGATGGGATACGTAATCAACAGCGCCACCCCAGCGCCCAAAATGCTGGCAACAGCGATTTCACCAAAGCTCATCAAGTGATGGGCATTCTGTTCCAACGTAAGTACTGGCGGCGCATTAAAGAAGGCGTTACCTGGCCCAATTGCCATGGGGCTCATCGGAATGCCCAGTGCTGCCAAGGGGATCAAAATGCCTGCGATATAAGCAGCATTAGTCACCGCATCCATTGAAGAGAGGGCACGACTGGCTTTCTCTACTGTGCCTTTTACCCAACTCGACATCACTTCACCCAGGAAAATAGTGATCCCTACCGGGCTCATAAAGAAGGTAACCGAGCCGAGCACCGAGCTGGCGGTTGCAGAAACAGCTTCTTGGCGCGTCAAAATACGAAAAGGGTTGGGGAAGCGGCTCTTATCATCACTATCATCTGCAGCGTAGATTTTGATTGTTTTAGGTTCACCGGTAGCCATTTTTCGCCGCTCTTCGCGCACGGTTAACTGGGCCAAATTGAAGATCATCGGCCCTATCGTGATACCCAGGAAGAACGAAATGAAGACCACCTGACCTTCAGGGATAACCCCCATTCCCCAGTAGAAGTGCCGTAAGGCCTGAATCAGCGCAGCCAAAATCACAATACTGATCAAGCTGATCACTTTTTCACGGCTCATCAGCGCTAAAAATACCGCCCCAACAAAAAATATCTGGCTAGCATACTGACTTAGCACATCCGCCAGCGGCGTTAGCAGGAAAGCCAGTAGCAAGCTCACGGGAATAGCAACGAGGGTGCCAATAACCGAACCCGACGCCATTTTGCGAATGGCCATTGTGGCGTGACCTTCACGCTTCAGTATCATTGCGTGCTCAACCATGGGGGCCGACATCACCCCTCCGGGTATCCCCGCCACCGAAACGGGTATTGAGTCGGTAAGCTTTTTGGCGACGATGGCAGCCATAAAGAAAGCCAATACCACTGGCAAGGGAACACCCGCCACCACCAACGCTAACGTCACCGGGGCAAGTACGGCGGTCTCATCGGTACCTGGCGCCACTCCAATCGCGGTATAAACCACCACACCGATTAAGGCAGCCATTAACATCTGCAGAAGTAATAGAGCGTCCATGGTTACGCCTCCCCATCAGTGTCGAGGCGTCGTTTCGGGCGTAAACAAACCGTATTAATAACAAACCCCAGCAGTGCGCCGCATAAGCCCACTATTAGAGGCATTGGCGCTGGCCCAGGGGTAAGAATGAAACCACCTAGTGTGAGAGGAGTGGAAATTACTAAGGCGCGCAGCAGGTCTCTGCCGGTCACCGTATCGTCCCAAACCGTTAGGTAAGAAGTTGTTTTATTTGGCATGCCTATTCTCCGCGGAGATCATTATTAGTGTTGTATACCCAAGTAGGCTGGCCCTAGCTTGTGGAAAGACAAGGCGCTGAGTAAGGTACAGTGATGCGAAGTGTATGAAGTACTGTACCTATAAAATAACAGGTACAGCTCCACCGCCATTGAGAGATATTCATGTCAAAATCTCGTCAGGTCGCCACCGCTCTGCTCAAAGCCATTGACGAAGGGCGCCTCTCGCCTGGTACCCGAGTGGCTTCCATCAGAGAAGCCGCTAAACAATTCGGTGTATCGAAAAATACCGTGATTGATGCCTACGACCAATTAGTTGCACTTGGTCATTTGAGCGCTCGCCAGGGCGCAGGCTTTTTTGTTTCGCGCCCCCGGCCAACGCCTATTGATGAGCCTACGCACGACCTTTCAGAGGCGGTGGATAGCGTGTCACTGCTGCGGGAGCAGTTAGTCGGGAATTTTGCAGTGCGCGTGGGCGATGGCAGGGCTCCCGCAAGCTGGATGGGTGGCACTGAACTGACGCGTTTAATACGACGAAGAAGTGGCTTATCTGATGAAATGAGCGACGTCGAATACGGCATGCCCCAGGGGTACTCTCCACTGCGCGAGAGCTTAGCTATGACATTGGCCGGGCGCTCCATCCATGCCTCACCGGATCAAGTCATGATGACCTTTGGTGCTAATCATGGCTTCGACTTAATTATTCGCCACTTCGTAGCCGCAGGCGAGAGTGTTCTGGTTGAAACGCCAGGCTACTACCCACTGTTTGGAAAACTTCGTCTCGCTAAAGCGAAGTTGGTGGGCGTTCCACGTACGACCGATGGCCCCGATTTAGAAGAGTTTGAGAGAAAAGCCAAGCAGTACCGTCCGCGGCTTTTTTTCTTACAGCCTAATGCTCACAACCCTACCGGTAGCACCATGTCGCTGAGTAATATGCATCGCCTGCTAAAGCTCGCCGACCACTATGGTGTCACCCTAGTGGAAGATGACGTGTTCGCTGACATTCTGCCCAAAGGCAGCGCCCACCTAGCCGCACTTGATGGATTAGAAAGAGTTATTTACGTAGGCACTTTTTCCAAAACGCTCTCCACCGGCTTGCGCTGTGGCTATATCGCTGGAGGGAGATCGATCATTCGCGCACTGGTCGATATCAAGATGCTGACTGTCGTCAACACTTCGACCTTCAATGAAATGATCGTGCACGAGCTGCTAGCCAGAGGCCGCTATCGCCGCCACCTTGCACAGTTGCGCGAGAGAGTGGCTAAGGCAAGCGCTACGGCGATAAGAGTGCTGGGGCAAATAGGCGTTCATGATGTGATTGGCCCCGGCGGTGGCTACTATCAATGGGCCAAACTGCCACCCCATATCAACACCACTGAGTTGGCTAAACGCGCCTCTGCAAAAGGCATTTTCATTGCGCCAGGCGCTATTTTTTCACTGCGTCCCGACAGTACCGATGCCAACTCAATGCGTATCAATATTGCCCATGCGAACGATCACCGGTTTCTGGAGTTCATCAGTAAGGCTCTCAACGAATAAACGTGTTGTAAATCAAACAGTACTAAGCCAACGGCTGTCCATTAGCATACTTAATCCATGTCTTGCCCAGGTGATTGCGTAGCTCTTGGCCTACACGTTCACCATCCCGCGCTTCCAAAGCAGCAAGAATGGCTTCGTGTTCTTCCATTGCCGTTGCCCATTTTTCATTTTTTTGATTTGAAAGGTAGCGGACTCGATATAGCTGACGGCTTAGGTTGGCATGCATATCAATCAGCGTCGTATTTCCCGACAGCGCCACAATCCGGTTGTGGATATCTTGGTTTAGGCGAAAGTAATTTTGCCTGTCTCGCCTTAAAAAAGAAGCCTTCATTTCGTAATGAAGCGCCTGCAACTCCGCAATATCATCATCGCTGGCGTTGGCGCAAGTTAGCTCTGCTGCGGCCTGCTCAAGCACACTTAAGACATACGCTTTCTCTTTCATATCAGCGGGACTTACATCCGCCACCACGGCACCCCGGTTTGGCGATATCACCACCAGACCTTCCGCAGCAAGTATCTTCAGCGCCTCCCGTAACGGGGTACGGGATACTTGAAGTTCAATCGCCAATGTTCGCTCGGGCAAACGTTGGCCAGGCTGAAAATGATCCATAACGATATGTTCACGCAGATAATTCGCGACTTTCTCCACAAGTCCGGGCTGATTTGGCTGGGCGACTTCTTCCATTGGCATATTCACATAGTAAGCGAACGCCAAGAATGGCATACCAAAAATATCCTTTCAAACAAATAGCGTTAAATCGCTGATTTTTTAAACCCATACTTATCAATACCATAAGTAGAAAAAAGGTCTACTCGATACCAAAGTATTAACACCAACCAATTGACCCCCAAAATGGTATACCACTACATTTCATGCATAGGATTTCTGAAAGGCTCACCTCTTTAGCGCCATGACGATAGAAAATGTCATCGCAGCAGTTTTACCAGTAAAGGGAATACCCACACCGTATGAACTACTTACAACATTTTGAAAAAGGCAAGGTGGTTGAGGCCTGCATCGCGGGTGCTGGTGACTTTGGCCGCGGCGTTTTGCGACAAGCGCGGCAGATGGAAAAACTATCAGCACGCATTGCAATCGATATTAATCCTGAAAAAGCAGCCGAAGCGTTGCGGCATGCAGGCATTTCTGATGCTCAGATAATGGTATGCCATTCTAAAAGTGACGCTGAAAAAGCGTGGCAAGAAGGGATGTTTATCGCCGCGGCTGCCTTTGAAACAATTCAAGCGCTGCCTTTCGATATTTTAGTGGAATCTACTGGCATACCTGATATAGGCGCACGCTATGCAGAAGCTGCTCTGCTCGCAGGTAAGCACGTTGGCATTGCTACCAAAGAGACCGAATCGGTGGTTGGCCCCTATTTAACCCGCCTGGCTTATCAGCAGGGGCGACTATTCACGCCGTTGGATGGTGACCAGCCTAGCCTGCTTATTGGCCTACTCACCTGGGCCAGAACCCTTGGCTTTGAGATCATTGCTGCAGGTAAAAGTAGCGAATATGACTTTATTTGGGATGAGGCAAGCGACACCGTTACTTGCAACGGTACCGACTTTCCTGCCGCTGGCTTGAAAGAACTTTGGAAATTACCGCCAGGCCAGGAGCGCGATATGGTGGAAGCACGCAGCAAGCTACTCGCTGCGATCCCGCAAATTTCGGTGCCTGATCTGTGCGAAATGGTCAACGTAGCCAATGCTACGGGGCTACGTCCTGATCGCCCTGAATTTCATGCCATGGTACTGCGCACAGCGGAAGTACCGACCCTTTTGGACATTCAGAGCCAAGGTGGGGTACTGCAAGGGCTTGAGCGCTTGGAAGTGTTTAATTGCCTACGCCGACCAGATGAACTGAGCTTTGCAGGAGGCGTTTTTGTGATCGTGCGCTGTGAAGACTCTCATGTATGGACTCTACTGCGGGATAAAGGCCATGTACTGAGCCACAGCGGCAATAGCGCGATGATTTACCTACCCCGACACCTGCTTGGCTTAGAAGCACCAATTTCACTTCTCGATGTAGTCATCAATGGTCAAACCTCCGGCGGTGGTCACGTGACGACACCCAGGTTTGACCTAACAGCGCGGGCAACCCAGCACATGAAAGCGGGCCAGCACCTCGAAATGCGCGGCCACCACAGGCACATCGAAGGGCTACGTCCAGAGCTGCATCCCGCCGCGGCGCTAGCACCAGAAGCAAAAGTGCCTTTTTATCTACTGCCAGGCGCTCATGTGATCCGAGACATAGCCCCCAATCAGCCCATTACCTTAGCGGATGTGGCACTGCCTGAATCAACCTTAAAACAGCTTCGTGAAAAGCAGGATCAGTTGTTTCAACAAAATACCTTAGTTCCTCAAGCCGCTATCGACAGCGCGCTAAATTAAACTTCCCCAGCGGGAATTAAAAGCAATAACAATCAGATAGGAGAAACACTATGCTCACTAAATCCACTCTCAAAATGGCAACACTCGGCGTCGCGCTTTTTAGCGTCGCCACAGCTGTCAACGCCGATGATGCAGCAGATTATCCGACAAAGACTATCCAGTTTTTGGTAGCGGCAGGCGCTGGTGGCGGCACGGATAACTTCGCTCGTGTGGTTCGCCCGATGTTTGAGGAAGCCCTTGGCGATGCTCGTATTAACGTGATTAACCTACCGTCTGCCTCCGGGGCGTTGGCCCACCAGCGTACTGCAAACGGTGCCCCAGATGGCCATACCCTTGATTTCGCTTCCACCACTTTAGTGACGTCATTAGCCGCAGGGCAGAACCCAATCGGCTTAGATCAACTCACCCCCGTGGCAAGGATGCAGTCAGATGTAATGGCTCTATTCGTCAATCCAGAGCGTTACCCGGATTTTGAATCGTTCTTGGAATACGCCAAGGAAAACCCAGGCGAGGTCACTGTAGGCGGCACTCACACCGCTAGCCCTGACCACGTTTCATTTCTGTCGTTGCGTGATGCATCAGGCCTGGATATGAATTTCATTCCTTACGACAGCACAGGCAATGCCACCGCTAATGTTCTGGGCAACAATATCGACGCGACCACCACGTCACTTAGCCCTTTGCTGAGCTATATGGAAGCGGGCCAAATGATGCCAATCCTGGTATTCAGCGATGAGCGTTTGGCCGATTATCCTGATGTTCCAACTACAGCTGAATACGAGTGGGATCTAACCGATGGCAACGACCGTGCAATTTTTGTCCACGCCGATACACCTGAACCGCTTCTGGAACGCTTAGAAGACACTTTCAAAAAGGTTTACGACTCTGAGGAGTACCAGACATACGCCGAGCGAGTAAACCTTACTTATCGTGAAGGCTGGATGGGCAGCGACGAATATCGTCAGCGCCTAGAAAATAACTATGAACTCTATTCGCGCCTACTTAATAACGATCAATAAAAATCGAATTAAATGCTAAGTGAAAGCAGGCAATTAATTTGCCTGCTTTTTAACTCACTGTCTGGGACTATTGTTATCAAGTAGACCCAGCCACGTTCCCTTCGGGGTTTATCATGCACGCCAGGATTTCTCTCTTCGCATTCGCGGTGGTGTTGCTAGCAGTGGTCAGCTTAGTGCCCACACTGCAGTTTCCCAGCTCCGCTGAGGTTTCTACCTTTATTGGCCCTCGCGTATGGCCTCTGACGCTAGTAATTACGCTTATTGGGTTGGGTAGCGCACTGCTACTGATCACTTGGCGTGATGCGCGGCGAGGCACCACTTATGACAATGAACCGGAAGAAGCTTCTCGTCCTCAGAACGATCCCGTCACGGCTCAACGCTTTTCCCTAGCGTCCACGCGACACTGGTGGCTGATTGCCGCCACCGTTATCTACACCTGGTTAATCAGCATGGTGGGCTTTTTAATCGCCAGTATCGCTTTCACATTGGTAGGTACGCTGCTGCTTGGGGCTCGCTCCTGGCGCACGATTCTAATTACCGTGGTGCTTGCCACACTGCTAATGCAGGGTGTCTTCGTCATGCTGCTTGGCATCCCGCTATGACACTTATTGTTAAGAAGTTTGCCGATAACCGCTACTGCTACCTGTTTAGGAGTTGATGATGCTAGAGAATTTTCTAGGCGGGCTGGCTGTAGTGATGCAGCCACTCAACCTGCTACTACTTACTTCAGCCGTTTTTATCGGATTTATCGGTGGTGCGTTACCCGGCATCAGCGGCGTTATTCTGGTGGTTATCCTGCTACCCATTACCTATGGCATGGACTCCACTACTGCCTTTATGTTGCTGACTGCCATCTATGGCGCGACTGTTTTTTCTGGTTTGATCACCGCCATTCTCTACCGTGCCCCCGGGACGCCAGAAGCGGTGATGACTGCCTTTGATGGCTACCCGATGACCCAGCAGGGCCAGGCAGGCAAAGCACTGGGCATTGGCGTACTGAGCTCTGCGATTGGCGGTTTAGTGGGTACCATTGCGTTGATTATCTTTACCCCAATGCTGGCTAAGATGGCATTAAGGTTCTCCTCCCCCGAATATTTTGCCCTTGCAGTGCTTGGCTTAACCGTTGTGGCCTCCTTAGGTGGCCGTCTGATCTACGGACTGATTGGCGCCACTATTGGGTTGTTTATTGCCACCATGGGGATCGACCCACTAACGGGTACCAGCCGCTATACCTTCGATAACCTAAACCTGATGGAAGGGGTGGGACTGATACCGATGATCGTGGGGCTGTTCGCCGTTTCTGAAGTGATGAAACGCTCTCTAGATCAAGACAGCCATCAGCCGATTACGAAAGTAAAAGTTAAAATCTTTGATCTACCTATCTTGCGCCAAATCGGCACCACGCTTACGCGCTCTTCTATTATTGGTGTGATTATTGGCATCTTACCGGGCATTGGAGCAAGCACAGCCGCTATGGTGAGCTATAGCGAAACAGTGCGTTGGTCTAAGCATCCCGAGAAATTTGGCAAAGGGGCACCGGAAGGGATTGCAGCGCCTGAGTCGGCAAACAATGCCGCTGCCATGGGCGCCTTAGTACCGTTGTTTGCCCTGGGCATTCCAGGTAGTGGCACCACAGCGGTCATTCTTGGGGCGTTTATCATGCACGGCCTGCAGCCGGGCCCAATGTTTATGATGACCCACAGCAGCCTAATCTATGCCGTGTTCGCGGGCCTGTTTATCGTCAACTTTATGATTTTGTTGTTCTCCAAGCCATTTATCACCCTGTTCACCAAGCTATTGAATGTGCCCTACTCGGCGCTCGGCCCGATCATTATTATGTGCTGCATCGTGGGTACCTACTCGGTGCGCAACTCCATGTTTGATGTTTGGTTGATGCTTGGCTTTGGCATCATGGGCTACCTGCTGGAAAAACTAAAATTCCCGCTGGTTTCGATCATCCTAGGCCTAGTACTAGGCCCCATTGCAGAGAGCGAGCTGCGCCGTGCGTTGTCGATGTCCCAGGGAGATATATCGATCTTCTTCACCCGCCCCATCAGCGCCACCTTATTGGCCATTGCAGCACTACTGTTGGCAGTGACGATTATCTCGCCACTGATTAAACGCGCTCGCATGAAAGCCGCCACTCCCTGAACCCTTACAACGGACGCAACGTATGACAATTGTATTAGGCGCTATTGCCGACGACTTCACTGGGGCCACGGATCTTGCAAATAACCTGGTGCGCGGTGGCATGCGCTGCCTGCAGGTGATTGGCGTGCCCCAGCAAGAGATTGACCTCACTGATATCGATGCGGTGGTCGTGGCGCTGAAATCGCGCTCCTGCCCGGTGGACGAAGCCGTGGAGGACTCTCTGGCCGCCCTTGAGTGGCTTCGCCAGCAGGGGGTTCGGCAACTGTTCTTCAAGTACTGCTCCACCTTTGACTCCACCGATCAGGGCAATATCGGCCCGGTGGCGGATGCGCTGCTGGAAGCGCTAGGAGCGCATCAAACGGTGATGGTGCCCGCTTTCCCGATTAACGGCCGTACGGTTTACCAAGGCCATCTGTTTGTGAGCGACCGCTTGCTCAACGACAGCGGTATGCAGCACCACCCGCTCACGCCGATGAAGGATGCCGACCTAGTTCGAGTACTCTCTCGCCAAACACCACACCCAGTGGGCTTAGCCAACCGTGCCGTGCTGGCCCAGGGGGCTGAAGCAGCCCGCGCTCACTTGTCGGCGCTGGCAGAGCAAGGTGTTCGCCATGTAGTTTGCGACTCCTTAGACGAGCAGGATCTGGACGTGCTTGCCGAAGCTACGGTTTTACTGCCCTTAGTTACCGGCGGCTCTGGACTGGGCCAGGCGCTCCCTGCCCAGTACCGACAACAGGGCTGGCTAGACACCATCACTGAGCCAGGGCGCTTATCTCCTGCCTTGGGTAGTGCGTTGGTGCTTTCCGGCAGTTGTTCCCGTGCCACGCTGGCCCAGGTGGCAAATTTTCTGGAACGACACCCATCGGGAGGCTTTGCACTGGATCCTTTATCGCTTAACGAAGGTAACAAACAGTGGGAGCAGGCGCTGGCCTTTGCCCTGGAACGCTTATCCAGCAACGTTCCAGTACTGATCTATGCCTCTGCAGATCCAACGAAAGTAGAAGCGGCTCAGCAAGCGTTAGGAGTAGAACGTGCCGGGCTACTAGTGGAAGAAGCATTGAGCCAACTGGCGGTCGCGCTAGTTAACGAAGGCGTGGGCCGGTTGCTGGTCGCCGGGGGCGAAACCTCCGGAGCAGTAGTCTCAGCGTTAGGGATAACTACCCTACGGATTGGTGAGCAGATTGACCCCGGCGTGCCCTGGACGCAAACCCCAATGGCGGGTCGCGAAGCACCGCTGTCGCTTGCGCTGAAGTCGGGCAACTTCGGTGACGTCGATTTCTTTACTCGGGCGTTTGAGGTGTTGGCATGAGCATCCACTTGCACTGCCATCACCAGAACAGCCTGCGGGAACAGATCAGCACCCTGGGCAAATCGTTGTTTGATCGCGGCCTGACCATGGGCTCCAGCGGCAATATTAGCGTGCGTCTGGAAGATGGCGGCTGGCTAATGACCCCCACCAACGCCTGTTTAGGGCGGCTGGATCCAGCGCGGATTTCCCATCTTGATAACAACGGCCAACTGGTAAGTGGCGACCAGCCCACCAAAGAGCAGTTTTTGCACATGGCAATGTACGAAGAGCGCCCGCAGTCTGGCGCTATAGTACACCTGCACTCCACCCACTCGGTGGCCGTCTCTTGTTTGCCGGGGGTAGATCCCTGCGACTGCATTCCCCCACTGACCGCCTACTACGTCATGCGGGTGGGCAAGCTGCCGCTGATTCCCTACCACATTCCCGGCGATCCTAAACTGGGCGATGCGGTGCGGGGCTTAGCCGGTAAACACAGCGCGGTATTGCTGGCCAACCACGGCCCAGTGGTAGCGGGGAAAAACCTCGAAGCGGCGGTGTATGCCACTGAAGAGCTGGAAGAGACCGCCAAGCTCTACCTGCTGCTACGGGGCGAGAACCCGCGCGGGCTAACGCCAGATCAGGTGGCCGAGCTGGAAGCGCGCTTTCCAAGAGACTAAACCAGCACCTTATGGGTCGAGACCACCTGTCGCAGCCCCATAAACGAGCGGATCTGGCGCACGCCGGGTAGATAGAGCAGTTGTTCGGCGTGCAGCCTGTTGAAGCTTTGGCTGTCCCGCGTGCGTACCAACATGAAATAGTCAAACTCCCCGGTAACCACGTGGCACTCCATACAGCCTGACACCTTCTGGGCCGCCTCCTCAAAGGCGGCGAAGGATTCCGGCGTCGAGCGATCCAATACGACTCCAATCAACACCACCATGCCTGCCTGTAGCTGCTCCGGGTCTAAATGCGCCACCACCCTGCTGATTACCCCATCCCGCTTGAGCCTTTCCACCCTGCGTAAGCACGCCGCCGGGCTCAAGTTCACCTGCTCTGCCAGCGCCACATTGGAGAGCGTGGCATCGTCCTGAAGCAGTTTCAGAATACGCCGATCGGTTCGGTCTAGCTCAGCCGCCGGATCATCAGGCTCAGGGCGTGAACGGGAGATTTTTGCGCGCACTATTATTTACCTTATTGGCCAGTAAACACCACTTAAACCCATATACATCATTTCTTACCATCTTTTATTGTCTCAAACCAACCAATTTTGCAACACAAAAAAAATAGCTAACACTTACTATAAATAGCAGAGAGCACGCCAATTGTTCACAACAACCTTAGCCACCCTATATCGCACCCAATGTTTTAAAGCTGGAGATTGCTATGAACCTCGAACGCTTCCCACGTTACCCACTCACCTTTGGCCCCTCTCCGATTACGCCGCTCAAGCGGCTAAGCGAACATTTAGGCGGTGAAGTAGAGCTCTACGCCAAGCGCGAAGACTGCAACAGCGGCTTGGCCTTTGGTGGCAATAAGACCCGCAAGCTGGAGTACTTGATTCCTGAAGCGCTGGAAAAAGGCTGCGATACGCTGGTATCGATTGGCGGCATTCAATCCAACCAGACCCGCCAAGTTGCTGCGGTGGCCGCTCACCTGGGCATGCAGTGCGTGCTGGTACAGGAGAACTGGGTCAACTACTCCGACGCGGTGTATGATCGCGTGGGCAATATCGAGATGTCGCGCATCATGGGTGCCGATGTACGCTTGGATGACGCAGGGTTCGATATCGGCATTCGCCCCAGTTGGGAACAGGCGATGGAGGATGTGCGCCAACGGGGCGGTAAGCCCTTCCCGATTCCCGCTGGCTGCTCCGAGCACCCTTACGGTGGCTTAGGCTTTGTAGGCTTTGCCGAAGAGGTGCGTCAGCAGGAGAAAGAGCTGGGTTTCACGTTTGACTATATCGTGGTGTGCTCGGTCACCGGCAGCACCCAGGCAGGCATGGTGGTGGGCTTTGCCGCCGATGGCCGTGCCCAGCGAGTGATTGGCATTGACGCCTCCGCCAAGCCTGAGCAAACCCGTGAACAGATCCTGCGCATCGCGCGCAATACGGCTGAGCTAGTGGAATTGGAAGGCGGTATTAGCGATGACGATATCATTTTGGATACCCGCTACGGCGGCCCCGAGTATGGCCTGCCCAACGAAGGCACGCTGGAAGCCATTCGCCTCTGTGCCCGTCTCGAGGGTGTGCTTACCGACCCGGTTTACGAAGGTAAATCCATGCACGGCATGATCGACATGGTGCGCAACGGCGAATTCCCGCCCGGCTCCAAAGTACTCTACGCCCACCTAGGCGGCGTACCTGCGTTAAATGCCTATAGTTTCCTGTTTAGAAATGGATAAGGAATAAAATACCTGCCTCGAACCGTCTGAACCAGCGCCTCAATGACGCCGGTCAGGCGGTTACTACTGTACAAATAAAGCACACCCTTTAGTCTTGGCGTATAAGATGTTCACTCATGAGGATACGCCATGTCTTCAACGCTTCCCGCCCACCTTACCCTTGACGAGCTTGCACACTGTTCAGCGCCGTTGCCCGACGTAGAAGTCCATGGGCTCGATATGGGTTGGTACATTGTTCGTTTGCATCAGGATAACAACGTCAGCTTGCTGATCGACCAGAATGGCGAGACGCAGCGCTTTACCGGTACGCAGTGGATTGGCCGCGCGCTGGCACCGCTGGGATTCACCCACGGCACGCTGACCTGGGCCGACGCCGCCGATGAAATGATAGGTACCGATGTTCCGTCCGTTTCCGCACAGCAGCGCTTAGCCTACGGCGTACGCGTGGCTTTCAACCAAGCCAGTCTATAAACTCACCAAAGCGAGCCGCCGAGAGTTTGCAATTCTATTGCCTTAACACCTAGTTTCCAAAAAGGACGGACGCTATGCGCGATGATGAAAAATATACCAATAACGAAGAGCTGCTACTCTACCTTCAAAAGCTTTTAGACACCCCAGACACAGCGGCTCTTCAGGAATTTTTCACTGAACTCGATATTTTAGACATTGCGCGAACCCTTGAGTCCTTCCCGGCCAAAACACGCGATTATCTTTGGGAATATGTGCCTGATGCGATAATCGGCGAGGTACTTGCCGAAGTTGACGAAGATATCCGCGCCGACTACATCGAGGATTTATCCGCCAGTGACGTAGAGCAAATTGTTAAAGGCCTGGATGCTCAAGAAGTTGCTGAAGTACTGGATGTTGCTGACGAGGCCATAAAAACCAGCGTTTACGCCAGCTTAGACCAGGACATACGTGCCCAGGTCGAGAATCTTCATGCCTATGAAGATGATGTGGTGGGGCGTTATATGGATCCCGAGACGGTTAATGTAAAACAGGGCGTCTCGTTAGAAGCCGTGCAGCGCTATATCCGCATTCATCATCTGCTTGATGATGAGTCTCAGCAGATCATGATTACGGATAAGGATAAACGCTTACTCGGCACCCTGACCCTGATTGATTTAATCAAGCAACCACAAGACGCCGTGGTTGATGATTATATGGATGATTTCTTCACCCTGAATGATCAAATGAAAGTCAGCGATGCCGCCGCGTTATTGCGCTCTAAAGAACTTCACTTTGTCCCCGTATGCGATAGTGAGGGGTTATTGGTCGGTCAGCTCAACTCCACCGATGTGTTGGAAATCACCCAAGATGATGCTGATATGACGCTTAAACATATGTCCGGCGTCAGTGATGAAGAAGAAGTCTTTACTCCCATCATGCGAAGCGCCAAAAGCCGCGGCATTTGGCTAGGTATCAATCTGTTAACGGCTTTTCTAGCCGCCTTCGTGATCGGACGGTTTGAAGTGGTCCTAGACCAAATTGTGGCGCTGGCGATTTTAATGCCGGTGGTTGCCAGCATGGGAGGGATTGCCGGAAGCCAGACGCTCACCGTCGTCATCCGCGGTTTAGCCCTGGGGCAGCTTGCGGGCAACAATATAAAGTGGCTTTACAACAAAGAGCTGTGGGTGGGTATGAGCAATGGCCTGGTGTGGGCGTTAGTAGTCGGCCTCATTTCGCACCTTTGGTTTGGCGACGCCATGATTACGCTGGTCATTACCCTGGCTATCTTTATCAATATGAGCCTGGCCAATGTTTCTGGGGTGCTGATTCCATTGGTGTTGAAAAAGCTGCAGATTGATCCCGCCTTATCCGGCGCGGTGATTCTAACTACCGTCACCGATGTGGTGGGATTTTTGTCATTTCTGGGGCTCGCGACGCTAATTATTTTGTGAGTTTTCCCTTCCAGGCAGGCGCTGGGCCTTCCCAAAGCAGAACCCAGCGCTTGGAGCGTAGCAACGACTATACCCCTACCCACTGCCCCGCCTGATCTGACCTTTCGATAGCATCGATCAGCCGATTGACCCGAGCCGCTTCGCGAAAATCGGGATAGAGGGGGCGGTGGTTAATAATGCCCTCGACCAGATCGCGCACCTCGATAATCTTCTGATCGTTATAGCCCAAGCCATGACCCGGCGCAGGGCTGAACGCTGCATAGTCGGGGTGTTCAGGGCCCGCTAACAGGGTGGTGAAGCCGCGCCTGCCGAGGGTATCGCCGTGGCGATATAGCTGTAGTTCGCTCATGCGCTCCTGGTCAAAAACGATGGCGCCTTTCGTGCCCGTTAGCGTATAGGCCAAGCCCATTTTGCGTCCAGCGGCCACCCGAGACGTCTCGATATTACCCATTAACCCCCGGTCAAAGCGCAACATGGCCTGGGCCTGGTCGTCGTTTTCCACTGCGGCCATACCACTACCGTCGGCCTTCGGTCGCATCGTGATAACGGTCTGTAGTTGGCCGCATACCTCGGTAATGCGCTGCCCGGTTAAAAACTCGGCCATATTGAGAATATGCGAGCCCACATCGCCTAACGCACCGGCGCCAGCGGTCGCCCGCTGGGTATGCCAGTCGTGGGGCTTTTGCGGGTCGAGCAGATAATCCTCGTTGTGCCGTCCACGAAAGTGAATCAGCTCACCAATTTCACCGCTGGCAACAATCTGGCGGGCCAGTTGGGTGGCGGAATTGCGAATATAGTTAAAGCCTACCAGGGTTTTGACGCCCGCCTTTTCAGCCGCAGCCACCATCTCGTCGGCATCGGCGCTACTTAGCGCCAGCGGCTTTTCAGCGTAAACATGCTTGCCAGCGGCAATGGCAGCCAGCGCCATCTCTTTATGCAGAAAGTTGGGCGCGCAGATATCCACCACGTCTACCTCACTATCTTCTACCAAGGCGCGCCAATCGTCGGTGGCGCGGGCAAATCCCCAAGCCCGCGCTCGGCTCTCTGCAGTGGCGAGGTCGACATCCGCCAGCAGTTCGCAAACGGGCTTGGCGGGCAACTCAAAAACGCTGGACGCTGCATTAAAGGCGATGGCGTGGGCTTTGCCCATAAAGCCGGTGCCGATTAGGCCAATCTTGAGGGTTTTCATTGTGATTATCCCTGTTGTAAAACAGTAACGCCGGGCTGGGCCCGGCGTTGAATGGTGTCGTGCCCAGTAAACTGTTTACATGGTCGGCATGGTGAAGTGGTTGGTCTCTTCACGAATGCCGCTGGGCCAGCGCTGGGTGATGGTTTTCATGCGGGTGTAGAAACGCACACCGTCGGGGCCGTGCATATGCAGCGGGCCAAACAGCGAGCGCTTCCAGCCGCCGAAGCTGTGGAACGCCATAGGCACCGGGATTGGTACGTTAACGCCGACCATGCCCACCTGGATCTGCTCGCAGTACTGACGCGCCGCATCGCCATCCCGGGTAAAGATCGCCGTGCCATTGCCGTACTCATGGGCGTTGATCATGCTGACCGCCTCGTCGAAGCTGGCCACGCGGGCAATCGCCAGCACCGGGCCAAAGATCTCCTCGGAGTGAATACGCATGCTGGGCGTCACATGGTCAAACAGACTGCCGCCGATAAAGTAGCCATCACCTGCCCCGTCAATCGTGGTCTGGCGACCGTCGACCACTAGCTCTGCGCCTTCATCCACGCCGGTTTGGATATAGCCTGCCACTTTGTCGCGGTGCTCGCGGGTGATCAGCGGCCCCATATCGTTATCCGGGCCATCGACCAGGCCAGGCCCGACCGTCAGCTTATCCAGTTCGGCCACCAGTTTTTCGCGCAGGCGGTTGGCGGTTTCGTCGCCTACGGGCACCGCCACCGAAATCGCCATGCAACGCTCGCCTGCGGAGCCATAGGCTGCGCCCATCAGGGCACCCACGGCTTGGTCGAGATCCGCATCGGGCATGATTACCATATGATTTTTAGCCCCGCCCAATGCCTGAACACGCTTGCCATGGGTTGATGCGGTAGCGTAGATGTACTCGGCGATTGGGGTAGAGCCCACAAAGCTGACAGCCTGGACACGCTCATCGGTAAGCAGCACATCCACCGCTTCTTTATCGCCATTGACGACATTGAAGACGCCATCCGGCAGGCCCGCTTCTTTAAGTAGCTCGGCTAGGCGCAGCGGCGTGGAGGGATCTTTTTCCGAAGGCTTCATGACGAAGGTGTTGCCGCAGGCCAGGGCGATGGGGAACATCCACATGGGTACCATGGCGGGGAAGTTGAACGGCGAGATACCGGCGCAAACGCCCAGCGGCTGCATCATTGAGTAGCTATCCACGCCGGTGCCGACGTTCATGGAGTGCTCGCCCTTCTGCAAGTGGGGAATGCCGCAGGCAAACTCAACCACTTCCAGACCGCGGGTCACTTCGCCTTTGGCGTCAGAAAACACCTTGCCGTGCTCGCTGGAGATCAGTCGCGCCAGCTCATCGGTGTGCTCTTCGACTAGCGCCTTGAACTTAAACAGGATACGCGAGCGCTTCAGCGGCGAGGTTTTTGACCAAGCGACAAAGGCCTCATCGGCAATGCGCACCGCTTCGCGGGTTTCATCGGCGGTAGCTAGTGCTACCTGAGCGCTCTGCTCACCGGTGGCCGGGTTATAAACCGGCGAAGTGCGCTGGCTCTGACCGGCAGAGAGCTGACCATTAAGATAGTGGGATAGCGTCTTCATACAAGCTCCTGATTAAAAGCGGTGCTGTTTAGCTGGCAACGTCGAAGCCTGCCTGCTCGGCAAGTTGGCGTAGGTTGCGGTAACCCAGGCGGGCGTAAGTCAGCGGATGGGCAACTTCCGGGTCTTGTTCGGCTTCAACCACTAACCAGCCCTGGTAGCCCTGTTCGCACAGGTGGGTTAAGGCGGGCAGGAAATCCACATCGCCATCCCCCGGCACCGTAAACAGGCCGTCTAACACGCCGTTTAAAAAGCTTTTGTCGCGGTTGCGTACCGCGTCCAGCACTGGGAAGCGCAGATCTTTGCAATGCACATGATGGATACGTTGGCTGTAGCGTTTGGCGACGGCGAGAGGGTCACCGCCAGCACCTCGCAAATGACCAAAATCAAGCAGCAGCCCCACGCCTTCGCCAGTGTTGTCCATTAAGCGTTTAACGTCGGCCTGGCTTTCGATCACCGTGCCCAGGTGGTGGTGATACACCAGCTGAATGCCCTGGGATTTCAGGTAGTCACCCACCACCTCTAGACCACTCAGCAGGCGTTGCCACTCTTGCTCGGATAAATGCGGACGCTGGGAGAGCGGGCGCTCCTGATCGCCGTGTACACAATGGGTGACTTCACACAGCACCATCACCTTCGCGCCACATTGCTTGAGCAGGTTCATATGATCCTGAATGGCTTCAATCTCTTCTTCAGGAGTGCGCTCCAGCAACTGCGCGGAATACCAGCCCGATACAAGCGCCAAGTCGTGGGCGCTAAGCACTTGATTCAGGGCGTCAGGCGTTCGGGGAAACTTGTTACCTAATTCAAAGCCACTAAACCCCGCTTCGCGGCCCTCTTTCAAACAGATTTCCAGTGGTGTTGCGCCGCCCAGGCTGGGCAAGTCGTCGTTCGTCCAGGTGAGCGGGTTGATGCCTAAAGTAACCGTTGGCATAGCGTATTCCTTATGACTATGTTTGTTAAAGAAGGTGATTAGCGGGCCTGACGCTGCTTAGCCTCGCGATAGCCTTGATAGGCTGTATTAACCTGCTCACGCTCGGAGACCTCGGGCACGGCCACTTCCCACCAGGCGCCGCCTTCTTGAGTGCTAGGTAACGGGTCGGTGTCCAGGGCAATCACATAGGTCGAGGTGGCGCTGCGAGCGCGCACCAGCGCCTGCTCCAGCTCCGCAATGCCGGTGACTGATTCAGACTCACAGCCCAACGCTTTGGCGTGAGCGGCAAAATCGGTTTTCGGGGCGCCCGCCTCGACAGTGCGGCAATCTTCCAGCAGGTTGTTGAACCCCGCGCCGCCGGTGGCCTGCTGCAGGCGGTTGATACAGCCATAGCCGCGGTTATCCAACACCACTACTATCAGCTTGTGGCCCAGCATCACCGAGGTTGCCAGTTCCGAGTTGTGCATCAGGTAGCTACCATCGCCCACCATCACCACCACTTCGTTGTCGGGCTTGGCCATCTTGACACCCAGCCCGCCCGCAATTTCATAGCCCATGCAGGAGAAACCGTACTCCACGTGATAGCTGCCAGGGCCCGAGCATTGCCAGAGTTTATGTAGCTCGCCGGGCAAGCCACCGGCGGCGCATACCACGGTGGTATCGTTGCCTGCCTGGCGATTGACCGCTCCGATCACCTGGGCATCGGTGGGCAGCGCCAGCCCTTGATCGTCGGTCACGTTGCGCACTATTTCGGCCCACTCGCGCTTGAGCGTGCCGGTCTGCTCGCGCCATTCATCGTCGCCCCGCCACTCGCCCAGCGCCGCGTCGAGTTGACCCAGCCCGACCAAGGCATCGCAGCTTAGCGGCAGCGCCTGATGCTTGAGGCTGTCGAAGCGGCCAACGTTGAGGGCGATTAACGTTTTATCGCTGCTTTCAAACAGCGCTCGGGAGCCGGTGGTAAAGTCCTGCAACCGCGTACCCACCGCCAAAATGACATCCGCCTGCTCCGCCAATTGGTTAGCCGCTGCGCTGCCGGTCACCCCAATGGCCCCCACCGAGCAAGGGTGGCTATCGGCCAGCGCGCCTTTCCCCGCCTGGGTTTCAGCTACCGGGATGCCGCGTGTTTTGGCAAACTCGGCCAAAGCGTCGCAGGCAGCGGCGTAATGCACGCCGCCACCGGCAATGATCAGCGGGCGCTTGGCCTGTTGCAGCGCGGCGATGGTTTGGCGAAGCTCGTAAGCATCCGGTGGCGAGCGGCGAATGCGATGCACCTTGGGAGCAAAAAAGGCCACCGGATAATCGTAGGCAAAGGTTTGCACATCCTGAGGCAGCGCCAGGGTTGCAGGGCCGCAATGCTCCGGGTCAAGCAGGGTGGCCATCGCCTGGGGCAAACTGGTCAGCAGCTGTTCCGGGCGGTTAATGCAGTCGAAGTAGCGCGACACCGGGCGAAAACAGTCGTTGACGCTAATGGTCGGGTCACCAAAATGCTCCACCTGCTGGAGTACCGGGTCGGGTTCGCGGGTGGCAAAGGTGTCCCCCGGCAGCAGTAGGATCGGCAAACGGTTGGCGTGAGCGAGCGCCGCGGCGGTGACCATATTGGTCGCCCCCGGGCCTATCGAGCTGGTCGCGGCCATTAAGCGCTGGCGATTATTGGCTTTGGCAAAGGCAATCGCCGCGTGGGCCATGGCCTGTTCGTTGTGGGCGCGAAAGGTGGGCAGCGTGTCTTGCACGTGGTAAAGCGCTTCCCCCATTCCGGCCACATTGCCATGACCAAAAATCGCAAACACGCCTTCAAACAGCGCCACTTCTTGGCCATCCACCTCTATACGTTGTGCAGCAAGGTACTTGACCAACGCCTGGGCCATGGTGAGTCGAATGGTGCTCATTTTACGCCTCCTCCGTGTGAGACAGCGCTTGCGGCTGCGCCTGCCTTAATTGCCGCCACGCCTTTATCAGCTCGGCATAGTTCTGGGCGACCCGCTCTACCAAGCGGGCATCGTCGATACGCCCGGCTAGCCAATCACGACTCGCGCTGGCAAATAGCGTGCGCCCAACGGTGAAACCCTTACAGCAGGCATGATTGGCCGCTGCTTCGAAACCACGTTTCATGTCGTCCATGGGGGCGTCTAGCCCAAGCAGCACGACCCCACGGCAGTAGGTATCTTCCCGCTCAATGGTGTCGCCAACCGCCTGCCAGGCAGCGTCTGACATGGCAGGTAGCTTCCACCAGTCTGGGCGAATACCCAGGTTGTAGAGCCGCTGAAGGCTGCGCGGCAAGGTGGTATCGTCATTGGGCATGTCGGCGGGCGGAATGACTTCAATCAGCAGCTCCAGCCCATACGCACAGGCCGCCTGGTAGAGCTGACGCAGACGCTCCTCCTGCTCCAGGCGCAGCGAGAGTTCATCGTCGGGATGATAGAACACTAGACATTTAATGATCTGCTCTCTAGGCCAGTTGCGCAGGCAGGCACCTAAATCATCGCCATGCTGGAAGCGCAAAGGTCGTGAGCCAGGAAGCTCCACCGGTCGACCAATCCACCAGCCTTTTCCACTGGCTTGATTGAGCGCGTCTTGACCCAGCACGTCGTCTACAAGGATCGCGGGCGTGGAAATACCGCCCAATTTGGCACCCTCTTCAGCGGCGGTGACCAGGAGTTTTTTAAGTGCTGGCAGCCGCGCGCTGTCGGCATACTCTTCGCGTGCCATATCGGTGAGCTGGCGGCGGTGGTCAAATGCCAACCCCAATACTTCGGGCCACTGAACGGGCACTCGGGTAGTGACGCGGTGTAAATGGTTTAGGCGCTGATCGATATCCGGACGGGGTACCTCATCGCGGCGTTCCAGGTAATCGAATAACTCATCTTCGGTGGGCATGGCCGGGGCACAGCCGTGGCGGGAGACCACCAGCGCGCCGCAGGCATTGGCATAACCGGCGCTGGTTTGCCAGGGTTCATTGCGCAGCCAGCCGCGTAGCAAGCCACTCATAAAGGCATCCCCGGCACCCAGCACATTGAGCACCTCGACCTGTACGCCCTTAACTAAAATGCCGTCTTCAATACGGTCAGGAATGGCGCCTTCAAACACCACACAGCCCATGGGCCCCAGCTTGCATACCAGAGTGGCTTCGCTAACCTCACGTACCGCGCGCAGAGCCGCTAAGGTGTCCGTGCTGCCGCCGGCAATATGAAACTCTTCTTCGGTGCCCACAATCAGATCAAAATCCGCCAGCCAGCGCTGCAGGTCGGTGGTCACTTTATCATCGGCGATAAAACGGGTTTCACCATCGCCAGGGTTAGTCAGCCCCCACAGCACGGGGCGATAGTCGATATCCAGCACCCGCTTCACGCCATAATGGGCGGCGGCGTCCAGTGCCTTGCGACACGCCCGCCGGGTGGTATCGGTAGAAAGATGCGTGCCGGTAATCGCCAGCGCCTTGGCCCGGGCGATAAATTCAGGGTCGATGGCCTCGGCATCAATGGCCATATCAGCACAGTCGCGGCGGTAAAATAGCAGCGGGAAGCTTTCGCGGTCTTTTAAAGCCAGCAGAACCAGGCCGGTGTGGCGCTCAGGGTCGGTTTGAAGCGCGGAGGTATCCACGCCCACCCGCTCCAGCTCTTCGCGCACGAAGTTGCCCATCTGCTCGTCGCCGACCCGCGAGAGCATGGCGGATTTCAACCCGAGGCGAGCGGTGCCGTAGGCCATATTGCCCGAGCTGCCGCCGAGGTACTTGGCAAAGCTGGCCACGTCTTCTAAACGACTGCCAATCTGCTCGGCGTAAAGATCGACCGCCACGCGTCCAAGACAAATCAGGTCAAGCGGTCGGTGTTGACTATTGTTATTCAGCATAAATGTCTCCCCACGTCACAAATTCGTGGTACTAGTCACAAGATGGCACTGGGCATACAAGCGTCTTGGGTGGCAAGCGATAAGGCTGATCAACCGTGGCTTAAAGTGAGAAGGCAGCACGGAATCGGTCGAGCGCGAGGTCGTCATCCCCAGAGGCCCAGCCTTCCAGCCCCACGGTGCCGCGATAACCTATGTCGTTCAGCACTTTGGCAATGGCCGGATAGTTAATCTCGCCGGTTCCCGGCTCGCAGCGCCCCGGCACATCAGCCACTTGTACTTCACCAATGTAAGGCCCACAGCGGCGAATCAATTCAATCAAATTACCCTCGCCAATCTGGGCGTGATAAACGTCCAACATAATGCGCAAGCTGGGCCGATCGACACTTTCCACAAGCGCTAGAACATCTTCCAAGCGGGCAAACGGCACGCCGGGGTGGTCAACGTCGGTATTGAGGTTTTCAAGCACAAAGGTGACGCCGTGCTGCTCACCGAGATCTGCCAACCGATTGAGGGTATCGCGGGCTTTAAGCCACATAGCGCCAGTCATCTGTTGGCAAGGTTTCACGGGCAGCCCATTACCATCCAACCCCGTGCCATGCAGGTTTAGTCGCGGAATGCCAAGGCGCTTTGCGACCTCAACCGACTCAGCGGCGGTGCGTAGCAGTTCATCTGCCCCGGCTGCATCCGCCAGGGTGCCGGTGACATAGCCGGTCATGGATGAAAACATCGCCCCGCTATTGGCCAGTGCGTCAATGTCGTGCTTAGTCCAGTCCCAGATTTCGACTTGAAAGCCCAAATCAGAAATGCGCTTAATTCGTTCCAACACGGGTAAATCGCGGAACACCATTTCAGCGCAAACGGCCAGCGTGAACGGGGATGATGGGGTAGGTTTATTCATCATGGCTCCTTAATAGCCGCTCGCAGTTCGCGGTGAAGGGGGTTCAGTGCTGCCTGTTTCATCCGAAGGTTGAGTGTCTTGTTCGGCTAAGCTGGCCTTCTTGGCTTTATCGTCCCGCTGGAATTCCGCAAGCTCTGCATCCAGGCTTTCAAGCTCAGCGCCACCCGCCATCATATTGAGCACCTCTTCGCGGCTGACTTCTTCTTTGCGGAAGGAGCCCAAACTGCCGCCGCGTGACAAAAGGGTGAACGCATCAGCCACTGGGTAAGCATGGTGGACGTTGTGGGTAATAAAGATGACCGCAAGCCCATCCGCGCGGGCTTTGGCAATGTAACGCAGTACGACAGAGGCCTGCTTAACCCCAAGCGCTGACGTAGGCTCATCAAGAATCAGCACTTTGGCGCCAAAATAAACGGCACGGGCAATCGCCACACACTGGCGCTCCCCACCAGAAAGCGTGCCCACCGGCTGGCTTGGGTCGCGTACATCGATACCGATTTTAGCCATTTCCTCTTTGGCAACCCGGTCAGCATATTTCCAATCAATCCGCTTTAAAGGCCCCCACCCCACCGTTGGTTCGCGGCCCATAAAGAAGTTACGGGTAATCGACATCAACGGCACCATCGCCAGATCCTGAAAAACGGTCGCGATACCGGCGTCGAGCGCGTAAGCCGGGGACTTGAAACGAGCGGGTTTGCCATCCAGTAGCATCTCGCCATGGGTGGGCTGGTGAACACCGGAAAGGGTTTTAATCAACGTTGACTTGCCAGCACCGTTATCCCCCAGCAGGCACATAACCTCACCGGAATAGACCTGCATCGAGATATCACTAATGGCGATGACACTGCCGAAGTGTTTGCTGACACTGCGCATTTCAATCATTGGAGTGCGTGTAGTCATGTTATTTAGCCTCCATCGCCTTTTTGCGCATGTAATTGTTGAATAGCACCGCCACCAGCAACATCACGCCCAGGAAGACCTGGAACCAGTCCGTATTAACACCGGTGTAAAAAATGCCCATTTGCACCATGCCGAAGATCAGCGCACCGAGGGCCGCACCAATGGCAGATCCATAGCCGCCGGTCAGCAAAGCGCCGCCAATGACCACTGCGATAATGGCCTCCAGCTCTTTTAATAAACCTCGAATGGTGTCCGCCGAACCGGTATCCATGACCTGTATGCAGGCAAAGATGGTGGCGGAGAAAGCGGTGAACATGAACAGTGAAATCTTGACGCGGTGGACGGGGACGCCCGAATTGCGCGCCGCATTGGCATCACCACCGCTGGCGAAGATCCAGTTGCCGTAAGGCGTGCACAGCAGCACCCAAGTCGCTACAGCGGTTAAACCCAGCCACCAGACAATTGAGACGGGAATACCGGTGACCGTGGGGTTGCCCGCAAAGTTGGTCGCCATCCAGCCATTTTCCGCCATCCAGCTAAATAGTCCCGTAGCGACTTCTCCAGAGAAAAGCGCCGCGAACCAATCTCCAGGGATATGATCCTGCACTCCCCCCACCTGAGTACGTCCCGTCAACAACCGGCTAGTACCAATAGCCAGGCCACGCAGAATGAACAGGAAGCCTAGGGTAACGATAAATGACGGCAACCCCGTTTTATTGACTAGATTGCCGTTAATCCAGCCCACCAGGCCCGCACAGGCGAACGCCAATAAAATAGCGGCCCATAGCGGCCAGCCATACTCCACCGCAGGGATGGCAATCAGGATGCCTGCCAAGCCAATCATCGAACCAATCGAAAGATCAAACTCTCCGCCGATCATCAGCAACGCAGCCGCCGTGGCGATAATGCCGAGCTGAGCGGCGACTTCAAGGAAATTAATAATACCCGCTGGGGTAAACATCCCAGTGCCGCTGGAAGCAGCTATAAAAAAGGCAAGCACCAGCACGGCACCGGCCAGCGCCCCCAGCTCCGGGCGATTAAGCGCCTTCTTCCAGAAAGAGACTCTCTGGATACGCTCATCTTTAGGAGCGGTTGCTGGCGCAACCGACTGTTTCGTTTCAGTAGAATTCATGGCGATCGACCCCCAAGGCTCGACACCGTCGAGCCTTTTTCAATTAGGTAGTTATCAACGGATGCCCTGGCTACTCAGCTCAATGACCTGTGCAGCGTTTTCTTGAGTGACAAACCCTGGGCCGGTGGCAACATCCCCTGCGGGTAGCAGGCCGTTTTTGACGAACTGATCTAGGAACATGACAGGCAAATAACCCTGCATGTACTGCTGTTGGTCGATCGCGAAATCCAGCTCGCCAGCATCCAAGGCTTCCAAAATACCGGGTGAAAGGTCAAAGGTGCCGAGAGTGAACATATCGGTTGCCCCCTGCTCACGCATGGCCCGAATCATCGGATCAGCGGCCAGTGCACCCAAGGTCAGCACACCACGCACATCACTGTTCTCGTTGAGGTAAGCGACAATGGCATTGCGAATATTGGTGGGGTCGTAGGTGGTCGCTAGCTGCTCAGCATTGCCGTCAAAGCCCTCTACAAAGCCATCACAGCGCTGATCAAGCCCCTGGTTGCCTTGCTCATGGTTAACGCAGACGCCTTTCTCAACGCCCAGTTCCTGCATGCGCTCGGCGGCCTGTTTGCCCGCCTCGTATTCACTCTGCCCAATGTGCAGCCGGGCACCATAATCTCTCGCCACGTCGCCACCGGAGTTAATGGTGATCACTGGGATGCCGTTATCGACAGCATTTTGGACAGCGCCGCCCAGGGCATTTTCGTCAGTAAAAGAGAGGATCAAGCCATCCGGATCCGATGCCACCGCTGCCTGTACAAGTTGCTGCATCTTGGCCATATCAAAGGTCGATGGTGCACGGTACTCCAGCTCAGCGCCTACGAGATCAGCGGCTGCCTCTGCGCCGTTTTTCACCACTGACCAGAAAGGATCAGAGGGGACACCATGGGTCACCATGACGAAACGGCTCGCTTCTTGTTCTTGTTCCGGTTCCTGTGCTTGTGCGGCACCTGCCATTAATGCCGTGGTGGCGGCAGAGGCTAGAAGCCATTGAGATAGACGTGCCATAAAGAATTCCTCATAACGTTATCGTTGTTGGTAGGGAAGTGGCATTAAATGCCTTGGCGCTATGGAATATAGGTTCCAAATAGCAATTCTTGCAAATTATTTATTCTATACTTTGGTATAAATGGAATATTTATTCCAATCAACTAGACTGCATAACAACCAGCCACTTTGCTCAGCGCTACTACCCAGGCGTACATGAGTGAATGAGTGGTACATCAGTTAACGCGAAGGAATTTGTATGCCGCAGCCCCCACAAAGCTACCGTGAGCTGGAAACGCTGATCACCGCCGAGTACCCCACGCTAAGCAAACGTTTGCAGCAAACCGCGCGTTTTGTGCTTGATCACCCCCAGGAGGTTGCCCTGGCCACCGTGGCCAAAATTGCCGAGCAGGCAGATGTCACCCCATCCACCCTAATTCGCTTGGCTAACAGCTTGGGCTTTAAGGGGTTTTCCGAAATGCAGCAGCTGTTTCGCAGCCGCCTGGTCGATGAATTGCCTAACTACACCGAGCGGATTCGCGCGGTACGCAGCGCCACCGGGGAAACGCCGGATAGCACCCAGCTACTATGGGAGTTCGCCGATGCCAATCGCGCTGTTCTGGAGCAGCTTCCCAGCCGTATCGATCCAGAGAGCCTGGAGAAGGCGCTGGATATTTTTGAAAAGGCTCATGCGATTCATGTGATGGGCGCACGGCGAAGCTTTATGGTAGCGAGCTACATGACCTATGCCCTGGCCCATGTGGATAAACCTGCGCTGCTGGTCAATGGTTTGGGCGGGATGTACGGCGAGCAGCTGCGCGCCATGAGCCAACATGACGCTCTGCTAACGATTAGCTTTTCTCCCTATGCCGAAGAGAGCCAAAAAGCCTGCGAAGACGCCCACCAGCGCGGCCTACCTAGTGTAGTGATTACCGATTCGAACCTTAGCCCGCTGGCCCGTTTCGCGGATGTCGTCTTCGTGGTCAACGAAGCCGAAGTAAAAAGTTTCCGGAGTTTGACCGCGTCGCTCTGCTTGACCCAGACCTTGGCGATTGCCCTGGGCGTGCGGCAAGACAAAAAGCGTAAGGCCTAAACAACCAAAGCAAACCAACAGCAAAAACAAAACAGGAGAGCTTATGAAACTCGCACTCATCGGCGCAGGACGCATCGGCAAGGTGCATGCCCAGGCCATTTATTCACACCCGGACGTTACTCTTGCCGCCGTGGCCGATTTTCATCAGCCTGCCGCAGAGGCGCTCGCCAAGCAGTACGCCAGCCGAGCGGTTTCTGTGGATGAAATCTTCGCAGATGATGATATTGACGCGGTGCTGATTGCCTCAAGCACCCCCACTCACGCCGAGTATCTGGAGCGTGCCGCGCGCTCGGGTAAGGCGGTTCTGTGCGAAAAACCCATCGCCCTGGATTTAGCCCGCACACGAGATGCTCTGCAGGTACTCAGTGAGCATCCTGTGACCTGTGCGTTAGGCTTTAACCGCCGCCACGACCCTCAGTTTGCAGCACTGAAAAAAGCCATTACCGAAGGGCGTATTGGCGCGCTTGAAACGCTGACCATTATTAGCCGCGACCCCTCTCCCCCGCCTGCCGAGTATGTGGCTGAGTCCGGCGGCCTGTTCCGCGACATGATGATCCACGATCTGGACATGGCGCGCTGGCTGCTCGATGAACCCATCGAGAGTGTTTTTGCCGTCGGCAGTAGCATCATCGACCCAGCCATTGGCGAAGCGGGCGATGTAGATACGGCCATGGTCACCCTCACCACCGCCAGCGGAAAACTTTGCCAGATCAGCAACTCTCGGCGCGCCAGCTACGGCTACGATCAACGCATCGAAGCCTTTGGTAGCCAAGGCATGCTGCAAGCCCAGAACGAGAGTGATACCCGGCTGCGCTTCACCGGTGAAGCAGGCCAAGTGGAAGACAAACCCAAGTGGTTCTTCCTAGAGCGCTACGCCCAAGCCTACCAACTTGAAATTGGCGACTTTGTCGCTGCATGGAAAGAGAAACGTGCGCCACTCGCCGGTGCCCAAGATGGCCTAGAGGCGTTGCGCTTAGCCGATGCAGCGGAGCGTTCATTGCGTGAAGGTCGCAAAATTCTGCTCGACGCCTAGCTCTAATTAGACGCAAACGGGTCTGTGTAGACCTTTCATATCGACAACGGCTAGCTGCCAACAGAGCAGCTAGCCATCAGAAGGAGCGACGTATGGCCTCCCTACTGGTACGCCCCACCGCCCCAGACACCCAAGGCACCGTGATTGACGTTACCCCTGAATCGGCTGGCTGGACGCACGTTGGCTTTCGGGTGCATAAACTCACCAAGGGCCAGCGCCTGGAGGCCAGCAGCAATGATCAGGAAGTCTGCCTGGTGCTGCTCACCGGTCGCGCCACGGTAACCTGCGGCGAGCACCGCTTTGAAGATATTGGCCAGCGTATGGATATCTTTGAGCAGATCCCTCCCTATGCGGTTTACCTGCCTGACCATGTTAGCTACGCGGTGGAAGCGACAACAGATTTAGAGCTAGCGGTGTGCGCCGCCCCTGGGCATGGTAATCACACCCCACGGCTAATCGCCCCCGACAACATCAAGCAAAGCACCCGTGGCCAGGGCACCAACACACGCCATGTTCACGATATTCTGCCGGAAACCGAGCCCGCCGATAGCCTATTAGTAGTCGAAGTATTCACACCTGCGGGCAATTGGTCGAGCTACCCACCCCACAAACACGATGTGGATAACTTACCCCACGAATCATATCTGGAAGAGACTTACTACCACCGGATCAATCCTGAACAAGGGTTCGCCTTCCAGCGCGTTTATACCGATGACCGAAGCCTAGACGAGACGATGGCGGTGGAAAACGGCTGCTGTGTGTTGGTACCCAAGGGCTACCATCCAGTGGGCGCCTCCCATGGCTACTCGCTCTACTACTTAAATGTGATGGCGGGGCCCAAGCGGGCATGGAAATTCCACAACGACCCCGACCACGAGTGGCTAATGAATGCTGGATAGATCGACACTTCGCCCGCTAACGTTTATCTAATGCTATGCTAACTGGCCCCGCCGATGCGGGGCTTTTTTGTGGTTCACTTTTTTGCGTATCCAGAGGCCCTATGCTCCCCGACTATACCGCCATCGCCTGGTTGTTAATTGCATTCTCCGTTTACCTGACCGGCGTTTCAAAAGGTGGCTTTGCGGGTGGTTTCGGCACGCTCTCGGTACCGCTAATGGCGCTGGCGATCAGCCCCGCCCAGGCAGCGGGCTTACTACTGCCGCTACTGCTTGTGATGGACGTGTTTGCGGTGAAAGCATGGTGGGGCAAGCAATCAAACGCCGAAGTCTGGCGCTTTGTGCCGGGCTTATTCATTGGCGTGGCAGTGGGCACGCTGCTGTTTGGCAGCCTGAGCGAGCAGGGCTTGCGCCTGACACTTGGCGTTATCACTTTGCTGTTCGCCGCTTATATGCTACTCAAGCCCGTCGCCAAAAAGCCCATTTCTTCCCGTTGGGCCCTACCCGCAGCAAGCGTCTGCGGCTTTACCAGCTTTATGGCCCATGCGGGAGCGCCGCCGCTAAACGTGTATCTACTGCCGCGCAAACTCTCTAAAGAGACCTTTATCGCCACCTGCGCGGTATCCTTTGCGGTGGTCAACGTGATTAAACTGGCCCCTTATATGTGGCTTGGTGAGATCAACGTCACCAGCGCTTGGGCGTCGCTGCTGTTGGTGCCCATTGCCTGGATCGGTGTACGCAACGGGCTGTGGCTGCAAAGCCGCGTCAACGAAGCGCTGTTTTATCGATTGGTGATTTTAGCCATGTTTTTGGTCGGTTTTAACCTGATTTGGCAGGCGCTGAAATAGTTATCGCTGACCTAAAGCGCCACCAACACCAGCCCCGCTAACATCACCAGCGTGCCTAAAGCTTTCGCTCTAGAGGCGGGTTCTTTTAGCCATAGCACGCCCATCAATACGCCCACCGGGATAGAGAGTTGGCGTAGCGCCACCACGTAACTGACTTCGTCGGTGAGCGCCAGGGCGATTAATACCAGGCCGTAAGTGCAGGTCATCATCAGCCCGGTGGCGGCTAACATGGCAAGTCCCTGCTGGCGGAGTGCAGGCAGGCGGCGGCGCTCTGCCGGGAGCATTGCCAGCAGGGGCACTGCCCAGGTTAGCGTCATCAACGCTTGCAGCACCATGAAAACCGCCCCGGCGGTTAACCCGCTATGACCTGCTCCTTGCATCAGCCCGAGCGCCTGCTTATCGATTAGCGAATAGCCCACCGTGCCCGCCGCGGCCAGCAATGCAAACCCCATGGCCGGGGTGAGATAAGTAGAGAGCCTACGCGCCTCGGGGTGGCTAAGCGGCAGGCAGAGGGCACCCACCACCACAAGCACCATGCCAAGTCCGTCCCAGCGATCCAGCACTCGGCTGCCCAAGAGCGCAATGGAAATGAGCGGCACCAGCACCACCGGCAGCGCTCGGGCAATGGGATAAAGCACGCTAACTTCCCCGCGGGCATAGGCCCAGGCCAAGCCGCCCATATAGAGCATTTGGCACAGCCCTGAGAGCGCCAGCCAGCCCCAAAAGGCAATTGGCAACGCCGCGAGTGAAGGCCCAAGCAGCACCAGCGGCAGCATCACCGCACCTCCCGCGCCGTAAGCTAAAGCAAAAGAGGCCAATGAGGGCGCGTTGCGCTTACCCAGCACGTTCCAACCGGCATGCATACATACCGAAACCAGCACCAGAGCAAGCGCCGCTGGACTCAAGGACGCTCTCCTTGCTGAAGGCGTGTATGGATAGCATCCACCACGCTGGGCAGGTCGGCAATGGTCTCAATACAGTAGTGGGGTTGTGAAGGCGCAAACTGGGCGGCCACTCGCTCGTGGGCCGCTTGGCGCTCTGATTGACTCAGCGATTGATACTCTGCATAAGTTAGCCCTAGCGCATTGCCTGAGCAGGTAAGCGCGACTGTCCACATCCCCGCACTACGCCCTTCAAGTATGCCCGGCGTGGTGTCGTCGACTTTAATACAGGCAGCCACATCGCTAACGCCTAGGGCGATAACATTAGCCAGCGCTTGGGCAGGATGCGGACGGCCATTGGGCACTTCGTCGGTGGCGACGACATGGTCTACCTGCAGGCCGTTATCAGCGGCCAGGGCGACCACCTTTTCCATCACGACTAATGGATAGCCGGAGCAGGAGCCAATTTTAAGCCCCTGGGCGCGCAGCGTAGTTAAGGTGTCGAGCGCGCCAGGAATTACCGCCGAGTGGTCAGCAATCTTGGCGATTTGCAACGGCATAAAGCGCTCGTAAAGCGCCGTGACATCGTCGTCAGAAGGCGCATGACCGACCGCCTGAACAAAGCGTTCGGCAATATCCGGTTGATTGCAGAGTGTACGAATATGATCCCACTTACCCATGCCCATGGGCCCGCGGGCTTCTTCCAGGCTAATCGCCACACCCAGCTCTGCGAACGCTTCGACAAATATCTGGGTCGGCGCAAAGGAGCCAAAGTCGACCAGCGTGCCTGCCCAATCACAGATAACCGCTTGTAAGCATTGAGGAGATTGATACTGCATTAGGCGCTCCGTGATTGTGAAGATAGGTCAGTAATAAGAGAAACATCCATATCTGCTAGCGCCTCTTGGATGGCACTTAGCAGTTCCGCGATCACTGTCGTGTCTAGCTGGCCAATGCAGCCGATGCGAAAGCTTTCTACCTCGGTCAGCTTACCGGGGTAGATCAAAAAACCACGCGCCTTTAGCGCCGCATAGAAGGTGTTAAATTCAAAGGCGGGGTCGGTGGGACTTAAAAACGTGGTGATAATCGGCGACAACCACTCATCTTCCAGCAGCGTTCTAAAGCCCAGTGACCGCATGCCGTTGACCAGTGCATCACGATTACGGGTATAGCGCGCGCAGCGCCCCGGCACGCCGCCCTCTTCCCGGTGCTGGGCAAGCGCCGCCTGAAAGGCCACCACGGTGTGGGTGGGCGGCGTAAAGCGCCACTGGCTGGTGCGCTCCATATATTCCCACTGGGCGTAGAGATCCAGACTCAGCGAGTGGGCGCGCCCCTTGCCTGCTTCAAGCAGCGCTTTGCGAATAATCACAAAACCAAACCCCGGCACACCCTCAATGCACTTATTGGCAGACGAAACCAGCACATCGATAGGTGTTTTCGCGAGACTGATCGGCACGCCACCAAAGGAGCTCATCGCATCCACAACCAGCGTTTTGCCATGGGCGTGTACCACCTCAGCTATCGCCTCTAACGGGTTTAAAATACCGGAGCTGGTCTCGCAGTGAACCAGAAGCACCGAGGTGATCTCTGGGTCTTGTTCAAGCAGTGCCGTCACTTCGTCGGGCTGGGGAGGCAGGAAGTCGCCCTTATCCAGGGTCACGTAACGGCGGCCCATCATATGGAGCAACTGCGCCGCGCGCTTGCCGTAGGCGCCGTTCATCAGCACCAGCACTTTACCGTTGAGATCCGTGGCACAGGCCAGCGCGCTCTCGACCGCAAAAGTACCGCTGCCTTGCATAGGCACACAGGCGTAATCACTGCTTCCTGCCTCGGCCATGGCAAGTAGCTGGCGACGAATATCAGCAGTCACTTGGTTAAAATCATCATCCCAGGAGCCCCAGTCACGCAGCATGGCAGCCTTGGTCGCATGGGAGGTAGTCAACGGCCCCGGGGTTAATAGATAGGGCTCTTTAATTGAATTAATCATTTTGGTATATACCAGATTTTTTAAACACTTTAATCGCAAGCAAAGCGGCTGTCTAGGTGTTGCCTAGCCTGCCAATCGCCAGCGTTGAGCGTTATTTAACAGAACATGGGTAAGCACTGCATGCAGCAGCTTTACCACCAGCGAGGTGAGAAAAATCAGTACGGCCATGGCCGCCGCGCTGGCAAAGTAGCCCGCCTCATCCAGATGTAGTACCGCTACCGACGCAAGCCGCGTATCGCTGTTATAGAGGAACACCACCGCCGACACCGTTGTCATCGCATTGACGAACAGGTAGACCGAAATATCCAGAACAGCGGGTAGGGAGACCGGCAGCGTAACGCGGCTGAAAGTGGTCCAAAACGGCACTTTCAGTGAGGCCCCCACCGCTTCAAACTCAGGGTCAAGCTGCTTGAGTGCGGTCACAGAGGTGAGGTGACACACTGTATAAAAATGCACCAGCGTGTTGAGGACCAGAATCGCCATGGTGCCGTAAAGCCAGTTCAGGGGATTACCTGCCTGGTTAAAAAAGAAGATATAGGCAAGCCCCAGCACCATGCCCGGCACCGCCATGGGCAGCATGGCCATAAAGTGCAGCCCTTGGCGCAGCGGGCGGTAGCCTTCGCTCTTTTCGATCAGCCAGGCGTTAAAGAAAATCACCAGCGTGCCCACTAACGCTACGCTAAACGCCAATTTGAGCGAGTTAAACCACGCGCCCCAGCCGCCATCGGCCATGCCTTGGAAGGTGTAGTGCTCCAGCGTGAAGGAGAGGTTATAGGGCCAGAACTGTATCAGTGAGGCATACACCGCCGTACCGATGACGAGCAGAATAACGCCTGCTACCGTGTAGCAAAGCAGCGCAAATATCCAATCCCGCAGTGGGTTGGGCGTGGGCTGCCACGGCACCGCCCGGGCCGAGAGCTGGGCCACTTGGCGGCGCTGTATCCAACGGTCGACGATAAAGGAGAGCACCGCTGGCAGCAGCAAAATCACGCTCACCACCGCCCCCATTTGAAAGTTCTGCTGACCGACGACCTGTCGGTAGACATCGGTGGCCAGCACGCTGAACTGACCACCGATGATTTTAGGCACGCCAAAGTCGGTAATCGCCAGGGTAAACACCACAAAAAGACAGGAAATTAGCCCGTAGCGTACGCCAGGCAGGGTAATCGTCAAAAAGGTGCGCCATTTAGGGGTGCCCAGGGCTTCAGCTGCTTCGTAAAGCCGGGCATCGCTGTTGGTGAGCGCCGTAGTCAGCAGTATCAGCGCGTGAGGAAAAATCCAGAAGCTCATGCCTATGACGATACCGATCGGCCCATAAATCGAGTGACCCGCCAGCACGTCGCGCAGAAACCCCTGGTTGCCAAACAGGTAAACCAAGCTGATCGCGGGCAGCAGCGACGGCGCCAGAATGGGCAGAATCGCCAGCATGCGAAACAGCCGTTTGCCCGGCATGCAGGTACGGGTAATCCCATAGGCGCATACAAACGCTAACCCTACCACCGCCACGGTGGTCATCAGCGCGACCCGCAACGAGTTGGCAATCGAATTGACCAGCGCCGGGGTTTGAAAGTACTGAGCAAAATTGGCCAGGCCGATAAAGTCACCAGTGCGGTCTTGCACGCTTTTAATCAGCATGGCCACCAGCGGGAACAGCAACCCCACCACCAGCAAAGCGACACCCGCGAGTAGCGCCAATAAACGAATAAGCGACTCCAGCGACGGCTTGGTCGCCGATGTTGAGAAGGCGTTGGCGATCATTGCTGACTGCTCCCAGCGGGGTACAGGCGTGCGGCTTCCGCAGGCAGATGAATGGCTAATGTTTGTCCCACATAGAGACCCAAATCGCTGCTATCACGGCTGGGCACATCGGCGATTAGCGTTTGACCATTTTCCGGCAGACGCAAAGTGACTCGCTGAAACGGGCCCAAAAACTCGATGCCGACTACCTCGCCGTTAAGCGTCGCCGCTTCACGGCTAAGCGCCACGGCTTCCGGCCGAATCGCCAATTGAGCGTCTTGCCCTGCCGCTAGAGTATGCGATAGACAGGCGCAAGGTGTGGTGCCCAGTAGCACCTGTTCGCTGCCTTGCACGGTGACATCGAGGAAATTCATGCTGCCAATAAACGAGGCGACAAAAGCGCTGGCAGGCTGATGGTAAATCTCAGAAGGGGTACCCACTTGCTCGATCACACCGTGGTTCATCACCACGATACGATCAGCCATGGTCAATGCCTCTTCCTGGTCGTGGGTCACCATAATGGTGGTCACACCCAGGCGCGCCTGGAGCGCTTTAATTTGGCTGCGCAGATGGCCGCGTACCCGAGCATCCAGCGCCGAGAGGGGTTCATCGAGTAACAACAGTCCTGGCTCGGTGGCCAGTGCCCGCGCCAGTGCCACCCGCTGCTGCTGGCCGCCGGAAAGTGCTGCCGGGTACTTGTTTTCGCTGCCGGTCAAGTTGACCAGGGCGAGTAGCTCGGCGACCCGCGCGTTGATTCGCGCCCGATCAACCCGGCGGTTACGCAGCCCATAGGCAACATTGTTAAACACCGTCAGGTTGGGAAACAGCGCATAGGATTGAAACACAATGCCAAAATCACGTGCTTGGGTAGGCAGTGTGGAAATATCGTTGCCACGCTGGATCAGTGTGCCCGTCGTTTGCTGGGTAAGCCCCGCAATGGTGCGCAGCAAGGTGGTTTTGCCACAGCCGGAGGGGCCCAAAAAGCAGACAAACTCGCCCTCGTTAATGGTCAGGGAAATACCGTCCAGCGCCGTAAAACTACCAAAACGCTTGGTGACGGTATTAATACGTAAATGCGGTGTCGTAGGGGTCATCACCGCCGGCGAGTCGGCTGCCAGCAGCGATGTCATGGTGGTGTGCATAACATCTCCAAGCCCCGGCTTGAGCGCCGGGGCAACTGATCGCGAATCGCAGCTTACTGTTCGGTTTTACCGTCGTAGCGGCGCTGCCACTCAGCCAGCACGCGCTCGCGGTTCACGGCCGCCCACTTGAAGTCGGCGTCGATCATGCGCTCGGTAATATCGGTGGGGTAGTTGTCGATGGGCTGTGCAACGCCAGGATAGGCCACCACCGCATAACCTTCGTTATACAGCTCGTTGGCTTCCCGTGAGATCGACCAATCCAGCAGCGTTTGCGCCGCTGCTTGCTTGTCGGTGCCGGCCACCATTGCGGACGCTTCCATATCCCAGCCCAGGCCCTCTTCGGGGAACACCACCTCAATAGGCGCACCCTGTGACTTCAAGCGCGCGCCGCGGAAAGCGAATGACACGCCCACTACGGTCTCGCCTGTGGCCGCTAGGCTGCAAGGGGCTGAACCCGAATGGGTATAGCGCGCGATGTTGTTATGCAAACGATCCATATAGTCCCAGCCCTGCTCCTCATCCCATAGCTGTAGCCAGCTGGCGACATCCAGGTAGCCGGTACCGGATGAGTTAGGGTTGGGCATAATCACATGGCCTTCAAGTTCAGGCTGGGTCAGGTCTTCCCAGGAGGACGGCATCGGCACGCCCTGGCGTTCACCTTCAATGGTGTTGTAACAAATAGCCGCCACCCAGGCGTCCATGCCCACCCACGCGGGGTCTTCGCCGTCACGATAGGCCGCATCGACAAATTTTGGGTCGAGGTTTTCAACGCCTGCGGGAGCATAGCGTTCCAGCATGCCCTCCTCTTCCAACACCAGTAGGCTGGTAGCGGCCAGGCCCCAAATCACGTCGGCCTGGGGGTTGTCTTTCTCTGCTAGCAAGCGAGCGGTAATCACGCCGGTGGAGTCACGCACCCAGTTAATCTCGATATCCGGGTGGGCGGCGTTAAAGCGTTCGGCGTATTTTTGCAGGTCGTCGGACTCAACGGCGGTATACACCGTCAATTCAGTGGCCTGGGCATTTGAGGCAAGCACAACCGCAGCGGCACCTGCTAACAACGTGGAAGGAAATAAACGGCGTGGCATCATGATAGTAGTCTCCCGGCTGATTGGTATAGACCAGAAGTTTGCCGCTATTAAATGACAGCGCGATGACGCTTATTTGACCGATTTTTTAAGTTGTGATGCTGAGCGCGTTATTGCTGACCAGAAAGCTCCACGCTGATACACAGGGAATCATGCAGCCAGTGCTCTTCGTCGTACTCAATGGGGCGCTGCTGGTCGTCTAAAATGGCGCGATTAATGTTCAGACCGGCAGTGCCTGGTGCCACCAGTAACTCTTCGGCGTCAATAGGTAACAGGGCTTCAGATACCATGCGGATCGAGCGGTTGGCCAAGTAGTGCCCCCAGCGCTCACGCAGCAGACCCCAGAGCGACTGTCCACTGTAGATCTCTAGCAACTCGGGAGCGCGCTCTGGCACAACCCATAGCGACTCCACTAGTACGGCGCGATCATCCACATAGCGTCGGCGGCGAATATGGTGAAACGGCTGATCATCCGGCAGACCCAGCGCCCGAGCAGCGGGCGGGTGAGCGCGGCTTTCCAGCTTCAAAACCGCCGTGCGGGGCTGCCGCCCCTGGGCACGCACATAGTCATTAAAGCCCGCATCACGGGTGGGGTCGTAAACCAAACGGGCGGGAGAGATAAACCAACCGCGCCGGTTGCTGCGGTGAATAAGGCCCTCCCCCTCCAACTGAGAGAGCGCTTGGCGCAGGGTGACGCGCGTAGTGGCAAAGCGCTCGGCCAATGCCCGCTCGGCGGGAAGCTTGCCTTCCCACTGAGCGGCGTTTTGGTCGATCAAGGTGCGGAGCTGTTCGGTTAACTGTAAATAGTAGGCATCAGACATGCGCCGATTTTCCTGGCAAAGCATTAGGCGACGAAGCGCTTGGGGGCGTCCGCCAGTCTAAGCGCCGCCACCCTTCAACGCTAGCCACCTCGGCCAGTACCGGGTCGGGATTAACCGCCACCGGGCAATCCACGTACTGCAGCAGCGGAAGGTCGTTGCGGGAGTCTGAGTAGAAAGTGGTGTGGCAAGCAGTGATCTGCTGTTCAGCCAGCCACTCTTTCAAGCGCAGTACCTTGCCGCCGCGATAGGAGAAAATACCTTCGCTGCCGCCGGTATAACGCGCCTCTTCATTGACGCCATTCTCCACGCTTAGCTCTACCGCCAACACATGTTCAATGCCCAGGGTGGTGGCAATCGGCTCGACCAGATGACGCGACGAAGCGGAGATCAGCAACAAGGTATCGCCAGCCTGGCGGTGTGCTTCCAGGCACGCCCAGGCCTGTTCAAAAATACGCGGCTGGAGGTGGGTAGCGACGAAGCGCTCGACCTCTTTTTGCACATCCTTCACCCGGCGCCCGCGCAGCGGCGCCAGGGTCATGGCCAAGTACTCTTCAAGCTTCAGCTTTCCGGCGTGATAGGCCTGGTGCATTTGCGCCGCCCGCGCCATAAAGGTCTCGGCATCGCTGATCCAACCTTGCTCTATCATCCATAAATTCCAGCGATCGCTGCAGTCTCCGTCCAGGAGGGTGTCGTCAAGATCAAACAGGGCCAGGCGCATGGGGCACTCCTTTCATCGCGGGTTGGCGGCGCGTAGGGTATGCCAAAGGTGATGACAAGACGATGACGATATTAAGAGCTTAAGAGGTCAACCACGCTGCCGCAAACTCATCCGCCGGTAATGGGTGGCCAAACCAGTAGCCTTGCGCTTCATTACAGCCCATGTTGGCAAGCAAGTGAGCTTGCTCCTGGGTTTCGACACCTTCTGCCACGGTCTTCATTTCTAACGCCTGCGCCATGGCAATGATGGTTTGCACAATGGTGCGGTCATTTTTATTGTCGAGCATTTCACGCACAAAGGAGATATCAATTTTCAGCGCGTCAGCAGCGAAGCGCCGTAAATAGGAGAGCGAGGAGTAGCCGGTGCCAAAATCATCAATCGAGAGTGCATAGCCCGCTTGGCGCATGGCGTGGGTAATCTCAACGGCCTGATCTGGGTCGCGCATAAAATCGCTTTCGGTGAGTTCCAGGGCGATCGCGCTCGGCGGAACACCAGCGGTGAGGCGCGCAATGTGGCTAGTGAGCTCTGGATCGGCAAACTGTTGGGCGGAAATATTGATCGATAGCCTGCCTGGCAACCCTCCACCAGGCTGATTTCGCCATGTGATTAACTGCTTGGCGGACTCTTCCAGCACCCAGTCCCCCAGGGCGCGGATCAAGCCGCGCTCTTCGGCCAGGGGAATAAACTCGCCGGGACTTACCCACCCCCACTCAGCGTCGTACCAACGGCATAGGACTTCTGCGCCGGTCAACTGACCATTGGTAATGTCCACCTGGGGCTGAAAGTTGAGCGCTAACTTATGCTCAGTGATCGCGGCGCTGAGCCGTTCGCTCATCCGTTGGCGTCGATGCAGTTCATGACGCATCATTTGAGTATAAGGAGAAGTGCTGTTTTCGCGCCGCTTGGCGTGGTGAAGGGCAATACTAGCGGCATTAAATAATTCGCCAGCTTCAGCGACATCTTGCGGGTAATGGGCAAAACCGATGCTGACATCAAGGTGAAAGACGCGACGCTGCAAAGAAAGCGGCTTCTTCACCGCTGAGCGTAGCTGCTCGACAAGACCGCCGATATCAACGGGGTCAGCAACGGCGACGAGCAAGGCAAACTCATCCCCGGACAAGCGCGCCAGCGAGCCATACGCGTGACTGATCTGCTGTAGACGATCTGCCACCGTCACCAGCAGCTGATCCCCTACCTGGTGGCCATGCAGGTCATTAACCTCCTTAAAACGGCGGATATCCAATAGCAGCAGCGAAAGACCAAGCTCACTCTGTTGGGCCTCTTTCCACATCTGCGCTAACAACTCCATAAAACGGATGCGGTTAGGTAGGCCAGTGGTGCTATCGGTATAGGCCAACTGGTGCATATGGCGGTGGTCGCGGCGACGCTCAAGCTCTGCCGCAGCGCCGGTGGAGAGAATTCAGCACCGAGGTAGCAAAGGCATTGGTGGTCAGCGGCTGGCGATAAAACACCATCATCACACCAATGGCCTCGCCGTTGGCGTTATCGAGGCGTCGGCCAATCCATGCCCTTATGGGTAGCAAGGTGCCTGGCAAGAGCAGTGGCGGGCCATCATGCATGACGGCTTCGCGCTCTAACACCACCTGCTCGCTGGGCGAGTCCCGCAGCGCAAAGGCGTGTTGTTCGTGTTGAGCTCCCTCTACCACCATGCTGACAGTGGTCGCCTGTCCAACGACTTTTTTATCGCTTTGAGGGGACGTATGGAGCAGCGCAATAAAGCCTGCATCGGCTTCCAGCACTTTAACCAAGGTCGCAATCAACTGCTGAAAATAGCCGTCCCCCACCTGAGTGGTGACCGTAGAAGCCACTTCAACCACGGCGTTTTGCACCCGCAGCGACTCTTGCTGGTCGGTCACATCAGAGATAAAGCCTTCTAAACAGATAGTTTCGCCTGCCTCATCCCTCACGGCCTGGCCCTGCTCCCACATCCAGCGGTAGCCGCCGTCACGATGGCGCAGTTGGTAGGTCACCCGGTAAGGGCGATTATTGGCTATGGACGTCTGCACTTCGCGATAGAGTCTGTCCTGGTCATTAGGATGAATCAGGGCAGCGAAGCTGGTCAGTCGATTATCTTGCAACTCGTCGGGACGATACCCGGTTAATGCCTCGGCCCCCTGGCTAACCACCTGCATGGTCCAATGACGATCATTCAAACTGCGATAGGCCATGCCCGGCAGGTGATTGAGCAGCGTATTCAGGCGGCGCTCACTTTCACGTGCGACCTCTTCGCTTTTTCTTAATGCCTGTTCCGCCTTTTGTCGGCCCAACTCCGCCCCCGCCTGGGCGGCGGCGATGTGCAGTATTTCATTGGCTAACTCACCCAACTGCATGGGGGAGTTTTTGAGCACCGCTAACAGGCCAATCAGTGCGCCATCCGCCGCATAGAGTGCTCGCCCTAAATAGCCTTCGGCGCCCAGTTCACAAAGCAGTTTATCGTCAGGAAAGAGAGACTGAACATCACTCGCATAAAGACAGCACTCGCGCCCTAACGCGGTTTCGCAAGGCGTACCGGTTAGCGGGTAAGTGATATTGCTAAGCAATCGGCCATTTGACCAGACCGCCAGTGTCTCAGCCTGATGTTGTTGCGTAACATCGGCCACTAACACATGATCAACGCCGAGTATCGTCGCTAATCGCTCCACCAGCATTGCATAAAAACGGGGGCTCCCGCTGTGCCCTACGCCTTCTGCCAACTGGCGAAATATATCGGCCGCGTCGTTCTTTGTGTGCATTGTTGCACTCACTTTTTTTAATTCTGAAGCAGCTTGGGCACCTGCCACTCACCTCATAACGTATATATAGCGACCTACAAAGCATAAACCGCGCTTTTCCAACTATAACAACGTCAACACTCGCTGGGTATATGGTAAAATTAGGATATTCCCTCATGATGGCTGGCAGCTACGCTACAAAGTGCGCAGGAGATAACGTGACTAACACATCGCAAAAAGATGAAGCGCTATACCTAATGCTTACTGAAGCACTGCCTGCTTTTCTGCTCAGCGACTTGCTAAAGTGCCAACGCTTACCTTCGCTTCCCTCAATCGCACTGCGCATCCTCAGGTTAACGCAATCGTCAAAAGCGACTATCAACGATGTTGCCGACACCATTGAGCATGACCCAGCATTAACCGCACGGTTAATATCGCTCGCGAATAGCGTTCACCACACCCGCTCGGCCAATTTAACACAGACGTGTCTTGAGGCCGTCCAGCGTTTAGGACTCGATGCAACATTAACAGTGGTGTTGAGCTTCAACCTTTTTCAGCACTCCAGTAAAGAGCCGCAGCATACACATATTTGGCAGCGGTCGATTATGTCTGCGTTAATAGCGCGCCAGCTTGCCGAGCAAGCGTGCCCTCAACAGGCAGGTCATGCTTTTACGGCAGCACTGTTGCAGGATATTGGCATATTGGCGCTGAGCGCGACGTACCCTGAACAAGTAGACGAACTATACATTGATAGTGCTATTCCCCACGCTCACCTTATTGAAGAAGAGCAACGTTACTTTGGTTGCGACCACACCGTTATTGGGGCTTGGCTAGCCGCTAAATGGGGGCTCCCGGCCACGCTGATCAACACCATACGCTTTAGTCATGCTCCCTATAAAAGCGGTAGGACAAGCGATAGTACCAACAGTAGTACCAGCGATAGCTTGATGGAAATGTGTGTTCGCATATCCGGCCCCGCGGCGGATGTCTGCCTCTCAAGCGCACCAGAAGAGCAACTTGCCGCGCTCCTATACGATTTAAGCACAACAGCCGGAGTGCCCTCTTTCTCTTTTCAAAGCGTGTTACAAGAAGTTCAGCCCAAAATGGAGTTAATCGCCAAAACACTGATGATAGACACCCCCGCGGCTATTGACTCCAAAGAACTGCTTGAAAATGCTCAGCAACTCTTGCTAAACCATACGCTGATACTCAATAGCCGTAGAGAAGCGCAAACCAAAGCACTTGCTATGCTACGCAAAGGGTATGGCGCCCCAGGCGATTTCAACAAAAACATCGCGTTCAAAAAACTCAACACCCAACCTCGCTCTAAATCCTAAATCTCTGGCCAGACCATGCATGTCATCAAGCGCTCCGACCAGAACATTTCTGCTTGTTTATCGTTAATACTCTTCCTTTTATGAGCGCCTTACCGCGTCATCGCCTCAGGTAGATAGAGGGCGATTCCCGGAAAGAGGTGCATTAAAGCAATCGCCAACAGCATGAGGAGAAAGAACGGCAGCGTGGCTTTGGTAATGGTCAGAACATCTTTACCGGTTAGTCCCTGAATCACGAACAGGTTGAAGCCCACGGGTGGTGTGATTTGCGACATTTCAACTACCACAACCAGGTAAATACCAAACCAGATCAAATCGAACCCAGCGGCGCTCACCAGCGGCATGATAATCGCGGTGACGAGTAGGATCAGCGAGATACCGTCGAGAAAACAGCCCATCACCAGAAGCAGTAAGGTCAGCGCAATCAGCAGCATGGTGGGTGATAGCCCCATTTCACCAATCGCCTGCGCCAGCTTCATTGGCACCTGGGTAAAGCCCATGGCCGAGGTTAAAAACGACGCACCGGCAATAATAAAAGCGATCATGCAGGCGGTACGCACGGCGGCAAACAGCGAGCTTTTAAAAATGTCGCGATCGAAGTGACCGTTAAAACGCGCAATGACAATCGACAGCACCACGCCGACCGCCGCGGCCTCGGTGGGCGACGCCAACCCGCCATAGATCGAAAAGATAATCCCGCCGATCAACAGCAGAATAGGCAACAGCGACCAGGTATTGCGCAGCTTTTCGGCAAAGCTCATACCGGATTCATCTTCTCCGGTCAGCCCTTCGCGGTTGCCTTTAAGCAGCGCCCACAAGATGAGATAGCTCATAAACATAGCCAGGATCATCAGTCCCGGGCCAATACCGGCCATAAACAGCCTGGAGATTGACTGTTCGGTGACCACGCCATAGACGATGAGCACAATAGAGGGTGGTATCAAAAGCCCCAAAGTAGAGGCGCTGGCTAAGGTGCCAATCGCCATATTGCTGTCGTAGCCCCGCCGCTCAAGCTCTGGCAGGGTCATTTTGCCCACCGTGGCACAGGTGGCAGCCGAGGAGCCACAGACCGCCGCAAACATGCCGCTGCCTATAATATTGGTATGCAGTAAACGCCCTGGCAGGCGGTTTAACCAGGGCGACAGGCCACGAAACATATTGTCAGCAAGCCCGGAGCGAAACAGAATCTCCCCCATCCAGATAAACATGGGTAGCGCAGTGAGATCCCAACCGTAGCTGGCGCCCCAAAAATCGGAGGCTAAAATAGAGCCCGGCGAGAAAGAGCTAAAGAACTCTAACGCTATCCAGGCAGTGCCGATTAGCGCAAAGGCGATCCACACCCCGCTCCCTAGCAGAACCACGAGGGTAAAAATGGTGGCGAGACTTAGTAGCAGCACGAGGATCTCTCCAATTTAAACGGCAGAAGCAGTGTTAACAGTGACTCAGTTAACCGCTGCGTACTCAACACAGACGACGTACTCAGCCAAGACATAGCGATCGTCACCATTTAGTGGCCCTCGCTGTCATCTGGGGCCGTCGCTTCACGAAAGCTCGCAGGATCACGAATGGCAATCCGTAGCGCCATAAACAGGGCTTCAGCCAGCGCCAAGCAGAGCAGCCCTACGCTGGTCGCTAGCACAAGCTGGGGTATCCAAAGCGGAATCGACACAAAGCCTGAAGAGACATCGTTGTATTGCAGGCTCTCCCTCGCCAACCCAATGAGGCCGTAACTGAGCATTAGGCTGATCGCCAGGGCGATGATGAGACAAAACACTTCAAACCACACACGAATTGCCGACGGTAGCCGGGTAATCAACAGCGTCACGCGAATATGGGCGTGATGCACAAAGGTATAAGCCAACCCCAGAAAGGTCGCCCCCACCAATAGATAAGAAGCAATTTCCGAAACGCCGGTAATACTCATGCCCAGCCGGCTCAGGCCAACGAGCACCAGCAGGGCGTCTACCAGGCGGAAGGTCACCTGAAGCGCTATCAGTCCGCAAATAGCGACCATGCAGGCCGCTGCACCCCAAGCACCCAGGCGATAAAGCTTATCGAATTTAAACGTCATGTTCGCAGCCTCACGAAGCACATGGGAAAAAGCACGCGGGAAAAGCAGCGGAGGCGTTACCACCCCCGCTGTAAGAGACATGACAACAGCCTTTAGCTGTCGCGCTGCTCGCGGTAGCTTTCCAGCGCCTGTTTGGCTTCGTCGTCAGCACGTGACTGCCAATCTTCAAACAGTTGATCACCGGCCGCCTGAAGCGCCTCTGAAATAGCGTCGTTAGGCTCAGAAACCGAGATACCGTTCTCTTGCAGTGCAGCCAGGCTGGCGTCGTTATCTTCGCGACTCATCTCCCAACCACGTTTTTCAGCCTCAGCGGCGGCTTCCATTAGGGCCTCCTGAGTCGCTTCATCCAGGCCATCAAAACTGCGCTGACTGATAAACACGATATTCTTCGGCAGCCACAACTGAGCGTTGGTGTAATCAGTCACATAATCCCACGCCGCCATAGAGTTACCGGTAGAGCTTGAGGTGATCATGGCATCCACACGCCCGGTGCTAAACGCGGTAGGGATATCAGACTCTTCGGTTTCAGTCGGGCTACCGCCTAGATTATCAATAAAACGTTGAGTATTAATATTGGGTGCACGAACGCGCAAGCCCTCGAACTGCTCTGGGTCAGTAAGGGGTTCAGAGGTATAGATACCTTGCGCAGGCCAAGTGACGGCGTAGAGCGGAATCAACCCTTCATAGGCAAACAGCTCGGTGATCATCGGCTTGGTGGCTTCCCACAGCGCGTAGGCGTCGTCGTAGCTGCCCGCCACACCGGGCAGGGTATCCACTTCGAAAATGGGATCATCGTTAGAAAGAACGGAGAGGAATACTTCACCCGCATCAATAGTGCCACGGCGAACCGACGGCTTGATTTCACCATGCGATACCAACGAGCCGCCGCTATGAACGGTAATGGTGAGCTCGCCATCGGTCGCTTCGGCCACGTCCTCAGCGAACTGTTTGTTGTTTTGGGTATGAAAGCTGGCATCACCGTAAGGCGTGGCCATCGTCCATTCCGCAGCATGAGCCGTCACCGTTAAACCACAGGCGGTCGCCAGGAGCAATGAAGTCGTTATTGTCTTGCGCATCATAAGAACCCTCTTATTTCTAATAATAGTATGGTGCTAATAGTGTGTTGCTTCGGTGGTACCTGAGGAGGCGCTGGCGGTAACCCAGCGCCCGGAGAAAAGTGTTGTTGTCATGTCGGCACGGCGCGCCTGGGCATAGCTGCAGGCACACTGCTGGGCCAAGCGGGCAACCCCGCGACAAAAGCGCGGGTGGTTAGCGTTGCGCCATATCACATCATAGTGCATGGCCGGTAATGGCACCGGTAGCGAGAGACGGTAGAGCTCCCCCCGCTGCCACTCATCCAGCACGGTAGCGACAGGCAGCGCGCCAATCCCCAACCCTTCGGTGGTCATTCGTACAATGGTCATTAGCGTGCTGACGCTATGGATACGAGGATTAGCGATTCCCTGCTCTGCCAAATAACTCACTAACTCTGCATAAGGTCGAGCCTGCTTACCAAATGAAATAAACGGCAACTGCTTGCCCCAAGTGTTGGCACTTTCGCCCAGCTGCTTGACGTGCCGTGGAGAGATAAACATGCCCATTTCATAGGGGCTCAAGGATTCGTACTCGATCTGCTTTTGCGGTGAATAGCCATTCATCGCCAATACAATATCCAGTTCGTTGCCCAGTAGCCGCTCATTGAGCACCGGCGAGTAATCGACCGTCAGTTCAATGGTCAAACGCGGATACCGCTCGGTTAAACGGCGCATAAATTCGGGAAACCAGCTATGGGCGATGGTTTCAATCGTGCCGAGCCGCAATGGTGCAGAAAACGCCTCTTCGTCATCAAAAAGCTTCATCGCCTCGTCACGCTGGTGCAGCATCCGCTCTGCGTGCACAAAGAACTCGCGGCCTCGCATAGTCGGCTGAATAGGCCGGGCGGCACGCTCCAGCAGCAGCTCTCCCAGCGTGGTTTCCAAGCGCGAAATACGCTCAGAAACAGAGGGCTGAGTAAGGTGCAGCCGGGTCGCCGCCTTACGGAAGGAGCCGAGCCTCACTGCCCATACGAACGCCTCAAGTTCCTTAAAATCGAGCATAGTGACTCGCCTGCCAATGACTTAATTGGGGTAAAAAAAGCTGTTGTAATGACACTGACAAGAGGCCTACCCAGTGCTACCGCTAATACTTACTATGCAACTTTAAGACCACTTCCAGCAGCGCTATGTCACCAACGCTATTATCACGCCACGCTCCTAATGTGATAAGCGTATCGTGCCCAAGCGTCAACTCTTTTTCCAATAAATAACAACATGATAGGAGTGCCCGATAGTTAGTATCGCCAAAAACGATTGGCACTGAGCAAGCCATGTTCATATATTGGTGGTGAACTACAATCAGCGCTAACCCATCAAACACACCCACTGCATCGACACAGGAGTCGCTATGGCCATTCCCCTGCTTAATTGCGATATGGGCGAAAGTTTCGGCAACTGGCGTCTCGGGTTGGACGCCGACGCGATGCCTTTCGTCGATTGCGCCAATATCGCCTGCGGCTTCCACGCCTCCGACCCCCACGTGATGCGCCGCACCGTCAAACTAGCGGTTCAAAATGGCGTACGCATTGGCGCTCACCCCGGTTACCCGGATTTGATGGGGTTTGGGCGGCGCTCTATGGCCTGTTCACCGGAAGAAGCCGAAGATATGGTGCTCTACCAAGTGGGAGCTTTGGCGGGCATCTGCCAAGCCGAAGGCACCCAACTGAGCTATATCAAACCGCACGGTGCGCTGTACAACGACATGGCTGCCAACCCGGCGCTGCTCGAAGGCGTCATGCGCGCGGTACGTGCGTATGACGCCAGCCTGCCGTTAATGATTATGTCCACCGCGGACCCCGAACCGCACCGCGAGCTGGCCGCCAAAATGGGCATTACCCTCTGGTTCGAGACCTTTGCCGACCGTGCTTATGATGGCAACGGCCACTTGGCCTCACGACGCCTGCCTAACGCTGTACACCACGACCAGAACACCATCGTCAATCAAGCCATCAAGCTGGCCAAAGGCGAGCCGCTCACCGCACTCGACGGCACAACGCTGCATTTACCCTGCGATACGCTCTGCGTTCATGGCGACAACCCCGAGTCAGTGGCCGCCGTACGCGCTATTCGCGAGGCCTTTCAGGCGCTGGAGCAGGCGTGAAATCCAATATTGAAATGCGCATTGAAACCGCCGCCATGGATGCCCTGATGGTGCGCCTGTTCGACGCCATCGACGAAACCAATATGGCCTGGGTAATCGCCGCCGATCAGGCGCTGCGTAATGCCTTTGGAAGCATGTTAATTGACCTGGTGCCCTCTTACACCACGCTGCTGCTGCATTACGACTGCCAGCAGTTAACCCATAGCGAGGCGATTCAACTTATTCACAAGGCGCTTTCTGGTCTTACCCCTGTGGATACTCAAGCCGGTGAGCTGCACGATATCCCGGTGTGGTACGACGAAAGCGTGGGCCCCGAGTTACCACTGGTCGCCAAACGCGCTGGTTTGAGCGTCGACGAGCTTATCGAGCAGCACTGCAACCACGATTACTGCGTGTTTGCGTTGGGGTTTGCCCCCGGTTACGGCTTTATGGGCTTGGTAGACGAATCTCTCGCTACGCCGCGCTTGAAAACGCCGCGCCGCAAGGTGGCAGCAGGTAGCGTGGGCATTGCTGATAGCCAAACCGCGATTTATCCGCTGCTTTCGCCGGGCGGCTGGAATATTCTGGGCCGCACCAACGTGCCGCTATTCGAGCATGCCAAACGTGGCGAGCCGCTGTTTCGGCCCGGCGACAAGGTGCGCTTTAGAGCGATCTCCCGCGAAGAGTTTGAAGCCGACGGTGGCGATACCACGCCCATGGAGGAGCGCCCATGAGCCAAGCCGCCATGAATGAAACACAAAAGGGGCTAGTGGTTAAGCAGGCGGGGCCGCTGGCGCTGATCCAAGATGCCGGCCGGTTTGGCGTCGGTCATTTAGGTGTTACCCAGGGCGGTGCTGCCGACTGGATCTCTTTTCGTTGGGCCAACTGGCTGCTGGGCAACGCCTTAAACAGCGCCGCGCTGGAAATCGTCATGGGCGGCGGCCTGAGCTTTGAAACCGAATGCGAAGTGCGCCTGGCGCTAACCGGCGCTGATTTAGACGCCCAACTGGATGGCAAGCCACTCACACCCAATACCAGCTTTAAGCTACTGCCCGGCCAGCGCTTGGTATTTCGCCAGCCGCGCCACGGCCTGCGCGCCTATTTGGCCTTTCCTGGTGGATTGAATGCGCCGGAGGTGCTGGGCAGCCGTGCCTGCACTGCCCGCGAGCAGTTAGGGGGCTTACATGAAGATGGCAAACCGCTAAAAGTGGGCGACCGGTTAACCTGGAAAGGCGCCGCTCCAGCGGTGCGCCGTATTCCTGAAGACCAAGGGCCGCAGATGCCCGCTTCGGGCTGCCGCTTACCTATCGTGCTCGGTTCTCAAATCGCCTCGTTTAGCGGTCGCGCGCTGTTTCAGGCATTCAATCAGCCGTGGACAGTGGATAACCGCGCCGACCGCATGGGCGTTCGGCTCACCGGCCCTGCCCTACACGGCTCACTCACGGGGATTATTTCTGAAGGCATTCCGCTGGGAGCAGTTCAAGTACCACCGGACGGCCAGCCTATCGTGCTGATGAATGACCGCCAAACCATTGGCGGCTACCCACGCCTAGGCGCTCTCACCCCCATCGCCTGCGCTACGCTTTCCCAGTGTTTGCCCGGCACCCAGGTTTGGTTAACCCCTGTCAGCGCCAGCCAAGCGCAGGGGCAGTACCGAAACCAACTGGCAAGTTGGGATAGTCACATAACCCGCTAGTTGATTGTCATCATCCAAGAGGATCTGCCTACTACTCCTAATTAGGCGATCAAGACAAGCCCGCCCAGGATCGAGAGCATGAGGACGGCAACTCTTAGCCGCGCCGCAGGGATGTGGGCGTGGGCATAACGCGATAGAAAGCTGCCCAGAACCACCACCGGAATCAATAGGGAGGCCGCGATAAGATGATCGCAGCCGACCCTGCCGCCAAGAGCCAGCACTATCAACGAGAAAACCTCTCCGATCAGAAAGCAGGCCGCAACAGTCGCACGCAGGCGTGGGCCCGGAGCGTGCTGATAGAGCAGTGCAAGAGGTGGCCCACCAATTCCGGTCGCGGTCTCGCTTATACCGGTGAACAAGCCAACACTAGTGGTTGATGTTCGGCTTGGCATAAATGGCGGCGCGAAAAGAGCAACCAACGCGGCGAGGATAGTGAAAAGCCCGACGGCAATCTCCATCTGTCGCACACTCAACGCCAGCAATAAGGCCAGCCCTGCGAAAGTGCCCAGAAAACGGCCAAGCGTAATCCAGCCAGTGCCGCGCCAATCAATAGCCGTTCGCTCGCGCCACGCCACATGGGCATTGAGCGGCAACATCAGGACAAGAAGCGTAACCGGAAGATAGACCGGATCAACCATGGCAAACACCGGTGCAACGATCAGAGCAAAGACGATCCCAACAGTGCCTTGCACCATCGCGGACACCATCACCACTACCCACAGCAGTGCTAGCAGCGATAACGTCATGAACGCCCCGCAAGTATGCTGTCTGCTGTAGGGTGAATACGAGTGACCGGCGCAGCGGCAATAGCCGGGACAGCAAGCTCACGGAGTTCGCGCATCAGTTCACGGGCATCCCAATCAACCGGCCAGCCATGCAATAGGCGCAGTCTGCCATTGGTGAACACAGCGTCAATCTGGTCACGGTTGCCATAACGCACCAGTTCCCATGTCAGATCATGTGACGGTGTGAACTCAGGACGTTCAAGGTTAACCAGCAGGAAGTCGGCGGCCAACCCCGGTGCAATTCGTCCGGTCACAGCGCCTAAGCCCACGGCATCGGCGGCCATCCGTGTGGCCGCTTCCAGCCATAGCCATCCCCCACCACAGGAACTGTCTCCCGAGGCAAGGCCATAACCCGCGCGCTGAAGGGATTCTGCCGCATCCATCAGGCGGAACCCATCGGCGCGCGTGCCATCAGTGCCCAGACCAAAACGGATGCCGAGTGCCTGCAACTGCAGGGCGGGCGCAATGGCATTCCCTTTCCAGACGGAGGCAACGGGGTTATAGGCCACGGCGGTGCCACTATCCTTCAGCAAGTTCATCTCATGCGGGGTGATCAGCGTCGAGTGCGCAATCAGCGCCTGTGGCCCCAAGGCGCCGATATGGTCTAGATGTTCTAGGGGGCGGCGGCTATTAGCAACTAGCGAGCGCTCTACTGCTACTAGATGCTCATTCACATGGGTCTGGAAGGTCACTTCTGCCTCCGCTGCCATGTCCGAAATACGCTTGAGCATCCAGTCCGAACCCACTTCAGGCATCGAGATCGCCAGCGATGGGTGAACCAATCGGTCACCTGCGAAGGCAGCCAGATGCGCCTCGGCAATTCGGATGATTTCATCACGCTCAGGTCGCAGGGCTGCACCGCCCAGGTCATTGCAGATCTGCCCCACAACAAGGCGCAGCCCTGTTTCGCGGGCTGCCTCGACCAACCTATCGATATGCCCAGCGGAGCGTGTGCCAGCATCGACAGCGGCAGTAAACCCGCCACGCAAGCATTCGAGCGCAGCGAGTTTCGAGGAAAGATAGACCATATGCTCATCCAGGCTACCCTCCAACGGCACCCAGATGCGGCGAAATATTTCGGACGGCTCACCGAACACCAGCGACTTCCCCAGCGATTGTGTTAGGTGAGTATGCGTGTCGATAAAGCCTGGCATCACCAGATGCTCCGGTAGCTGTACTAACGCTGCATCCGCATGACGCCTCACCAATACCTCGGACTCGCCGATGTCGGCGAAGACCCCTTCGCGTATCAGAACCGCCTTGCCCGGCTGGGGGCCGTTATCCAGCAGCAAATAACCGGGGGCAAGAATCAGTGCACCGCCTGTCTCAAAAGCTTTGCGAAGATCAATCATAAGGGCTCCAGCAATATTCGGCAGGCGGCGTGAGGGGCAGAGGGCATGCGTTAATCAAGATCGACCGCCTCAGGTGCTACCTCACTAAGGGGCGCAGGATCAAAGAAGGATTCGACCGTCTCAAGCGTCGGCACCTCCCCTCGAATCACTCCTTGCGATAGGATCCATTCGGTCTCGCTATGCAGAAGCTCAGCTAGGTCGGAGTCCAACTGCAAATCAAAAACGCTGTCGGCCCACAGATCGGATAGCACCTCTGACGCGACGATTCCCTGCATGGCAGCGGCAGTAGCGTCCATTGCCGCCTCGGGGTCAGCCGCGACCTCCGCATTCGCTCGAACCAGGGCGCCGAGGAAATCCTCTATGGCAGCGGATTTTTCCTCCCTCATGTCGGCGTTTACAGCCAAAACATAGTGGGTTTGGTATCCGGGGGCTCGCCACTCCTGATAGCTATCACCAAGCGTCTCAGCGGCGGGGCCATAATAGGTGGGGAAAGGCACGATGACATCCACATCGCCGCGTGCTAGTGCCGCTACCAAGTCAGAGGCCGCAGCATTAACAATCTCAGCCTCGACACCCTCGGATGCCAGTACGTTCGATAAGTAAAAGTCAGTATTGGTGCCAATGGACGTACCGATCCGTTTACCTTCCAGGTCGGCGACCGAGTCCAGCGGCTCATCTTTGGTGATGATGCGCATGCCCTGATAACGGGTCAGATCGGCGACAATAGCAAAAGGCTGATTGGTCAGAATGCCGGTGGCCGCAGGAAATTCGGCCATGAAAGCTACATCCACCTGCCCACCCAGCAGTGCCTCGAAAGCCTCACGCCCGGAAACGAAGGGAACAATGTTCACATTGAGACCGGCATCCTCGAAATAGCCGTTGGCCATTGCAACATCAACCTGGGGAGTTGAGGGGTTGGGGTTCCAGCCGAAAACGATATCTTGCGCCATGACCGGCAGTGGAATCAGGAACGCAGCGGCGGCGGCAACAGGTTTCAGAAAGCGCATGGTTAACCTCATTTAGTGGGATTGATGTAGAAGCGCGATGATCTCATCGCGGGTTTCCAGCAGATGAACATTGTCGCGGTTGAGCTTGCGCGGGCGCGGTTCGGCCAACGGATAGTGCTTGATGATCCTTCCCGGCCCCGAAGACATTAGTTGGATGTCATCAGTCAGAATCAGCGCCTCGTCCACATCATGGGTAACGAACAGCACTGTTGCCTTGTGTTTTTCCCAGATTCTCAGCAGCAGGTCGTGCATCACCAGCCGGGTCTGCGCATCCAATGCTCCGAAGGGCTCATCCATCAGCATGACCTGCGGCCCGAAGGCGAAGGTACGGGCAATGGCAACGCGTTGTTTCATCCCACCGGAAAGCTCCTGTGGGTACTTTTGGGCATGTTCCTCCAGTCCCACCTCGGCAATGGCGGCGCGGGCACGGTCGAGCTCCTCAGATTTCGACAGTTTCAGTCGCTTCAGCCCGAACTGCACGTTATCGAGCGCAGTGAACCAGGGAAATAGCGCATACTGCTGAAAGATTACGCCGACCTTATCCGAGGGACCGTTGATCGGCGCACCGTCGATGGTAATACGCCCGGTGGTGGCAGGCACGAAGCCCGCAACCGCATTCATCAACGTCGACTTGCCGCAGCCCGACGGACCAATCAGCGCGGTAAAGCTGCCCGGCGACAATTCCAGCGAGGTGGGCGCCAACGCGACCATCGAGCCGCCACGTACGTCAAAGGTGATGGACAGATCGTCTATACAGACATGGCCCTGGGTTACTTGCTTTGTCATGGCGATCACCCCTGCTGCCAGTGGACCAGGCGTTGGCCGATGCGCTGGACGATCACATCCGCCACCGCACCTAGAATGCCTAGAATGATAAGAAGCGAGAACATACGGTCGGTGCGGATATATTGCCGTGCCTCTTGCAAGCGATAGCCAATCCCTGAAGAGGCCCCCGAAAGCTCTGCCGCGACAAGGCTGAGAAAGGCCAAAGCGACACCCAGTCGAATTCCGGCCAGGATATAAGGCGCAGCGGCAGGAATAATCACGGTCAGGAATTCGCGTGCCCGCGACACACCAAGTGAACGCGACGCGCGCAGATAGATGTCGGGCACATACTGCATCCCATGATGGGTGTTGAACCAGACGGTCAAGAACACGGTATAGCTGATAACGAAATACTTTGAGCCTTCACCGATGCCGAACCAAACAATGGCCAATGGAACCAAAGCAATAGCGGGGATCGGGCGTAGCAGTGTTAACGCCGGAGCTAGTAGCACCTGCATCAGCGCCATACGCCCAGTCAGCAGCCCGACTAGCACGCCAAGGCTGGTGCCAATCGAAAATCCTATCGTCGCCCGTGACATCGACACAGTGAGGTCGCGGCCAAGTGTACCGTTCTCGGCCATCTCGACTGTCGCGGACCAGACGGAGGCCGGTGAAGGCAGAATCGCCTGCGGCATAATGTTCAGCGCTGAGAAGAGCGTCCAGATCAGCAGGACAAACAGGATCGAGACAACGGCCCCTGACTGGCGCGCAATCCGCCAAAAGAAGTGAGGTGACTGAGCCATCATAAGCTCCTCATTGGCCAAGCCTTTATTTTATTTATTCCAGTTTTTTGCGCCGAAATGCACTCACTTGCCATAGCCTCGACGGTCAGAATGGACGTCAATCTTTTGCCTGTCATCAGTCATTACCCTTGTGAATGATCCCGTTACATTGCCCTCATGTCTGTGACCTACACCTCCCCTGTAAAGCGGCGTCACAAGCAATGGCCTTATCTTATGCACCTCCTACCGTACTGGTCTATAACCAATTTTCGACACCACTGTTGCCAAAAATGCTACAGTTAAACGCCTAAATTCTTGACCAGCCATACGGGGCCATCACAGATGTCATTAATTCTGTTGTCTTTACGCTATTTCGAAGAGGTGGCTCGTCACGGGTCATTACGCAAGGCGGCAGACCACTTGCATGTCGCTGCTTCGGCCGTCAATCGACAGATCCTGAAGTTGGAAGATGAGTTGGGGGTACCCCTTTTCGAACGCATGCCACGTGGCATGAGACTCTCTCCCGCAGGTGAAATCATTCTCTATCAGGTGCGCCAGTGGCAGCGCGATGAGCGTCAATTGGTGGGCTATCTGGGGGACATCAGAGGAGCGGGCAGTGCAGAAATCCGTATTGCAACCATCGAGTCGATGACTGACCGGGTTCTTCCAGAAGTCCTGCATCGCTTTGGTCAACGCTTTCCGAGGGTGCGCTTCGTCATTAGTACGGGGGTCACCGCTAATATCCTGGAACAGGTTGTAACGGGTGAGGCAGATATCGGAATTTGCATGAACGCACCACCCACACGAAAAGTAAGATTTTTTGAAAAAGTTAACCTCTCCTTTGGCGCAGTTGTTGCGCCAAGCCACCCGCTCGCTCAAAAGCCATCTCTTAAACTGCGAGACTGCACACCCTTCCCGCTGATTCGGCCGGATACCGAGATGTTTGCTGGTTCCACACTGCAAAGGCTGCTGGACACGACCGATCTACAATTTTCCACCCTGGCACATTGCAACCGCATTCTGTCCATCAAGTCCTTAGCACGATCAGGGTTGGGCGTTGCGTTTTTAACGCGCCTGGACATTGCCCGAGAAGTCGAACAACAGGAACTCGCCTTTAACGTACTGACTGACCATCGCCAAGTCAGGTCACACCTATCGCTGTGCGTCGCCGCTGATCGTCCACTACCGATGGCCACAACGGTGATCCTGGAGCAAATCCGCCAAGCCATTACCGACATCGAGGGTGCTTCTACCCAATGAGCCTGTCCAGCTCGATAGCGCAAGCTTCATTAATGGATGCTCTTCCGTCACGAGCAGCGAGCTGGAAACGGCAGAGTGGGAAGAGCTCTACCCCCTCCTCCCACCCAGAAACGCAAAAGGCACCCGATTGGGTGCCTCAGATTTTAAAAAATCGCCCTATTTGAGTAGTTTTTAGATGCTGGATCAGTTCTCAAAAATACACTTTGACTTTGTTAGCAGCCTAAAAGCCCCTAAGCAGGGACTTTCATCAATATCATGGCTATCAAAGATTTAATTTTTGTCCATTTGCAGCTCTTTAACGACGATATCGCCATCAATGACGATGGGCTCATCGTCCAGGAAGAGCGAGCAGTTGCGCATGGGAATATCCAGATGGCAGGCAGTATCGTTAGACCCGCCCAGCTCGCTGTTCGGGCCGGTGGAGAACATCACGTTGCCATAGAAGCTGCGTGGTTCCATCCCCATGCCACCCGGGAACTCTCCCGGCACCATGCGGTGCCATTTGGCATTAGGGTTCATGCCCCAACCTACGTGGCTCATGCCCATGCCGCGCGGGTCGTTAAAGCTATCCATATAGGATTTCACCAGCTCCGCATCCAGGCCGCCACGTATATCGGTAATCCAGCCTTTCTCAATGGTGTAGGTAATCGGTTCTCTGACATACATGTTTTGAGGTAGCAGAATATCGCCCGGCGCCACCACAATGGTGCCATCAACGCCATCGTCATCGCCGCCGGTGAATACAAAGCCAGAGGGCCAATGATCCCAACGCCCCGGTTCGTCGGTACAGGCATACTCAGCAACCGTCTCATAAGTATTCAGTTGGTAGGTGACATCGGTGCCGTGGGGCGAGGTGATGCGCATCACTTTGGCTTTTTCCAGCAGCGCGGCGGCCAGCTCGACCTTTTCCCTTAGCTCCTTGGTGGGCAACATTCTGGCCAGCAGTTCTGGCGGTTCAACCGCCGTCAATATGCGCGTACCCGCGGCTTGGATCGCCATTTGTTCAGGAGAGAACAGCAGGAAAATACAATCGATCAACATGTCGCAGTTTTTAAGCGCTTCCACCGCATCGGGCATGCTTGCAAGCCCCGTTGCTCCCACGGCCCAGCCACCGGTAGGTAACGGCGCGGGTAACCGCATGTGGTACATATTGGCGCCTAAACGCTGCCCCGCCGCCATAAAGGCATCCGCATAATCAAGGCGTTCGCTGCCCTGGGTCAGTACGACGAGTTTTTCGCCTTCATGTACGCCGGACATTTTTAGCTGATGGAGGCAAATTTCGGCAAAGCTTGCGTGATCCATAAAGTCTCCTAACTCCCCAGGCGAAAGCACAGCTATAACGTACCGGGAAGTGTTAGCTGAGAGCGCTCGTGCTTGCCGTTGGGCACACCAAGCGCTCTATGGTGTTATCGGTTCAAAGCTGAACGTCAATTAGGCAGCCGCCTCTTTCGTCGTTTGATCGGTGGTAGTACGGCGCTTTTTACCCAGCTCTTCCGCGATGGCGGTAAAGAAGGCGTCCGAAGAGGCTTGATGAGGTTTGGTCATAAGGCTAACGCCAACAAACAGCACACTCGCGACCACAATGCCCCAAACGCCAGCGGGCAGGCTCAGCAGTGAATTGCCTGTGGCATACATCAGCAGTACAAAGGCGCTGGTACCCACCACGCTTACCAGTGCACCGACGCCAGTACCGCGCTTCCAATAGAAGGCACCGATAAGGGCGGGCACCATGGCTACCAGACCAGAGGAAGCAGCCACAGACAGCACCGCAATAAGGTCAAGCTGCAGCTCGGCAAAGGCCAGCGCCATCAGTGCAATCACCGGCACCACGAACTTGCCCACCAGCAGTTGGCGCTTTTCACTGACGTTCGGTTTAACGTTCGCATAGACGTCGCGGGAGACCATGGACGCCAGGGTCAGCATGATCGAATCGATAGTAGAGACCGCGGCGGCCATGATGCCGATCATTACGATGACGCCAAGCACTGGCGGTACAAACTCCGAGGCCAACAGCGTGGGCGTGGCTAAATCTGCACTTGCAAGACTTGGGAAAGCGGCTAAGGCAGAGAAGCCCCACAGCACAGAGACCATGGTGTAGATAAAACCAAACACCAGGAAGCCAATCAGCATGTGGCGCATGGAGCGCAGCGAGGAGGGCATAAACAGGCGTTGACTGACCTGTGGGTTGGAGATACTAAAGAAGAACCAGGGAATGGTGAGCCCCAGGAAAGTGACAAAGCTGAACAGGCCAGGGCCGGGCACTGTGAGCGACTGCGGATGTTCCGTTGCCAGCGTATCGAATAGTGCGCCGAAACCACCCAAGCCCTGGATCACCAGGAAGGCCACCAGGGTTGAGGCAACAATCATCATGATGGCCTGGAGCGAGTCGGTCCACATCACCGAACGAATCCCCGCGATATAGGAGAAGAAGATGGCGATCACCGTGGCCAGCACCACCCCGGTAGTAAAGGTAATCGCGCCATCAGTAATCCCCTGCAACAGGTAACCAACACCGGCGAGCTGAACGGCCGAGTAGGGAATCAGGAAGATACAACTGGCAATCGAAACAGCCATGGCCACATGCTTGCTGTTGTAGCGGTGGCCGAGCATCTCACTGGGGGTTACAAAGCCAAACTTCTTGCCCACTGCCCAGAATTTAGGCCCGAAAACAGCCACCAGAGAGACACCGGCGAAATAGATGATTTCAAAGCCTAGCGCGCCAACACCGCCGGCATAGGTAAGACCTGCCAAGCCCACCATCATAAATGCGCTATACGTCGTGGCACTGTAACTCAGCGCCGAGACAAAGCCGTTCATTTGTCGGTTACCCAGGAAGTATCCCGACATACTTTCGGAAGGACCTTGGCGAGACATAATCGCAATGCCAATAGCGATCAATAAGTAGATGGCAATGGACCACCAGATGAGTGACTCAGTCATTGCTGTGCTCCTCAAAATCTTTAGTGATAAACACATTCAGCGCAATGATGACCAGCCCTGCCAACATCCAGAACAGGAAGCTGCCGTACCAAAACGCGACCCCGCTCAAGAGGGTGTAAGGCACCAAGTAGCTCAGCAGGACGACTGCCCATACTAGCCATATCCATTTACTGCGTTTCATAATCCACCTCGTTTTATTACGTCAGGGAGTAGAGTGAGTGTTGTTGTGGTGAGGCTGGCGTATATCTGCGATACGTTGTTTTACTTTTTGCCAAGGCGCTTTCTCTGGGGCAAAACGCGCTCGGAGATAGGTCGTCAAATCAGCGACCTGGGTATTACTAAAGCTGTCGGCAAAGCCTGGCATGCTACCAATACCGGGAACGTGTTCGGCGTGGACACCCCCCAAAATTGACTGAATAACGTTATCGGGATGATCGCTGTGTAAATTGGTATTCAGCGCCAGATTAGTGCCCGCCCTCGAAAAGGTAGGAACGCCAGAATCGACATGGCACGCCGAACAGGCGCCCTCGAAGAGCCGCTCCCCTGCCTCCATTTCTGTTGAGCTAACGGCTGCACTGGTCACGCGCTGTGTAGCGTCCGCCACGGCCGCATCGCTATCCCCCGTGGGTGCCTGCATCTGGGCGGCCACATAATGGGCTATGGCTCGCACATCGTATTCAGGTAGCTCTGCCAGCCCCGCTACCACCGGGGCCATAGGGCCAGAGGCAACGCCGTGAAGCTCAGATTCACCGTGGCGCAGATAGTCGTAAAGCGATGTTTCACTCCACGGGATGGGCGCACGCGACAGCGTATTAAGCGGTGGTGCTTCCCAACCATCTACAAAGGCACCGGCAAAGTAGGCCTCGCCGCTTTTCTCAGCGCCCATGGCATTGCGGGGGCTATGGCAGGCGCTGCAGTGGCCCAACCCTTCGGCGAGGTAGGCTCCCCGGTTATACAGTTCGCTCTGCATGGGGGCTGGCTGGAACGGCTTGGGATCGTGATAAAGCGCGTTCCAGCCCGCCATTAAGGCGCGCACACTGAAGGGGAAAGAGAGTTCATTCGATGGCTTTTCAGCGGCGACGGCTGGCTGGGCCATTAAGTAGGCGTAAAGCGCCTGTAAATCGGCATCACTGGTCTTGGCAAATGCCGTATAGGGGAACGCGGGATAAAGGTGGCTGCCATCGCGGCTAATGCCGTGGCGCATGGCGCGCTCAAAGGCTGCGTAAGACCACTGACCAATCCCCGTCGCCTCATCCGGCGTAATGTTCGTGCTGTAGAGCGTCCCGAAAGGTGTCTCAAACCCACGCCCACCGGCATTGGTCACGCCACCTTCTGTGGTATGACACGCCGCGCAGTCGCCTGCAGCCGCAACGAGTCTCCCGCGCTCAATGGTCTCGGTGGAATAGAGGTTGGCGGCTGGCCTGGCAATCGGTGCAATCGCCCCTTTCCACGGCCATGCCATGGCCACAGTGCCCGCAATGGTGGTAAACGCTGCGGCGGCTAACCAGCGCCGTTTCGTTGACCGCGGCGGTTTCAATTTAGATGGGCGCCCTGCCTCCTCGGTGGACGAAGCTTCGAGTGCCTGGCGCACACGCTTGGCGGTAAACGGTGGTTGGCGAAAACGCAGGCCAGTGGCATCAAAAAGCGCATTGGCTATTACCGCAACACCCGGTGATAGCTCCGCCCCGGTTAATACGTCTTCACCAACGTTTTTATTAGCACCTTCCTCAACAGGGCTTGACGAAGATGCGGTGGTTGGTAATCCTGCGGAATCTTCACGTTCAGTCAGCGCACAACTGCCATCCCCCCACTCGTCGAAACTGGGCGCCTGCCCCAAAAGGGGGCGCGCCTCGCTCAATACCCGGGCCTGTAGCGTTTGCTGAAGGCGATCAGTATCCACATCAGCGCCGACGTCCTGACCAACTATCAAACGGGTAAGCTGAACATCGCCGGTAACACGATTGACCTCCACATCGGCAATCCAGGCAGAGCGCACTCCCGATTCTACGCGCTGATTCCGATCGGGCAGCTGAGAGTAGGCAAAACCCCGCCCGCGCAATAGATCCTGGGGTAAAGAGTCCGCTGATGGATTGAACGCCCTTTGCCACTCGGCCCGTTTAGCAACGGACTCAATCAGCTCAATACCACGCGCATCGTCAAGATGTCGAAGTCGCAGCGCGACAGGGTCTTGGTCACTCTCGCGGGCAACCTCATCTAAAAAAGATTCTCGAGCGAACGTCTGCTGTATACCCATCAAGGTGGAATTGGTGGAGAGCGAAGCGGGCCGGGAGCGTGCGGCAAGGTATTGATCGCGAAATACATAGGGCGAGAACGGCGTTGTGTCTTGCTCGCCGACGGTGGCCTCAGCGCTAGACGTTGTTATCGTGGCCCTGCCGCTTAACAACAACCCGACGGCAGCCACCTCACCAGTAAGATTGGCCTGCTGATAGTGATAACGGGCTATCTCACCACTACTGGCAATATCCGCGTTTAGGCTAATTCGCTGCGCTTGGCCCAATGCCTGAACATCTTTGGCGTAGCGGGCATCAAGCCAGACGGCTACCGGGCCGCCCACAGCCCGCGACATCAACGCCGCATCCACGGCGGCATCGTCACCGCAATGGCGACCCAGCCCTGAGGCCTGATTTGATGCGTGTTTACCATCGGCGCTGTAAAGCTCAATCTGGCTAATATTCAGCCCGGTTAACCGGCTTAGATCCTGTTTAAGCGCCGCTGGGGTGACGGTTTGCCCCCACACACTCAATTGTTGGTCGCGGCAATCGGCAATTACCCAACTGAGGTAATTGCCCCAGCGCATGCGACTCGGCCATCCATACGCATGGTTCGAATGCGTGTATGACTGGCTAGACTTAACAAGAGGCGATTCAGAGGGCGCTTGGTCGCTATCAGGCGCTTTTTCGGGCGCTTGGTGAACAGCCTGCCACTCAACCTGCAGCTGTTTAGCGGCATCGGTCGCCAAGGCCAAACTATCGGCCACCACCCCCACAAAATTCCCTTCCACCACGACTTCAATAGATCCCGATAGTGAGGCAATACTGCTGCTATCGACGCCCACTAAGCGATCACTCTCAAAGTGCTCGCCATTCCACCGGTAGTAAGGAGGACGCACGACGACACCAAAACGTGCCTGCGCTAGCAGCGCGGGGATGCCGGCCTGTTTTTGCTGGCCATGGAGCATCGACCCTTCACTCATGAGAAGCCTCCTGCAACGCGGCCGCGTTGATGACCACAGCACGCTCCGCTGCCTGGAGAATTTCAACATGGGTGCCACATCGGCAGAGGTTATGCTCTAAAGCGGTGCGAATCTGCTGCGCAGAGGGTTGGGTATTATGATTTAGCAGCGCACGAACAGTGATGATCATACCGTTCAAACAGTAGCCACACTGGGCTGCCTGAGCATCGATAAAGGCTTGTTGTACAGGGTCAAGCTCACCGCCCTGGGAAAGACCATCAAGGGTGGTGACCTCATGACCAACGGCAGCAGACACGGGCAGCACGCAGGTGCGTGCTGCCATGCCATCAATCAATACACTGCATGCCCCGCACTCACCCAAACCACAGCCATACTTGGGCCCATTGAGCGCCAGGTCGTTACGCAACACATTGAGCAATGGTGTCTGCGGCGGCACGGCCAGCTCATGTTCTTGCCCATTGATAGTTAGCTTTAGCGTCATAGGGGATCATCATCGTTATTGTTAAGCCCGCACTCTTGCTCTGGATAGGGCTTGGGATCGGGCTTGGATATGACTTAGATGTTACTAATAAATACTGCCTGCCAAACACGCTTCGTAGCACCTTAAACCCGCCTATTTTCATCTACCTTTCACATGCGGCCAATCGACTTGCACCAGCTAAGTGCAGAGCTAATACCCATCGAGCATTAAAGGTGCGTACGCTATAAAAATAAGCCTAATAAACGTATAGCACTCTATGGATGCGTTTTTCAAGTTTTTGCATAAAACCAAAAAAACGACTATTAATTCATTAAATTCATATATTTATTTAAAAATACCACCCTGTTTTCGTTAAAAAATAATTTCTAAACTAATTCTTGACCAAAAAATAAATGGTGTATACGTTGTTTTATAGAGATTCACGAACGCATTCAGAAACGAGTGATAGGCGAATAAAACAGCGAGGAAACCAGTATATGAACAACAAACCCACCATCGCCGTTATTGGCGCGGGCCTTGGCGGCGCCGCTGCAGGCGCGCTGCTGCAGCAAGCGGGTTACCCCACCAAGGTGTACGAACAGGCACCAGCGTTTGCACGCCTTGGGGCAGGCATTCACCTTGGCCCCAACGTGATGAAAGTGATGCGCCGGATCGGCATTGAGGAGAAGCTCAATGCCATGGGCTCACACCCCGATTACTGGTTTAGCCGCAACGGTATGACCGGCGAGTATCAGTCTCGCATCCCGCTAGGCGAGTTTGCTCGCGAAAACTATGGGGCGGCCTACATCACCGTACACCGTGGTGACCTGCACGAATTGATGGTTAGCACGCTCGACCAGAACAACCTCTATTTCGATAAGCGTCTGGTCGATGTCGACGACAGCGGCGGCAAGGTCGTCATGACCTTCGCTGACGGCTCGACGGAAGAGGCTGACCTGGTGATCGGCGCAGACGGTGTCAATTCTCGGCTGCGCGAGAAGCTGCTGGGCCCAGAGGCTCCGATCTATAGCGGCTGGGTCGCTCACCGGGCAATTATCTCTGCCGAAAAACTCAAGGCATACGACCTGGATTTCGAAGCCTGCGTGAAGTGGTGGTCGGAAGACCGGCACATGATGGTGTACTTCGTGACCGGCGACGAGAAGGAGTATTACTACGTGACCGGCGTGCCTGAACCCGATTGGAACCACGGCACTTCCTTCGTCGACAGCTCACGGGAAGAGATGCGCAAAGCATTCGAGGGTTACCACCCCACCGTACAAGCGCTGATTGACTGCACTGAAACCGTCACCAAATGGCCCTTGCTGGAGCGCAACCCGCTGCCACTGTGGCATGAAAACCGGCTAGTGCTGCTGGGCGATGCCTGCCATCCGATGAAGCCTCATATGGCCCAGGGCGCTGCCATGGCCATCGAGGATGCTGCCATGCTAGTGCGCTGCCTGGAGGAAGTGGGCGCCGAGCACTACCAGCAGGCATTCGAACTTTACCGCACCAACCGTTTTGAACGCGCCTCGCGGGTTCAGCAGGTTTCCCACGACAATACCTGGTTACGGGAAGACGAAGACCCGGCCTGGGTATTCGCCTATGACCCCTTTGAAGTACCGCTGAAGCAACCCACCAGTCAAGGGAGCCCAGCATGAGCAGCACCTATCTCTATGGCGCCAACGTGCACGCCAATGGTATTCGCCAGCACTACCTGCGCTTCAGTGACAGCGCCGAGACCTCGCGCCAGCCGCTGGTACTGATACCAGGCATTACCAGCCCGGCCATCACCTGGCGTTTTGTGGCCGAGCGACTCGGTCAGCACTTCGACACTTATGTGCTGGATGTCCGTGGACGCGGCTTGTCGTCTACCGGGCCCGAGCTCGATTATGACACCGACACTTGCGCTGATGATGTGATCGCCTTTATCGATGCGCTAAGTCTAAGCAAGGTCATTCTGGCGGGCCACTCCATGGGGGCACGCTTTGCGCTACGCGCCATGAGTCGCGGCGCCAAAGGCATCGACAAACTGGTACTGATCGACCCACCAGTTTCAGGGCCAGGACGCCGTGAGTACCCCAGCAAGCTGCCCTGGTACGTGGATTCGATTCGCGATTGCACCCGGGGTGCCGATATCGAGACCATGCGCCACTACTGCCCCACCTGGAGCGACGAGCAGCTGCGATTACGCGCCGAGTGGTTACACACTTGCTTTGAACCCGCCATCGTTCAGGCGTTTGAAGAGTTCCACAGCGTCGATATCCACCAGGATTTCCCAGGTATCAAAGTGCCCACGCTGCTGATGTGTGCAGGCAAGGGCGGGGTTATCCAGAATGAGGATCGCGCCGAAATACGCACCCTGCTACCGACGGTTCGTATTTCTACCGCAGAACAAGCGGGTCACATGATTCCCTGGGATGACTTCGAGGGCTTTTTTGCCGCGTTTGAAGACTTCCTGGGTACACAACTCTAACAAAAGGCCAATGATCATGACCTCCAGCTCTACCACTAAGACATACCGTATCGGCCAGATTGTCCCCAGCTCCAATATCACCATGGAGACCGAGATACCTGCCATGCTGGCTGCACGGCAGTTGATTCGCCCGGAACGCTTTACCTTCCACTCCAGCCGTATGCGTATGAAAACCGTCAGCAAGGACGAGCTGGCCGCTATGGATGCGGAGTCTGACCGCTGTGCCTTGGAGCTCTCCGATGCAGCAGTGGATGTGATGGGGTATGCCTGCCTAGTCGCCATTATGGCGATGGGGCCCGGCTACCACCGAGAGTCGCAAAAGCGGCTGCGCAGCCGCACCGAAGAGAACGGCTGCGACACACCCGTAGTGACCAGTGCCGGTGCGCTGGTGGATGCTCTAGGTGTGATGAAAGCCAAACGTGTGGTGGTCGTGGCGCCTTACATGAAGCCGCTGACCGAAATGGTGGTCGACTACATCCGTCAGGAAGGCATTGACGTGCTCGACTACCGGGCGCTTGAGATCCCCAACAACCTTGATGTTGCCCGCCACGATCCCGCCAATCTTCCCGAGATCGTCGCCAGTCTCGATTTAAGTAACGTGGACGCTATCGTCTTGTCAGCCTGTGTGCAAATGCCCTCACTACCGGCCGTCGCCAAGGTAGAAGCCTTAACCGGAAAGCCCGTTGTGACCGCAGCTATCGCGACCACCTACGCCATGCTCAAGGCACTCGACCTGGAGCCCATCGTACCGGGCGCGGGCGCCCTCTTATCAGGGGCTTACTAGGAGATAGCACTATGACCAACCCCAGCCAAGCAACCAACGGCAGCGGTGCTAATGACAGCTCTTTAGATGACAGCTTAGATAACAACTACAAGGGCGTGTGGGATGGACGCATTGGTTTTGGCAAAAGACCCGCGCTGCTGGTGGTTGATTTTATGCAGGGCTACACGACCCCCGGTTCGCCGCTATTTGCCCAGGGTGTGGTGGATGCGGTGGCCAATATGCCGCCGCTACTCAATACCGCACGGCGGACGGGTACGCCCGTTATCCACACCAATATTCTTTATCACGCCCCGGATCAAATCGATGGTGGCATTTGGGTCAAGAAGGCACCGGTCATGCGGGCGATGGTGGCGGGCAACCCTTACGCGGAGTTCTGCCCCGAGGTGGCCCCCAGAGAAGATGAGCTGGTAATGACCAAGCAGTATGCCAGCGCTTTCTTTGGTACTTCGCTGGCTTCCACGCTGGTCGCCATGGGGATCGATACGCTGATCATTACCGGTTGCTCCACCAGCGGCTGCATTCGCGCCACCGCCGTTGACGGCGTACAGCACGGCTTTCGGGTGATGGTGGTACGTGACTGTGTGGGCGACCGCCACCCCGCGCCCCATGAAGCTAATCTGTTTGATATCGATAGCAAATATGGCGATGTGATTGGACTGGATGAAACACTGGATTACTTAATAAAGCGTTAGGAGTGCCCAAGAACACAGGTGAAGCGGGCGTCTCGGTTGTGTTATCCGTCCGCGTTCATTTTTTCCAGCAGATGCATTAAGGCAACCCGCTCTGCCGGGTTGAGATTTTTCATGGTCTGATCGCTAATTTGCTTGGCACTGGGCACCATAGCCTCGACTAATGTCTCCCCGGCCTCAGTGATCACGACCATGACTTTACGTTGATCATTGGGGTCGGTGGTGAGCGAGATCCACCCCCGCGCTTTAAGACGTTTAATGACGCCACGGATAGTGGCTGGATCAATCGCCGTGGCGTTGACGATATCGGTTAACGAGCTGGGGCCACGCTCCATCACCGTGCACAGCGTGACAAATTGAATGGCCGTAAGCTGCTTATCGCTGCTGTAGCGCTGAAAAATAGCCGTATGCCGCTGGTAGGCTTTACGCAGTAGATGCCCTACTTGCTCAGAAAAATCATACCCCTGCTCTGAAGGCGTGGGGTGCTCACCGGAAGACGAGTGTTTGAGCGCACTATCCGTTGTCATTCCATATCCTTAATCTATTAGCGACGACGTGTATCGAGTATGGCACTGGTTAACAAAATGATGCATCAACGCTTTAAATACTGCTTGCGCTGGATCAATTCATCATGCTTTTATGGCGTACACGCTATAATTTTACCTTAGTTATCGCTCTTTCATCACCTAAAATTCATCCGCACTGATCATCGTAAACGCGAGCGTGGGAGGCAGACATGGCTGATAAACCAGACTATACAAGAGAGTCACTGCTGTATGGGTCTGATGTTCTGGTGATCTATCGCGACCCGGTTACGCCCCCCAAGCCCGCGCCCGGACAGCCAGGTACACACTCAAACTTCACCCCCCATGAGCCTGAGATATTCATTGCCGTACTGAGCGATAGTCATATCGTGGCTTTCAACGGCCACGTAGACCTGGGCACAGGCATACGCACGGCGCTCGCTCAAATTGTCGCAGAAGAGCTTAGCGTCGCGTTCGACGGCGTCACAATGGTGCTGGGCAACTCCGTTGAAGCCCCCAACCAAGGCCCCACCATAGCCAGTGCATCGATTCAGATCACTGCCGAGCCTTTACGACGAGCTGCGGCACAGGCGCGGGAGTACCTATTAACCCTGGCAGCAAAGCACTTTGACACTGAGCGCTCACTACTTAGCTGCCAGAACGGCGCTATTACGCCAAGTGATAATAACCGCTCATCCGTTAGCTTTGGGGAGTTGCTGCGGGGCACCCGTCATGCATTAAAGCTTGCCGATGAGGTGCCGCTTAAGCCGGTCAGCCATTATACCCTGGTCGGCCAATCGACCTCCCGCGTGGATATACCCGCCAAGGCCACCGGGGAATTGACCTTTATCCACGATCTGCGCCTGCCCAACATGCTACATGGGCGAGTGATTCGTCCGCCTTATGTCGGCCATGATAGCGGCGACTTTATTGGCAACAGTTTAATCGCGGTAGATGAAAGCTCTGTGGCGCATTTGCCAGGTGTGATAAGTGTCGTGGTGGTCGGTGACTTTGTTGGCGTGGTGGCCGAGCGTGAAGAGCAGGCTGCTGCTGCCGCCAAACAGCTAAAGATCCAGTGGCGCCCAATCGAAGGCTTGCCTCAGTTGGACAACATAGAGCAAGCACTGCTCGACCTGCCCAGCAAGCAGCGCATACTCCTCGAAGAGGGTGATCTCGACAGCGCTCTGGCTGCCGCACAGCATCCGCTCAATCGTCACTATGTGTGGCCTTTCCAACTGCATGGCTCTATCGGCCCTTCGTGCTCTGTCGCCGATGCCAATGAAGATGGCCTTCACGTATGGTCGGGCACCCAAAATCCACACAGCCTGCGCGCCGACCTCGCCCGCCTTACCGGTTTGGATGAAGGCGTTATCACCATTACCCGCATGGAAACATCAGGCTGCTATGGCCGCAACTGCGCCGACGACGTTGGCGCGGATGCAGTGCTGCTGTCTCAGGCGGTGGGTCGACCTGTTCGTGTACAACTAACCCGTGAGCAGGAGCACACCTGGGAGCCTAAAGGGGCTGCTCAGTATATGGCCATCCAGGGCGGCTTAAACGCAGATGGCAGCCCAGCAGGCTATCGCTTTAATACGCGCTACCCCTCTAACAGTGCGCCCACCCTGGCACTGCTGCTGACCGGCGCCGCCTCACCGATTGATATCCCCTTTGAAATGGGGGATCGAACGTCGGTGCCGCCCTACCGCTATCCTCATCGCCAAATAGTGTGCGACGACGTCCCGACGCTGGTTCGTGCCTCCTGGCTGCGTGGCGTCTCGGCACTGCCCAGCACCTTCGCCCACGAAAGCTATATTGATGAACTCGCCTACTTGGCGGGTGAAGATCCTGTCGCCTATCGGTTGCGCTACTTAGCCGATAACCGCGCCTGCGAGCTTGTCGAAGAGTTAGCCAAACGTGCGAACTGGAAACCCTGCACCGCTAACGCCAACCCGAGTAGCGATGGCGAGTGGCGCTACGGCCGAGGCTTCGCTTACGCCCAGTACGTACATAGTAAATTTCCCGGCTTTGGTGCCGCGCTTGCCGCCTGGGTGATTGAACTTACAGTCAATGTGAAGAGTGGGCGGGTTGTCGTCGAGAACTTATATGTGGGTCAGGATGCGGGCTTAATGGTGAACCCCGCCGGCGTTCGCCATCAGGTGCATGGCAATGTGATCCAGATGCTCAGCCGCACGTTAAAGGAGCGGGTAACCTTTGAGGATGGTTTACCGACCAGCAGAGAGTGGGGCGGCTACCCCATTCTGCGTTTCTCAGAGCTTCCTCCCATCGACGTCATGCTGCTTGATCGCCCTGAACTACCCCCACTCGGCGTTGGGGAGTCCGCCTCACTGCCCGGCGCTCCCGCGATTGCCAACGCGCTTTTTGATGCCACGGGGGTACGCTTTACCCATCCCCCTTTTACCCCTGACACCATTCGCGATGCACTGAAAGCCGCCCTTCGGCTCACCATGGAGGCGGCGATTTAATGCACCATCTTGATCTACAGGTTATCGAACGGGCGCTGAAGTGGGCCAATCAGGGGCTGACCGTTTGGCTATGCACCGTTCTGAAAACCTTTGGCTCGGCCCCCCGGGAGCCGGGTGCCATGCTGGTAGCATGTTCGACAGGCGACTATCTGGGGTCACTGTCGGGTGGCTGTGTCGAAGAAGACTTTATCGCAAGGCTTCAAAATGGCGAGTTTAACGAACCGGTTCAACGGGTTCGCTATGGCGGTGACACTGGTTCAGCGAATATTCGTTTACCCTGCGGTGGTCGCCTTGAAGTGTTGGTTGAACGGCTAGCGCCCAACACCGAAAACCTCACTCACTTAGAAGTGATGCATGCCACGTTACTGGGTCGCCAACCGCTAACCCGCTGTATCAAGTTGGATGGCAGTGGCAAGCGCTTTAACCCATCGAGTAACACCGAGCCCACCGTTACTTTTGATACAGCTAGCGTCAATATTCGCATAGGCCCTGCGCTAAGGCTGATCATCGCGGGGATCTCCGCGATCTCTGCGCCATGTGCCCTGTTTGCCCAAACGCTGGGCTTTGAGGTGATTGTCTGCGATCCCAGAGACGAGGCTAGGCAAAATTTTGCTGTCGCGGGCGTGGAAGTGCAGGCGGTGCTGCCCTCCGTGTTTATCGCCTCGGGCGGTTGCCATGCCAATACCGCCGTTGTGGCCTTGACCCACGACCCGCGTATCGATGATTTAGCGATGATCGAAGCTGTCCGAACTGACGCCTTTTACATTGGCGTTATGGGCTCTCAGCAGACATCACAGCAGCGTGCCGAACGGCTGTTACGTTCCGGCGGACTGACGGAAAGCCAAGTAGCAAGAATTGCCATGCCCATTGGGCTCAATCTGGGTAGCAAAACACCGGCTGAAATTGCGCTAGCCGTGATGGCCGATATTGTTCGCCTCTCTCGCGGAAAAGAACGCCATGCCTTGTAGCGATATCATAGTCATCGTGATGGCGGCAGGCCAATCAAACCGCTTTGGCAGCGATAAAAGAGTCGCCAGATTCGACAATGGGGAAACTCTGCTTAGTTCCACTTTACGAACTATTCAGAAAAATTTTACTAATCGCCGCGTTGTTATTAAACCTGAAGATAACGCCCAGTCACTCGGCATTTCACCAACACATCACACTATTATTAGTCAGCGCAGCCATTTAGGCCTTGGTTACAGTATAAGCGATGCTTTTAGGCAACTCTGCAGCGATGAAAGCGTACATCATTATCGTGCTGCCGCAGTATGGTTGGCCGACCTCCCCTGGATAAGCGAAGAAACATGCTGTGTATTAACAAAAATGGCCACTCCAGACAGTATTGTACAGCCGCTACACCAAGGAAATCCGGGGCATCCTGTTGTGTTTGGAAGAAAATTCTGGAGCGAACTGGCACTTTTAGAAAACGACAAGGGTGCAAACACTGTCATCAAAAAGCATAGCGACCGTGTTATATACGTCTCTCTCAGCGACCCAGGGGTATGTTCTGACGTGGATTACCCTGATGATTTAAGAAAACAGAAAAGAAAAACAAAAGGTATATAAACGTTACACAACAACCAAACAAAAATTACACTAAAAGCTAAAACAAGTTCTTAGCTTAATATTAATATATTAGCTTAAAAAAATATTAAAAAAGCAATCATGAAAGCAAGTGCACCATTCGCCGCTAATGAGTAGCGGCAGTAAGAATAAAACCAGGGAACCATTAAACAGCCAGAGTATGACACTCGCCAACATCCTTGTGCTCTGCTACTGGCCAACATATCGAGGCAACAAATGAAAAAAATTTCTCGTCTCTCACTGACGCAGAAACTGCTGGTCGCTGTCGCTATTCCTCTCTTAGTGGTAGCCGTTATTTTAGGCTTTGTGGTCAATCAACAGCTTAACCAGGCTATTCCAGCGTTAATCGATAATGCCGGTAAGCGGCAGGTAGAAGCTCGGGCAGATGAAATCAGTCGCTGGATTACCGGGTACCGTAATTGGATCTCCGTACTTGCCCAAGATGAGCGTTTGGTGGAAGACGTGCCGCTTGCGTCTCACCGCGCTTGGCTCGAAAAGCGCTACCCGCCGGGGGGCACCATCGAGTCACTGTTCTTTGCTGACGCATCCGGAGCGACCCTAACTCACGCAGGAGTCAACTTGGAGATAGCCGAACGTCCTTATTTCAAAACCTTAGTGACGGACGGCACCCAGGATAGTCTGCTCAGCGACCCGGTTATCTCCATGGTGAGCGGCCTGCCAACGGCTATTGTCGCTGATACTGTATTCGATGAACGTGGTAATCGAGCGGGACTGCTGGGCATGACCGTCTCCATGGCTGCCGTGTCTGATATCACCTCCGATATTAATGTTGGTGAAGGCAGCTACGGCTGGCTAATCGACAGCCAAGGGCAGGTCATTGCTCATCCGGTTGAAGAGTATCGCATGTCGCTCAATTACACTGATGCCGACCAGCAGGGCTACCAAGGCCTGGATGCATTGAGTCAGCAAATACTCCGCGGCACGGCGGGCTCTGGTGAAATAACCATGCCCAGCGGTGAGCAGACCGTGCTCATGTGGAGTCCAGTGGAAGGCACTTCCTGGGTGGTCGGGGTCACCGTGCCCATCACTGCCTTTACCACCGTGACTAACAGCCTGCTGCAGTCGCTGCTGCTGGCGGGGGGCGTGCTATTGGTATTGCTGCTGGTAGTGGTTGCCTATGCGGCGCGGCGTTCGCTTGCGCCTATCAAGCATACCGCCAGTGCCATGGCGGATATTGCCAAAGGTAAAGGCGATTTGACGCGCCGTTTAGAAGCCAAAACCCAGGATGAAATTGGCGACCTCGCCCACGGCTTTAATGCCTTTGTGGAGCGCATGCAGTCTACCCTTCAGGAAGTGCGCCAAAACGCTCGCACGGTATTATCCGATGCCAGCGATATGGCGGATGGTACTCATGAGCTTTCATCGCGTACCGAACAAGCGGCGGCTAATCTCCAGGAAACGTCTGCCTCAATGGAACAAATTCACTCCACGGTAGCGCATACCTCCCAGGCCTCTGAACAGGCGAATAGCCTCGCGCTAGAAGCCGCCAGTGCCTCAGAGCGCGGCACCGATTCGATGAATCAAATGGAAGCCAAGATGGCCGCGATCAGTGATTCGGCCAATAAAATAAGCGACATTATTGGCTTGATTGACTCGATTGCATTTCAAACCAATATATTGGCACTCAACGCATCCGTGGAGGCTGCCCGCGCCGGCGAGCAGGGCCGTGGGTTCGCCGTGGTCGCCAGCGAAGTGCGCACGCTAGCCAGTCGCTCAGCCTCTGCGGCGCATGATATTCGTGCGCTGATTGATATGTCCGTGAGTCACTCAAGAGAAGGCAGCGATATCGTTAAGGCGGCGGCTGATCGCATGAAGGAGATTCGCCACAGCGTTACCCAAGTGTCGGATGTGATCGCCGAGATTGCCGCAGGTGCCCGGGAACAAACCACAGGCATCCAACAGGTCAATACCGCAGTGGCAGAGATGGATATGATGACCCAGCAGAATGCTGCCATGGTCAGTCAGAGCGCTAACCTTGCCACCAATATGCGCGACAATGCGCAACGGCTTGATCAACTAATGAGCGAGTTTGTGCTTAGTGAAGTGGGCGACACCACACTGCCCTATACCACAGCGCATAAAGCGCGTTCGGCAGCACGTACTGCTTTGCCTCAAACTCCTAGCCGCCAACCCCAGGCTGCCCAGCAAAAGCATGAAGTAGCGGAGTGGGAGGAATTCTAATTCTTCTTCATTATGGATGGCTAAAAGGCACCCGTTTGGGTGCCTTTCCCAGCGCTACTTATCCTCCAAGGCCAAACGCTACGACTCCACCTTAGCACTGCTCGACGCGGTAATAATCTCGCCACCATGATCGATTTTGCAGCCCAGATACGCGGTAGGCCTACCATCGTGATTGGAGTGGCTGGAGCCTTCGATGATGGTAGCTCCACAGCCGGTTTTATCACCCACCCGCGCCACGGGCTGGCCCTCTACTTGAGAGGGCGAACCGGTGACAATTTCTGTGGTGCCGTGGCCGGGGATGGGGCAGCGATGCAGATCGCCTTTACGGGCAACGGGTTTCATCGGCAGATTTCCCACTGACCATCACGGCGGATGAAGTAAGGTCTGATAAACGTAACGGTCTCTCCCTCACCCACATGACTAAACACAATGGGAACGTTAACTCCCTGAGTTGTTAGCCAGGCCACACGGTTACCTGCCCCGAGGTTTAATGTCATGGGGTCTTCGGGGAAGCCATCTAATTGGTAAACATCAGGATTATCAAAGTACATGTCGTAGCTAAATCGGTGGCGCACGTACTCTTCCGGGGTATCCGAAGCCAGGGCGAGCTCTGTTGTCCTTGTCGATGCGGCGGCTAACAAGGCATCGTTATCGCCTGCGGCAAACAACGCATGCAGTCGGCGGTATTCGCGGGTTAGGCTATCGCGGGTGGCATCGTTGTCGCACAGTACATCGCCCTTTTCCCAGCACCATGTGGGCATCGGCTGGCGGTTGGTAAAGGAGATATGTAATGTTTCATAGCGTCCATTACTGGTAAAACCAATGTCACTTTCCCGAGGCTGTAAGGGGGCGGCCGGGTCTGCTGACACTATCTCTGGCTTGGCGTCTTCCACTCCAGGCATCATCACCACTTCAAACGCAGTGTTGGCTTCGGTATTGGGGTTCTGGCCGGGTTCCCAATAAAGTAACGACACCTTTATTTTATCTTCGGCCCGATATTCATCTATCCATGTGTATAGCTCAATCGTATTATTACCGGTTTTGGTATATTCAGTAATCGGTTGGCGGCGATCAAAATTGCTGGCAACCCCGGTAAAATCCAACATGATGCCCTGTTGTATATGGAGGGCTGACGCAAAGCCATTAACGCTCCAGCGAACGCCAAACTGATACTCGGTTTCCTGTGCCATGGCTGGCGCACTGATCAGCGCCAGTGCAACAAGCCAACAGTAAGCTATCCATTTTTTCATGCTGTTATCTACCTTTGGCGTCTCGATAAGTTGATGCGATGCATTAAGGCTGCACCTTGGCACTGCTCGACGCCGTAATAATCTCGCCACCATGATCGGTTTTGCAGCCCAGGTAGGCCGTGGGCTTACCATCGTGGTTGGAGTGGCTGGAACCTTCAATAATGGTGGCGCCGCAGCCGGTTTTATCTCCTACCCGTGCCACGAGCTGGCCCTCTACGTTAGAGGGCGAACCGGAGATGATTTCCGTGGTGCCGTGGCCGGGAATGGGGCAGCGGTGAAGGTCGCCTTTGCGTGCAACGGGTTTCATCGGCAGATTTCCCACTGGCCATCGCGGCGGATGAAATAGATACTAATAAATGCCGAACGACCTTCTTGTGTAATATTCTTAAAACGCAGTGGTTGATTGACACCTTCCTCCGTTAACCAGGCTACACGATTACCTGCTGCCAAGTTCAGCGTCATTGGGTGATCGGGTAAGTCGTCTAACTGGTAAACATCCGGGTTATCAAAGTACATGTCGTAGCTGAACCGATCCCGCACATACTCTTCCGGTGTTCCCGAGGCCAACGCCAGCTCTTCGGTTCTTGTGGAGGCGGCGTCCAGCAAAGCCTCGTTATCGCCCGCCGCAAACAGGGCATGCAGCCGACGGTACTCGCGGGTCAAGCTATCGCGGGTGGCATCGTTATCGCGCAGTACATCACCCTCCTCCCAGCACCAAGTCGGCATCGGTTGACGGTTGTTAAAGGGGATATGGACTGTATCAAAGTCTTCATTACTCTTAAATTGGATCTCACTTTCCCGAGGCTGTAAGGGGGCGGCCGGGTCTGCTGACACTATCTCGGGCTTGGCGTCTTCCACGCCAGGCATCATCACCACTTCAAACGCAGTACTGGCCTCGGTGTTGGGGTTCTGGCCGGGTTCCCAATACAGCAATGAGACACGTATCTCATGCTCAGGATCATATTCGTATCTCCATGTGCGTAAATCAATGGCGTTGCTACCATTTTTGATATATTCGCTAATCGGTTGACGGCGATCAAAATTACTGGGGACGCCGGTAAAATCGAGCATAATGCCCTGTATGTAGAGGGATGATTCCAATCCATTCACGCTCCAACGAACGCCAAACTGATACTCGGTTTCCTGTGCCATTGCCTGTGTTCCCATGCTGAGTGATAGCGATAAAATAAGTGCGATCAGTGGTTTCATCTGCGTAAGCCTCCGTTATGTGAATGGATGAAAGTCGCCTTGCCAGTTATCCGCCAGGCGGTAGGCATGGGCTTCGCCATCTGCTATCCAACTTCTGCCGTCAGAGCTTTGAATAACCTGTGAACTGCTACGAATCCTTGTTTCGCCACCAGCACCTGATTGGCTATCTCGCTCCGTCACATCCGCCTTTTTATACCCCTGCACGCGCAGCACCGCGCCGGTATGAGACAACCGGTAGCCCCACTGCCCATCTTCAATGGTGAGCGCAATACTGCCACTGGTGGCTAGCGTTACCTCATAGTTAAAGACGGTTTCTTCCGTCACCACAGAGTCGAAGTAACCGATTATCCCGCCGCCCACCACCGCGCGTAAGGTGATACTGATTTGTCCTTCGGGGGTTTCAAAAGCGTTATCTTGGAAGTTGTAAGTGGCCCTGAGCGTATGATTGCCCAGCCCATCTTCCGTAGGGGCTGGGCCAACGCCTAGACCAACCTCCATATAAAGCTTGGCCTTAAGCCCAGCCTGAACCATATAGGTGTCAATGCCCTCTTCGAGGTTTTCCAGAAAGAGGACTAGCGCTCGCCCATGGGGAGTTTTTCTAGCGGCCATTTTCAAGGCTGCATAGATATCGAGCCTGATCCCGAACTCATAAATGAGAGAAATACCGGGGGTTATCTTATGGGTTAACCCAGGGCCGCCCTCTTCCTCCGCCAGTTCATTGGTGGCACTCAACGTTATCGCCGGCCCATGGCTAAAGAAGCTCAGCAGCTGATCATCATCACTTTCCGTGGCGCTAAGGTTTTTGGCAATACGCTGAGACGCATCGGTCAAAGTGTCGATAAACCGCTCTACCGCGCTTTTCTGTTGCTGTTGATTGTTTGCTCTGCGGAGCGAGGGCCCGGTGTCGTAGGTCGTGGTCGTGCTCGGTTCGTTCCCCACCGTGATAGTCGGTGTTGCTGCACCGCAGACGATGTTAAGCGCAGCCTCGACTTCCCATCCCTGGCGTTGTGTTTCCTGCCTTACCCGCGACCCCATACCCATTTCCTGGGCCAGTGAGCGCCCATCACTTTTTTCAACATCGTGCCTTTCTAGGTTGGGCGGTACGACGGTTACGCTGCCGTCTATTTTGAACTGCGGCAACGTAACCGCAGTAAAGCAAAAGTCGTTGGTACCGTCGTAAGTAATACGGAAAGACTGTTCATTGACCATATAGGAGCGCCGCATAAGCACTTGCAATAGCATCACGGCCACTTTGAAAGCCATCTTGGCCTCATGAGACATCCCCATTACTGGATTAGGAAGAGGAATGGGCGGCACTGGCCGGGTCATCACCGTAAAATCGAGGGTCGTGGTCGCTCCTGGGGGAAGCTCAGTGCCGTTAAGTTCGTCAGTCCACGTTAAGGTGTGTTGTCCATGAGGGCAGCAGTCGGCCAGCGTTATCGCGACTTGGCCTTCGTCTTTCAGCTGCGTGCCCGCCAAGAAATCTTCAAAGGTTCCATCACCCGTCACGAACTTATCAGCGACAAAATAAATTTTCCCATCGGTATCGGTGAGCTCGCTTTCACCTTGCAGGGTCACCCGCGTATTACGCTTGCTGTGGGTGTGGCACACCACCTCAACTTGCTCGATACAGGGGGTTTGTGAATCACACTCAACACAACAGGCGCCAAAGATAGGATCCTGTTGGCTCTCTTCATCCCCAGGTTCCCCAGGGATAGGGCTCTCGGTCAGCGGTTCTGCTCCCCGGTCAAGGTATTCCTGGTAAAGACTCGCGGCCACATCACTTTCGTTCACCGGCTGACCGCTCATGTGCGATGTACGAATTGAGCGCAACATTAGCCCCGGCCTCTCGAAGGCTTCCGGTTGCGTCTCTAACAGATACACCATCTCTTCAAAGCCCGGCTGGTAGCTCATAACCGCTCCTCGTTAACGATGGGCCTAAAATTATCGTGTTGCATATCACCTTCCTCATCGCGATTCGGTGCCAAAAGCGTGCGTCTGATACGCCCTTTGGGTAGCCAGGCTTCCAGTTGGTCACGTTTTCGCCAGGCGGCAGTTGCCGGATTTGCGAGTATCTTTTGAGCGTCTATATATCCTTTGGGAAATCTTTCCCCCAACTCGATAAAACACTTCGCCAGCGTGCGAACCTGTTGCCTGGAGGCAAGCCCATACCGCTCCCCTAGCTGTGTGGCCTCGATCACCGCACGCACCCGCTCACCTTCGGATACCTGGGGATAGCGCTCTTTGAGTGACCGTGCAAGGGCTTGGCTCGCCCTTGACTGTGCAAGCTCCCCAAAGCTCTGATACTCCGCCTGCCCTATCGCAAACTGCCGCCCTTGGCCGTTGGCGGCGCGGGCATCGTCGCTGAGGGCAATGCGCACTAGCCTTCCCTGCACCTCGCTGGCATCGGCGTCGAGCTCAATCGCTGGGGTTAATGTCAGCTCAGCGGGAAACACCATTAAAGGCGAGGCAGACACTATCACCGTTTCGAGTGACGCCATAAAAGCGGCCAGCTTCCAGGGCTCCAGGGCTTGGCTCATATCCAGCGCTACCCGGGGGTCGTAGAAGCGGAAGTAGACCGGGGCCTGGTCGTTGGCGGGCGTCCAGAGCATGGTGAACTTGCGCAGGTGGCTGCGCAGTTGCTTTAGGGTGGCGTTTGATTGCAGCAGAATCCCCCAGTGTTGATCCTGGGGCAGGCTTTCCAGCCATTGGCGTAAGTCGCTGTCGGCTTCCAAGCGCACCAGCCAGGGGGCATTGGCCTGGGTGGCACTATCCGTTGAGGCATACAGGCAGGCGCTTTGGGCCTCCGCCTGGCTAAGGCGGGCCATGGCGTCCCGGCAGTTAACCCCGTCGATGACCGCCCATAACGGTGGCTGATGGGGGGCAAACAGCGCTTGCCAGGTGGTCTCTTGGTAGTTTACCGGCGGGATGATCGGTGCCGGTTCAGGCACTTTCTCCGGCGCTCTCTCAGGTAAGAGGGGCAGCATCTCGCCATAGGCCACCGGGTGTTGCGACGAGGTGGTGTGGGCCAGTTCCACCAGCCCGTGGGCGATGCCTTCGCGGCGGCAGCGCTGGAGCAGGGTTTCAATGGCATCGAGACGGATCAGCCCCAGGCCATCATTGTGGCACTGCTGCTGCAACAGCGCCCTGACCTCGTCTGCGTCCTCAGCCAATACCGCGGCCACCGTGACCGCTTCGTCGGCCTCCTCTTCCCAACGCCGGGCACTGGGGGAGTAAGCCATCACATGGCAGCGGGCCAGCCAGTAGTCGGGCGTTGCCATGGGTTATTCCCCTTCGAGCGGGCAGTGGGAGACAAACGGGCTGCCCTCCCCTGCGGCGGCTTCCAAGACGGCGGGAATGCTGGGGAGCGCCGCCGCACTGGGCGATGCCGAGCCGACATTAAGTACCGGGGTGACATCCACGCTGCCACCGCCGACCACCAGCGCGGCGCCACCGGCGACCAGGGTAATCTTGCTGGCATCAAGGATCAGCTCGCCATCGGCTTTAAAGGTGATATCGCCATTGGCGTGGGTCTGGTAGCTGCCGCCCACCGTTAGCCCGCGATCACCGTCCACCTGTTCGGTGTGGTGAGTGTGCACGGTGATATCGCGATTACCGTCAATGGTTTCGACGCGATCCTTGGCGACCGACAAATGGGAGTTATTGCCAATGGTGGCGGTGTCGTCGAACTCGACCCGCTTCTGGCGGGAGTTGAGGACATGCAGCTCCAGGTTTTTCTGGGCGTGCATGTAGATAAACTCTTCCCCGGCCTTGTCTTCAAAGCACAGTTCGTTGAAGCCTTCGCCTTGGTGGGTCTGGGTTTTGATCGTGGTGCGGGTTTTGTGCTCGGGGAGTAGGTACGGCGCTGTATTAGCGGCATGATAAGTACGCCCGGTGATCAGCGGCTGGTCCGGGTCACCTTCAAGGAATGAAATCGTGACCTCATGCCCTATCCGCGGAATGGCGATACTGCCGTAACCCACCCCCGCCCAGCCTTGCGACACCCGTACCCAGCAACTGGCCTTCTCATTAGGCTCCGCGTAGCGATCCCAGGGAAACTGCACCTTGACCCGGCCATACTCGTCACAGTGAATCTCTTCCCCTGGCGGCCCCACCACAAACGCCACCTGCGGGCCATCCACGCGTGGCTTGGGGTTGGGTGTTGCCCGCCAGGCTGTGTCGCCAGGCCCCAGTACCAAGGTGTTGTGGTAGCGGGTCATCCCGCCCGTATCGCTACTGGCGATGCTGTCCTCTTCCAGCGCTTGGGGCTGTTCGCCGTAATGGGTGACCTCGATAAGCTGCCAGTCGCGGTTAAGGGCGTCGGCGTCGTGATCGGTGAGGGTAAAGCGCGCCCCTGGGGCAAGCTCGGGCAGGTCACTCTCGGCATGTGCCGTGATGGCTTCGCGGCGCAGGTATTCAAGTCGTGTGCGGGTAAACGGCTTGCCGGAAGCGTCTCGCTTATAGCGCCCTGGGTAGTCGTAGTGTTCATAGTCGGCGCGCTGTCCGTGCTGCTCAATATCGCGGCCCTGGTGCTCATGCAGTTGTGCATAGCCGGGGTTCTTGAAGGTGTAGTCCTTGAGCATGGCAGAGGAACTGGCCACTCGCGCAGTCTGGCGCAGTTTGCGCACATGGCGGGTAGGCGGTGTTCCCCCGGCACGGCTGTGGTAGGTGCGTTCACCGAGCGTGCTGAGCATTTTAGGATCGTCGCTAAAGACCAGCCGGTGGGCGCCTGCCTCAAAGGTGTGGTAATAGAACAGCCCCTCTTCAGCGGCAAGGCGCTCGATAAAGGCTAGGTCGCTCTCCCGGTACTGCACACAGTACTCACGCTCGGCCAGTTCACGGGTCACGTCAAAGGTGACATCGCCCATGCCGCGTTCCTGGCAGAGGGTGGTGATAATCGCGATGGGTGTGACTTGTTGGAAAATACGCGAGTTGTGCCGCAGCGAAAGACGCCAAAGGGCGGGACGTAGCACTAAGGAGTAGAAGGTGCGGCGATGTCCGCGATCACCCTGGGAAAATTCGCTGACAATGCCATGAATGTGGCGTAGCGCTTCTCCGCTGTGCCAAACAGTGAGCGTCGCTTCACGGTCTAGTAGCTCGGCGGCATTGAGTTGACCATTGCGGCTGGCAAAGTTGAGCGTTAGCTCAAAGGGGGCGGAAAGGGCCTCGCGGTGAGTAAAATCCACCACGGCGACATCGTCTACGCCGGGCAGTGTCAGCGTAAAGGATAGACCGTTGCCGTCTGCCATCGCCTCCCTCCTTGGATAGACCGTTGCTAATAAGAGGGGCTTAGCGTAGCGAGATACCATGAAGGCGCAACCGTTTGCAGCTAGGCAGCGGCGATGGCTTAGGGACTGCCAGAGCACTTAAAACTAGAAATAGTGATATAAAATCAGTAGGTTAATAAAAATAAAATTATATGAATTTCCATATTTGTAAGAAATATCTTACAAAATTTTCCGAAATAGCTTACAAAAATACTGCCAATGTTTTTTTAATTTTCAAAAATATCGGCAGAATAACGACCCACTTCAGTACAACGTCATTGT